>JAGOGO010000082.1:0-7269 GCA_017996625.1 Deltaproteobacteria bacterium | reverse complement strand
AAGTAAACCGTGATACGGCGAAGTAAAAAGCGCCAGCTGCAAGGCGCCCAGGGAGCGACGACTGAGGCGTATGTTCTTATACGCCGCAAGGAGGAGCGACCGAAGACAACGCAGCAGATGGGCTTTTGACGATGCCGTGAAAGAAGGGTGAGCATGCACTCAATATTCATTCTTGCGCGAAAAGAGTTTCGCTCGTATTTCGACTCTCCAGTAGCCTATGTCTTCATCATTGCCTTTTTGTCGTTCAGCAGCTGGCTCTTTTTCCGAGGCTTTTTTCTTCTTGGCCAAGTCCAGATGCGGGATTATTTTTTCTTTCTTCCCTGGATATTTCTCATCTTCATTCCCGCCATAAGCATGAGACTGTGGGCAGAAGAAAAGAAAATGGGAACCATCGAGATTCTCATGACCCTGCCGGTGAAAGACAGCGAAATGGTCCTGGGAAAGTTCCTCGCGAGCTTAGGTTTTTTTCTCGTAACGCTGGCGCTTAGTTTTCCCATTCCGCTGACCCTGGCGCTCCTGGGTGGCATTGATATGGGTCCGATTGTGGGAGGCTATCTGGGTTCATGTTTTCTCGGGGCTGCCTATCTCTCTATCGGCTTGTTTATTTCCAGTCTTGCGGAAAACCAGATTGTGGCGTTCATCATTGCCAGCCTGGTGTCCTTTGTATTGTTTATCATTGGAGAGGATATCGTTTTGCTCTCCCTGCCAAATGCTTTGGTGGCACCGTTTTCATACCTCGGTCTGGGCCGACACTTTGCCTCTATGCAGCGGGGTGTGCTTGATTCACGGGATGTACTGTACTACCTCACGGTGATCTGGTTTTTCCTTTCCCTTAACACGCGCTTAATTGCAAGCCGAAGGTGGAGTTGATATGGCAAACGTTTCCCGAAAGATAAGCGCCGGTTCCAATTTCGTTTTATTCCTTATTATCATGGCCGGGTTCTTTGCGCTCATCAATTTTCTCTCGGCCCGGCATTTCGGTCGGCTCGATCTTACTGCAACGAAAGTGTACTCGTTGTCAGATGCCACAAAAAAAATTGCGGCCAATCTCGACGACGTTGTAACCATCACGTGTTATTTCTCCACGAAGCTTCCTTCCTATGTACTTCCCATAAAACAGCGGGTCAAAGATATGCTGAGCGAGTACCAGGCGTATGCAAAAGGTACTATTCAGGTGGAGTTCGTTGATCCGTCCGAAGACCCGGAAATCGAAAAACGGATGAGGTTCATCGGGATTCCTGAAGTTCAGATGAATATCTGGGAAAAGGATCAGGCTACGGCAACCAAGGCGTACATGGGCATTGCCGTGACCTACGAAGATCGGCAGGAAGTCATTCCCTTTCTCAAGGATACCAATAACCTGGAGTATGACCTCACCACTGCTATTCTGAAAGTGGTCCGCAAAGAGAAAAAGACGATCGGTTTTCTCTCCGGTCACAGTGAGTACGACATTTACGAAGGGTATTCCACCGTTCGTTCCGCGCTCGGTAAACAGTACGCGGTAGAGAAAGTCGATACTGCTGACGGAAAGGCGATTCCGAATACCATCGATGTACTCGTGGTTGCCGGACCCGACGGACTTACTGAACGGGACAAGTATGAGATCGACCAGTACATTATGGCGGGCGGGAAGGTATTCTTCTTTATCGACATCATCACGATCCCGGAGGGAACCGTCCAGGCGTCGTATCGGCAAAGTAATGTTTCCGATCTCCTTGAGAACTATGGGGTGAAGGTGACGCGGGATCTGGTGCTCGACCGCATGAATATGTTAATCACCTATCAGACTGGATACACTATTGTCCGCACACCGTACCCCTTCTTTCCGAAAGTAATTGAAGCAGGATTCGATCAGGAGAATCCGATTGTCAATCAGCTGGAGTCTTTGGTGTTGCCGTGGCCGGCGGCACTGGAGGCACTGCCGGACTCGCATCCGGAGGCTAGTTTCACCGTGCTTGCCAAATCCTCGCCCTATAGCTGGCTCCAGAAAGGCATGTACAATATCAATCCTGGCCAGGACTTCATGCCGGAACAGGAAAAGGACATGCAGCAGTATGCACTGGCAGTATGGACGCAGGGCCGATTCAAAAGTTTCTTTGCCGGCAAGGATGTTCCTCCAATGGAAAAATCAGAGGAAGACCAGAGCAAGAGTTCCGAATCTGCTGACAAGGATCGCACGACAATACCCGAAAGCCAGAAAGAAACTCAGATCCTGGTCGTAGGCAATGGCCGGTTTCTCGAAAACAACTTTGTCGGCAATCCGGGAAACATGGAGTTTTTTCTCAATGCACTGGATTGGGCTACCTGGGGCAAGGACCTGATCGGAATTCGCTCTCGATCGGTTACTGATAAGCCGATACCGATTCTGACCGAACAGCAGAAGAGGGTACTCAAGTTTGCCAACATGCTGGCGATTCCGATTCTTGTGGCGCTCTTCGGCTTCATCCGGTTTTATTTGAAGAGCAGGAAAAAGATAACCCTCCAGGATCTCGGATAAGAAGAACGTCTGGGGCTGCAGAACAGCAAGGAGTAAGGAGATCCTTCCCTGGTGCCCACCCTGCGCATGAAATCACGGGCAGGCACGAGGGACATTTCTAACTCCTGACTCTTCACTCTTTACTGTTTCCTGGCGCTGAGGGCGCAGAGAAAAGAAGATTGTCATTGCGAATCCCGCGGGACCCGGGATGCCAAGCAGAATGACGTGGCAATCTCCTAGACTCCACCCCATCGTGCTCAGCCCGCTGGCAGGCTCTCCTGCGCGATAACACGTTTTCATGAGAGGAACTATGAACTTCAGGAAGAATCTCGTTCTGTTGCTTATACTGGTAGTGGCAGTGCTGCTCGTCTTCTTTCTGGAGCGGCCTTTTAAGAAGGATACCGAAAAGGCTGACGAACACGTCAAAGCATTATTCCCGGCGTTAAAGATCGAAGAGGTAAAGAAGGTTGAGATCCGTCGTCCGAAAGAGAAGAATCTGATCGTTCTGCAGCGGATTGATCAGAGCTGGTATGTGACGGAAGCAGTTCCGCCGGCGAATGCGGATAGCGGCGCGAAGCCTGATCAGCAATCAGGAGCCGCAAAGGATGAGGCTGAGCCGCAGCCTGAAAAAGCAGCAGCCGGGCAGCAGCTCCCGGCTCAAGAGCCTTATCCGGCCGACCAGGACGCAGTCAAGGAAGCGCTTGAAAAGATGCAGAGCTTGAAAGAGGATAATCTTGCTTCCCGCAATAAAGATAAGCATGGCCTGTTTGAAGTGACAGAAGGAAGCGCTATTGAAGTGGCGGCATTTAATTCAAAGGGCCAGGAGCTCGGCCGGTTATTTGTAGGCAAGGAGGGACCGGACTTTTTCAGCAATTATATTCGCAAGGTCGGTTCTGATATCGTCTATCTGTATCCGAATTTTCTTAAGGGAAACTTCGACCGTCAGCTGGATAACTGGCGAAACCGAAAAATTTTTGATTTTGCTGCGGCAGATGTTGCGGGACTGAAAATCGCAAAGAAAAATGAAACCCTGACTCTTCAGAAAGGGGACACGGGTGAATGGCGCATTGAGCAGCCGATACAGGCGGAAGCTGATGGAACGAAGATAACGAGCATAGTATCAAGTCTTTCAACACTTACTGCTGGCAAGTTCGCTGACGCGGTTACAGCCGAGCAAGCTGGACTTGATTCGCCGGAGGCGGAACTAACCGTAACCTTTAAAGACGGAAGCACCAGATTACTCCTTGTTGGTGAAAAAAAAGAAGAGAATTTCTACTACGTTAAGGCTGGTGATCAGAAATATATTTATGAAGCCTATAAAAGTGTGGTAGACACCCTCATGCCTTCTCTGCAGGACCTCGAGAAACAGGCATCCGCTTCGGCAGCTCCGGCTGTTCCTCCTGCAAAAAGCCCCGTTTCTGAACCAAGCAAGAAACAATAACCTCGGCGACGAAAGAACTTCATCCCTCTGCGGAATGGGTCTCTGATCCATTCCCGAGTTTCCTTTACAGGAGGGATGCCGGGGACTTGCAGTGACGCTTGAAAATTCACCCAAGCCTCTTTGAAAAGGAAGAGAGAGAAAGAATGGAACAATCATTCTCGGTCAGACTAATGCATGTGCGCTTCTTTTTGAAGCTCTATCGATCCTGTGTTCTGTCTTCCTTGGTTTTGTACATCCTCGCTGCTGCTCTGCCTGCTTTCGGGGCAGAAGCGGAATCGCTTCGCCGCGATGCCGTGGTGCGGGCAGTTGAGCAGGCAAGTCCGGCAGTTGTCAATATCAGCACTGAAGAAGAAGTGCGCCGCCAGACGGGATTCATGTCCCCTTTTGCTTCTGATCCATTCTTCGATCGTTTTTTTGAAGACTTCTTCGATCACGGATATGAAAAAAAATACACGGAGCGAAGCCTTGGCTCAGGAATCATCTTTGACAAGAGCGGGCATATTCTTACCAACTGGCATGTGGTGGAACGGGCGACACGGATCAAAGTAATCCTCATGGATGAAAAGAGCTACGAGGCAAAACTCATCGGTTCCGCACCGGAGCTTGATCTTGCGGTACTCAAGATCGATGCCGGTCGGGATTTGCCCACCGTTGTTCTCGGTAGTTCAGAGGATCTGATGATCGGTGAGAAAGTGATCGCTATCGGAAACCCCTTTGGGCTTTCTCACACGGTAACGACTGGTGTGATCAGTGCGGTCCGGCGATCGATAAAGGCTAGTGACCGCACCTATCGCGATTTTATTCAAACCGATGCTTCGATTAACCCCGGTAACAGCGGTGGGCCGCTTCTCAATATTGATGGTCAGCTGATCGGTGTCAACAGTGCCATCTATGGCCAGGGAGCGCAGGGTATCGGCTTTGCGATACCTATCAACAAGGCAAAGCGAGTTGTTGATGAGCTTATTCTGTACGGCAAACTGGCGCCGGTGTGGATAGGTATTCAGGTACAGGAGCTGACGGCTGATCTTGCCGGATCGCTGCAGTTCAAGGGAGCTGGCGGTGTGCTGGTGCGGCGGGTTGATCCGGAAAGCCCGGCGGAAGAAGCAGGCATTAGGCCGAGCGACATTATTACCGGCATTGGCCGCGACACAGTAAAATCGACGGAAGACTACCTTGAGATCCTCAGGCAGTATCCTCCGCGGGAAGAGATCACGGTCGCGCTGTTTCGTGACGGCCGGCAAGTGAGTTCGGTTCTGAAGACGGAAGAATTTCCTCTTGAAAAAGCTCAGGAGATTGCACTACGCCTCCTCGGTATTGAAGTGAAGGAACTCGTGCCTGGGTTGAAAGAGAAAGGAACTCCGGCCGGCGTTGCCATCACAAAGATACGTTCCGGCAGCCGCATTGACCGGGCTGGCGTTAAGGCTGGCGATATCATGCTGCAGATAAATAATACCGCTCTTAACGGTCTCCAGGACTTTCAGAGAGCCATTGCCAACATCTACCAGGCCCGCAGCATGGTGCTCCTCATTCAGCGCGGGCATTATGGATATTATCTGACCATTCCGCTTGATTCGTGAGAGAAGTGAGAAGATCGCTTCCCGATGCCCACCCGTGATTTCGCGCAGGGGCGCTGAGAACGCGGAGAAAAAGGTTTAGGAGATTGCCACGTCATCACGCCTTCGGCGTGATTCCTCGCAATGACAATCCTTTTTTCCCCTGCGCCCCCAGCGCCGATGGCTGAGAAGCAGGGTAAGGTCGAGGGCAGTATTTCTGCGATCAACCTTCTTACTTTCCACTCCTCACTCTTTTTCCTTTCTTCCATAATCCATGCTATTATTAATTAATTGCTCAGGAGCGTGCTTTCTCTGAGGTGATGTGGATCATTGTGCTTGAGTGGAACTCGAGTTAAGGGGAGGAACGCTATGCAGACACTATACCGGCTTATTGGCTTCTGCAGCATGGTAATCGTGTTTATGATCTGTGCCTGCAGCACAGATCTTGATGCCCAGACGCAAGGAGGGAAGAATATGACTATCCAGCTGACAAGCAGTGCGTTTACTGAAGGCGACATGATTCCGAAGAAGTATACCTGCGACGGCCAGGATATATCGCCACCTCTGGCATGGACCGGCGTCCCTGAGGGGACTAAGAGTGTGGCTCTCATCAGCGACGATCCGGACGCACCTGTGGGCACGTGGGTGCACTGGGTGATGTATAATATTCCGCCTCAATTGCAGGAATTGCCTGAAGCGGTGCCCGCGGACAAGGTGCTTGCCACCGGAGCCACGCAGGGGACAAATGATTTCCGTCGGATCGGATACGGAGGACCATGCCCTCCGGGAGGAACGCACCGCTACTACTTCAAGCTCTACGCGCTCGATCAGGAGCTGGCACTCGATCCCGGGCTGACCAAAGATCAGCTGCTTAAGGCCATGAAGGGCCACATTCTGGCCGAAGGCCAATTGATGGGACGATATAAACGTTGACCGTTCACCGCTTAGAGGCTGCGCGTTCACCGTTTACCGTTGTCAGTTGGCCTACTCAGAGTAGTGAGATTGAGTGAATCATCCCGGTTGTGGTAACAAGCATCAGGAAGCAAGGTAAAGCGGTGCTACCTGGATGCCCGCCTGCGAGAGCATGACGGATTCTTGTGATTGCTTTCTTCTACGACTCCATCATCGCCTTACCGCTTAGCGAAAAATCTAATCCAGTCGGTGAACAGTTAACGGATAACGGTCAACGGCGCGGCGGGCAGAGCAGTGTTGGCATAAAACAGTACCTGATGATCAATGCTTCGATGGAGGTTCTCGTGTGAGCGCCTTCAGCCAGCCCGCCATGCGCACCAGCAGTCCGCGATGGAAGGTGATGGCATTTTCCGGACAGATCTCCTGGCAGCAGAAGCAGCGAATGCAGCGGTCGTAATCAAAGGTACTGTGCTCATCGCTGATGGCGATTGCCTCGGCCGGGCATATACTGGCGCACTGTCCGCAGCCGGTGCAAACGCTGCTTCGACAAACTGGCCGCGAGACGAAGAACCGTTTGCTCAACCGGGTGAAAAAGCCGGGAACAAAGCTGAGCGAATCGAGCTGAGGTACCCGGAAATTGTCCGGAGCAAAGATATGTGAAGGATCGCCAGCCAGGGTGATGCGACTGATCGAGGTTTCGCCGATAGCGCGGGTTCGGGCCACCCGATATATGGGAAAGGACTCAAGCGGAATCCCAAGTAGGTGACACACCGTGATATCAAGTGCTACTGTATCTGCTGATGCCGCGATGAGACTGAGTTGCCTTCCGCTGCCGTTGCTGGGGCCATGACCTTCCATGCCCCACACGCCATCAAGAATAGTCAGGG
>JAGOGO010000081.1 GCA_017996625.1 Deltaproteobacteria bacterium | reverse complement strand
TAGCCGCCTGAAGGAGTGGCGCTCCATTGCCACTCGCTACGAGAAGTTGGCCGAAAGCTTCGAGAGTGTCATGCTCCTGCGCTTTATCAGAATTTGGCTCCATGACCTATTGTCATACACTCCCTAGTACGTTGTCAGAGTGATGTAGACTGCCCAATCCGAGACCAGTCTGCAAAGCTGTACAATCTCCCTCCTCTATTGTTAAATCAACCATATCATTTTAGGGATAAAAAGACTATCCCGAAGTGCACCCTTGAACACGAGGAAAGCATCGTGTGGTTCACCTGCTGCCAGGGGTTATAAGAAATTGAAACATAAAACCTGGTCGATACAGACTCATCTTTTACTAAAGAGGAATACCGGGCATTTGAAAAACGATTGTAAAATTCACCCAGATCCAGCCTATACGTGAGAGACGATGTACTACCTGAGCGGTGGGCTCTTGGCATAAGAATTAGCAGCAACAATCCCGTGCGCTCATGAAAATTAAGTCCCCTTTTAAAGGGAATACAGGGGAATTTTAGAAACCGGAGACGAAAATCCTCCCAACTCTCCTTTACAAAAGGATGGAGCAATGGCATGCTGTTCCTTTCACTTTCGATGGTGATGAACAAGAATAAACCACTGTCTTTCCTCACCAAGCGACATCATTATGTACGATATTATTATTCAGAACGGTCTGGTTATTGACGGGTCGGGATCTCCTGGCTGCAGGATGGATCTGGCCATAGCCGGAGACAAAATTGCTGCAGTAGGTTCATTACCTTCTGATCTCTCTACGCAGCATATCGATGCCTCCCATAAGATTGTTGCTCCCGGCTTCATTGATATTCACTCGCATTCCGATTTTATCTACCTGTACGATCCTCAGGCAGACGGAAAGATCCGGCAGGGAATCACTACGGAACTGATCGGACAATGCGGCCTTTCGGGTGCACCGATGCTAGGTGCTTACCGGAAGCAGCGCCAGGAAAAGCTTACTGGTCGAGACATCTCCATCACCTGGACGGATCTGGAAGGATACCTTTCACGACTCGAGGGGGTACATCCTCTAGGAAACCTGGCTACCTTGGTAGGACACGGTAATCTGAGAGGCGGAGTGCTGGGTTATGAAAACAGACTGACAACGGACCAGGAACTCGGCCGCATGAAGGAACTGCTGGAAGCGAGCATGCAAACCGGCGCCTTCGGGTTTTCCTCCGGCCTCATCTATCCTCCGGGCGTCTACAGTTCTACGGAAGAACTGATAGCCTTAGCGAAGGTAGCAGCTTCGCATGGTGGAATCTATGCCACCCATCTTCGCAGCGAGGGAGATCTCTTGGAAGAGGCAATTTCCGAAGCGCTGTATATTGCCGAACAAACCAGGATATCTCTTCAGATCGCTCATCTCAAAACCTATGGCAAACGCAACTGGTCCAAGCTGCCGGCCGCTCTGACACTCATTGAAGCGGCCCGGACCAAAGGTCTCTCAGTACATGCCGACCGCTATCCCTATACGGCTTCGTTTACGGATCTTGATGTTCTGCTTCCGGCTTGGGCCTGGGAAGGGGGAAGAGCTGCCACCATAGGCCGCCTGGCTGATGACCTGCAGCGCCGGAAGATGACTGAGGAGATTGTGGCTCTCAATCCTGATCCCGCCTTCTGGTCAACCGTGATCATTTCTTCGGTTCACAACGAGCACAACCGTTCTCTGGAAGGACAATCGCTTGAAAAGATTTCGACTGATCAGGGCATTTCGCCCTGGGAAGCGTTGTATGATCTTCTGCGGGACGAGGAGCTCATGGTAACAGCTATCTTCTTTGCCATGAACGAGCACAACCTTGAACAGATCCTGGCTAAACCGTACGTCATGATTGGTACTGATTCGGCTGCCCGCCCTCTTTCCGGCACGCGGGAACAAGGCAAGCCTCATCCCCGTGGTTTCGGATCCTTTCCCCGCATCCTGGCCCAGTGGACAGGGGCAGGCAAGCTGCTTTCCTGGGAACAAGCCATCCACAAGATGACCGGGCTGCCAGCTCAAAAACTTGGTCTTGTTGACCGTGGTATTCTTCAGCCGGGCTGGTATGCAGACGTGGTAGTCCTTGACCCGGGGACAGTGCGAGATCAGGCTGACTTTACTGACCCCTTTCAGCCCCCTGGGGGAATTGATCACGTTATCGTCAATGGAACATTCGTCGTGAAGGGAGGAGCACTGACGGGAAAACAGCCTGGACGAGTTCTGCGGAAGCAATAATGCGAGCGGCTCACATAAAAAAAGGCAGGGCACTGTGTGAGTGCCCTGCCTGTAAAAAGGAGGAGAGAATGGATATATCTATTCGTATTAGACAGGGTAGTATTTAATTAGTTCTCACTTTTTTTTAATTTTTTATTTCTATGGCATAAATCATGCTAGATTCCTTAGCCCCCATTCTCTCAAGACCATAGTGCCGTACGTTTGGTTCACAGAAGATTTCTTTGCGCGCCTATTTCACGGTCACCCGTTGATATTGATTCTAAAGGATAATTAGGTTACCATCGCTCTGGCAGCCTCTCCATAGTCTTGCGTTTTGGATTTACTTGTATATACTGATGAAATTTTTGAACCTGCTCAAGAACAACAAACCGATTTTCATACCATAAGAGAATTCTCATGAACGAACAGCACATCAGTATTATTTCCCAAGAACTTAGCATTCGGCCACAGCAGGTAGTAACTACTGCTGCACTGCTTGCGGAAAATGCCACCGTACCGTTTATTGCCCGTTACCGGAAAGAAGCTACCGGCTCTCTTGACGAGGTAGCAATCACCTCGATCCGTGACCGGCTTGCTCAGCTCGAAGAATTGGATAAGCGTCGTGAAAGCATATTGAAATCACTCGAAGAACGGCAACTTCTCACCGATGAGCTGAGAGAGAAAATTGCGGCTGCGGAAACGATGTCGGTGCTGGAAGATATTTACCTTCCTTTCCGACCGAAGCGGCGTACTCGCGCCACTGTGGCCAGAGAAAAAGGTCTGGAGCCGCTTAGTCTTCTTATCTTCGAGCAACGCGACGACGTTAGTCCGGAAGTTGAAGCAGCTTCTTTTATCGATCCGGAAAAAGGAGTCGAAACAATCGAAGAGGCTCTATCCGGAGCACGGGATATCATTGCCGAAGTCATTAACGAAAACCAGGAGGCCCGGGCCCGCATGCGCGCCTTTTTTGAGGAAAAAGCGGTCTTCCGCAGCAAAGTGGTTCCTGAAAAAGAGGCTGAAGGAGCAAAGTTCCGCGACTATTTTGATTGGACTGAAGCAATTGCCGCTGCTCCGTCTCATCGAATTCTTGCCATGAGACGCGGGGAACACGAGGAGGCTCTGACCCTGCGCATCACTCCTCCGGAAGAAGAAGCGCTGTCGCTCCTGAATGGAATCTTTATAAAAGGCGAAAATGCAAGTACGGAGCAGGTGAAGCTCGCGATACAGGACAGCTATAAAAGGTTGCTTTCGTCCTCAATGGAAACCGAAATGCGGATTGTCACCAAGGATCGTGCAGATCGAGAGGCCATCAGGGTCTTTGCCGACAACCTTCGCAATCTTCTCCTTGCACCTCCTTTAGGCCAGAAAAGCGTACTGGCCATCGATCCGGGGATCCGCACCGGCTGCAAGGTCTGTTGTCTTGACCGCCAGGGAAAGCTCTTGCATACAGACACCATTTTTCTTTATGACTCCGGCAAGAACGCTCAGAAAGCTGCCGGGATACTCCAGGAGCTCTGCGAGCGCGATCAGGTTGAGGCTATTGCCATCGGTAATGGGACCGCCAGCCGCGAAACCGAGGCCTTTGTAAAAAGCCTTTCGCTTGCGGGATCTCCCCCTGTCATCATGGTGAATGAAAGCGGCGCTTCTGTTTACTCTGCGTCTGAGGTTGCGCGCAAGGAATTTCCTGACCTGGATGTCTCGTATCGCGGAGCAGTATCTATCGGACGAAGACTAATGGATCCGCTTGCCGAACTGGTCAAGATCGATCCTAAATCAATCGGTGTCGGCCAGTACCAGCACGACGTCAATCAACAGGCCCTTAAACAGGGTCTGGATGATGTGGTGATAAGCTGCGTAAATGCTGTAGGCGTTGAAGTCAACACCGCCAGCGAGCAATTGCTTACCTATGTTTCCGGCCTGGGCCCCATGTTGGCAAAGAACATTGTCCTCCATCGCAATGAGCATGGTCCTTTTCTCTCTCGCGAACGGCTTCGTGACGTACCACGTCTGGGCCCGAAAGCATTCGAACAATGCGCCGGCTTTCTTCGCATTCGCAATGGTGAAAATGCGCTTGATGCCAGCGCGGTCCATCCTGAATCCTACCACATCGTGGAGGAGATGGCAGAGGATGTGCAGTGCACCGTGAAGGACCTGCTCGGTCAGGAAGCGTTGCGCGAAAAAATCGATCTTTCCCGATACGTCACTGATGCTGTGGGCCTTCCGACACTTACTGATATTCTTTCGGAATTGGCAAAGCCTGGACGAGACCCTCGCGCTCAGTTTGAGACCCTGACGTTTGCAGATGGCATTGAAAAGATGGAAGATCTGCGGCCGGGAATGAGGCTCCCCGGCATCGTCACCAACGTTACCGCCTTTGGGGCTTTTGTGGATATCGGCGTACACCAAGACGGACTGGTGCACATCAGCCAGTTGTCGGACCGGTTTGTAAAAGACGCGCATGCAGCAGTGAAAGTACATCAGCATGTCCAGGTTACCGTGCTTGAGGTGGACCTGGAGCGCAAACGCATATCGCTGTCAATGCGAGACAATCCGGACAAACCATCTGCCGCTTCACCATCCGCAGCACCGGCAGCACGAAAAGGTCCTGAGAAAAACAAAAAGACCGAAGGCCGCAGACGACCAGCGATCGAGCAGTACGATCCCAACAACCCGTTTGTGAAGGCCCTGAAAGGTAAAATATTCGGAAAGAACTAAGAAACAGTGAAGAGTAAAGAGTGAAAAGTGAGGAGTTGGGAAGAATAGGCACGAGCCATTACCTTATCACCCCTTACTCTTCACTCCTCACTCTTTACTCTCTTACGCTGTCCTCAGCGTTGCGGTGCAGAAGAAGGAAGAGAGGATGAAGACAGTTTTTCCTCCTCCCATTGGCTGCGGCTCTTTCGGACCCGGGCAAGGGCTTCCTGTGACCGCTGATGATTACCATCGATCGTTAAGGCTGCCTGATAGCTTTCCTCAGCCTTGGTCAGCAGGCTTAGATCCTTTGGTTTCTGCGCCAGCTCATAGTAGACCTGGCCCCGGTTGTAATACAAATCAGGGTTGCCATCATAAAATGATAGTGCCTTGTCCAGATAGCCAAGCGCCTGCTCGAAATTTTTTTCATTCACTAAGGATACGCCTTTGTTATTGTACTGCCGCCCGATGACCATTTTGATTGCCTTCGAAAAATCTGCAGTGCTCATCGAACCGCGCATCATAAAGGGATGAACCTGGACCGGAGGTGAGCCAAGGCCGGGAATGGTGACAAAAAAGGCCGGGAAACCTCGCACGCCGTAGGTAATCTGCAGGGTCCGGTCAGCAGATCCTTTTTCCGGGTCGATAGCAACCTTGCGAATGGGTTCGAGTACTGACTGAACATCGGCAGAACTCAAGTAGGTTTTATCCAGTTTCTTACAATAGCCGCACCAGCTGGTATAGAAGTACACAATGAGCGGCTCTTCGGAATCACGGGCTGCCTTTTCTGCTTTTTCATATCCAGCAGCTCCCTGTTCCCATCCGGCGAAATCATAAGCCTCGCTGTAATCACGAAAGCCGATCAGGACAAACACTGCCAGAGCGAAGAAGATACTGAATACACCTTTATGACCGTTCAAAAGCATAGCCATGTTCCTTGTATCTTAAAATGATTCACATGCTAAGGCCCACCTGAGCACAACAATCTTCTCAGTCCTCTTTGGAAAAAAGCTCATGGTATTCGCTGTGCGATAGGTATTTTTTCAACAGGCGGGAGATAAAGGCAAAAAGCTCTTCTCTTTCAGCCTCACTCATACGTTCGACCAGTGTCCGTATCAGCAGGTCGTCGGAAAACTTCTGCAGGTAACAGATGAGGGTATTTTTATCGGTCTGCTGATCGAGGCCTAATGCCATCAGGCCTTGATAGGTTTCTACAAAGGTATGTGAATGACGTGCCATGATTATGAACCCCATAAGCGCTTGATTATTGCACCGATGACGTAATCAAGCCGTTCTCAGGCACGGCACGCCGTGCCCCTATATCATTGAGGCTTCGTGCTGAAGCACGAATCCGAAATCACACGCTTCGCGTGACTTCTCCTGCTTCCCTGCGCCCTCTGCGTCGAAGACTGAGATGAGGAGTCAAGAGCATGGAACAGTTGAGTCTGGAGTAGAGGACCTCTTGCTCCATGCTTCGCTGCTCTTGGCTCAATTGCTCCTCACTTTTCACTCTTTACGGTTCTCAGCGCAAATCTGCCGACCGGTCAGAGGCGATCTTATACTTTTGCAGAATCCGCTGGCTATTCTCGGCAAGGTTCGCCCGCTCAAGAATAATGATGCGGTTTTTTTCATCTATAATAGTATGAGTGTCTCCCTGATGCTCTTCAAACGCTGCTACCAGATCTTTCATCGCCGAAATCTTCCTGCCGTTCACCGAAACGATAATCGCATGCTCCAGCCCCTGATAGCCGGCATTGAGCTCATCAGCCAGCACGCGAATGAGCACAATCACCTGTCTACGATTCGAAGCCGGCTCGCCATTAACGTAATAGTTAGTGAGTTCGATAGGTAGGCGGGAGTACCACGCTTTGCCCCATCGCTGCAGGTAATTCACGGTAAGAGGCTCGAATACCAGCCCGCCGATGATATAGTAGGAAGGCAGCACATCATACTGCTCATACGGGACCAGTCGGCCGTAGTTAATCGGTATCGAGAGGGTAGCATTGACGGTCAGCGGTTGGCCATCCCGCAAAATATTCATTGCCACAGTATCGCCGAGCTGCTTCTGCTGCACAATATACTGCCAGGACGTACGTTCTCCCGGACGCAGCATGATCGTGCCATCGTCAGCGACGTCAATACCGCCAATGGAAAGGATGACATCATTGACCTTCAACAGATTGATGACTGGTGAATCCATCAGAATGCGGCTTATTCGGACACCGGTTTGGCCATCAGCCAGGCGATACTGCTTGCGAAGAGCCGGATTTTCCATGGCCTGAACGGAAATCTGCAGATCCGGAGTCCCGTCATGCCGGCCATCAGCAATATCGGTCAGCAGATGTTTGATCACGGGTGAAGGCACCATATACCCGATGTTTTCACCTCCGCCTCCCTGAAACGCAACCCCGACAATCCGGTCACCCTTGACCACCGGGCCGCCGCTGCTGCCGGGATTGATAGCAGCATCCATCTGACACGTGAGCAGGGATGCACTGCTGTGTGAGTACCGGGTGTGTTCGACACGGGAGATCACTCCCTCGGTAATACAGAGCTCGTCACCGCCTTTTGGAAAACCGTAGACCGCGACACGGTCTCGCACCTCCGCAAGATCTCCTATATCGATCGGCTTGACTCCCTCAAAAAACAATTCATCATCCACGGTGAGAATCGCCAGGTCGCATTCATGGGCTATCATGTCCACCTTCGCCGTGTACTTGGTCGCCTGTCCGGCTCGGCGCACCTGAATAAAGGCGTGGTTACTTACTACGTGAGCGTTGGTGAGGATGCGTTTACCGCGGATGATGCAGCCGGAGCCAGTCCCCCGCGTCAGGCCAGCCATTTGCCACGGCAACAGATAATCGGAGGCGCCCTGAATACAGTAAAGTTTAACGACCGCCTCGTGCACCGAATCTTCTGGCCGGACAGCAGCTGGAAGCAGCCAGCTCATTATGAGAATACCCAACACCATTCGCACTACCATCGTAACCATCTCCGGCAGTTATGCAATTTCGCCCAGAGAAAGATCCACTTCCTCTAAACGCTTGATTCGATCTCTCAGCTCAGCCGCACGTTCAAACTCGAGTCGCTGCGCCGCCTCCTTCATTTCCTTGCGCAGCTTTTCGATTACGGAGGGGATTTCCGCAACCGGTACATACGCGGGTTCAGATTCAGCAACTGCCGGCACCGTGAAGTAATCGGCCTCGTAAATGGAGGCGAGTACGTTGTGAATTTCCTTCTTGATGCTCGCCGGAGTTATGTGGTGTTCTTTGTTATAGGCAGCCTGGATCGCCCGACGGCGGTTCGTTTCATCCAGGGTAAGCCTCATTGAGCCGGTTATGATGTCGCCGTACATGACAACCTTTCCATTAACATTTCGCGCTGCGCGGCCGCAGGTCTGAATCAGGGACTTTTCCGACCGCAGGAACCCTTCTTTGTCAGCATCCAGGATCGCCACCAGTGACACTTCCGGCAAATCCAGGCCCTCCCGCAGAAGGTTGACGCCAATAAGCACATCAAACGCACCTAATCGTAAGTCCCGGATAATTTCGATGCGCTCAAGTGTGGCGATATCAGCATGAAGATACTTTACCCGGACTCCCAAATCATTGTAGTACTCGGTTAAGTCTTCAGCCATGCGCTTGGTCAGGGTGGTAACGAGAACCCGTTCATTGCGTTCCGCACGTACCCGGATTTCTTCCAGCAGATCGTCAACCTGAGCAGCAGCAGGCCGTACTTCAATCTCCGGATCCATGAGTCCGGTAGGGCGTATAATCTGCTCCACGATATTTCCTTCAGCAGACTTGAGCTCATACTCCGCCGGAGTAGCGGAAACATAAATCACCTGGTTGATCTTTTTCGTGAACTCATCGAACATGAGCGGACGGTTGTCCATCGCCGAGGGAAGACGAAATCCATGTTCCACCAGTGTCTCTTTGCGGGAACGGTCACCGCGGTACATTCCCTGAATCTGCGGAATCGTGACGTGAGACTCATCGATGAAGAGCAGGAAATCGTCGGGAAAGTAGCTGAGCAGCACGGAAGGCGGCTCACCGGCCTGGCGGCCATCGATGTGCCGCGAATAGTTCTCGATACCGCTGCAGTAGCCCATCTCCTCCAGCATTTCCAGGTCGAAGTTCGTGCGTTGTTCCAGCCGCTGTGCTTCCAGAATTTTATTCTGACGGTAGAATTCGGCCAAGCGTTCTTCGAGTTCGATCTTGATTCCTTCAATAGCCCGCTTCATCTTGTACTGGGGAGTGACGTAATGGCTTCCCGGATAGATAGAAACCCGATCCAGCGGCCTCAGCACCTTGCCCAGAAGCGGATCGATTTCAGAAATCGCTTCGATAGTATCACCAAAAAACTCGATCCTGATAGCTTTGCTTTCCGCATAGGGCGGATATACTTCTACGATATCGCCGCGAACGCGAAAAGTCCCCCGGTAAAAGTCGATGTCATTGCGCAGGTACTGCACATCCACTAGCCTAGCCAGCACCTCGTCACGCTCGCGCTCCTCGCCGACCTGGAGTCGAACCAGCATGGCGTAGTAGTCTTCCGGAGACCCGATTCCGTAAATGCACGAGACACTGGCAACGATTATGACATCCCGACGCTCCAGCAACGAATACGTGGCTGAGTGTCGCAGCTTGTCGATGTTCTCGTTGATGGATGCATCCTTGGCGATGTAGGTGTCTGTCTGAGGGACATACGCTTCGGGCTGGTAGTAATCGTAGTAACTGACAAAGTATTCAACCGCATTTTCCGGAAAAAGCATCTTGAATTCTTCAAAGAGCTGGGCAGCGAGCGTCTTATTGTGCGAAATGACTAACGCGGGTTTCTGAACCCGTTCGATCACATTAGCCATGGTAAACGTCTTACCGGAGCCAGTCACGCCGAGCAGCACCTGCTGCTTTCTACCGTCGAGCACTTCCTTGGTCAAGGTTTCAATAGCCTGCGGCTGATCCCCCCGGGATACAAAATCGGAAACAAGCTTAAACGTCACACAACACTCCATGTAGTCCCGTCTTTGCGGTCTTCCAGCACGATGCCTTTCTGCTGCAGGCCGGCGCGGATTTCATCTGCCCGGGCCCAGTTTTTGGATGACCGGGCCTGGTTGCGCTCCGCTATCAGCTGCTCAATCTCTTCGACGGACACTGCGAGCTGAGCGAGTTTTTTCCGCTTTACCCCCTCCAGATAGTCAGTCGGAGGAACCTGAAAGACTCCCAGCACGCCGCCCAGCCGGACAATCTGGCGGGATGCTTCCGCCAGCACCGCGAGGGCCTGCCCCGTCTTCTCGAATTGCTTGTCGGTCATGAAGCGGTTGAGCGCCCGCACGACATGGTACACAGCGCCGACAGCCTGAGCGGTATTGAAGTCATCGTCCATGGCTTCTTCAAAACGGCCGGCCAGGGCCTGAACGTCCTGATACGCAGCAGCCTCCAGTGCTGACAGGGAACCCTCGGCAACCGGCTGAGGCTGAGACTGGCCGATGAGGACATCGATGTCCGCCAGGGCAGCATAAATGCGCTCGATCCCGTTTTCCACGTCCTTCATGGTTTCCTGAGAAAAATCCACCGGGCTGCGGTAATGATGGGAGAGCAGAAACAGGCGCACCACTTCGGGATGGTATTCTTTGAGGATTTCTTTGACGGTAAAGAAATTACCCAGCGACTTGGACATCTTCTCACTATTGATATTCACAAAGCCGTTATGGACCCAGTACCGGACGAACGGCTTGCCAGTAGCTGCCTCAGTCTGAGCCCGCTCATTCTCGTGATGGGGAAAGACCAGATCCTTGCCGCCGCCATGAATATCGAGCGTTTCTCCAAGGTACTTGCAGCTCATAGCGGAACACTCGATGTGCCAGCCCGGCCTCCCGTTTCCCCATGGGCTCGGCCACCACGGCTCGCCCGGCTTGGACGCTTTCCAGAGCGCAAAGTCGCGGGGATCGCGCTTGCGCTCATCTTTTTCCACCCGGGCGCCGGAAAGCTGTTCGTCGATGTTTTTCTTGGAAAGTCTCCCATATTCCGAAAAGCTGCCGACGCTGAAGTAAACGTCTCCATCCAGTTCATATGCATGGCCGCGCTCAATGAGCGTGGAAACGAGCGCGATCATCTCATTGATGTGATCGGTAGCTCGAGGCTCGTGAGTGGGCGATTGTACGCCGAGAGCCTTCATGTCCTCAGAATAGTCGTCGATAAACGTATCCGCGATTTCTTTCCACGATCTGTCCTCGGCATTAGCCCGGTTGATGATCTTGTCATCTACATCGGTGAAGTTGCGCACGTAGGTAACCTGATACCCCCGGTACTTCAGGTAGCGGTAAATGACATCAAAAATCACGGCGGCCCGCGCATGGCCGATATGGGCATGGTCGTACACCGTTACGCCGCAGACATACATGGTCACGCGGCCGTCGAAGAGGGGCACGAACTCCTCTTTCTTCTGGCTGAAGGTGTTATAGACTTTTATCGGATTCAGCACTGGGATTCTCCTTATGCTTGGTAGTCGAAGCGAACCAGCGTGCGTTGAACCGTTCTGATCGATCCGAGGAACCTTCTCTGCAGGTTCTGATGATCCGTATGGAGCGGCACATGTATCCAGTAAGCCGCCAAAGGATGACTGCCAAGTGCGCGCCCGCCGATCTGTTCCCCGCCGCTAGAAAAATGAAGGATAAATTTACCACGAACAGGCTTTTTTTGCCAGAGATTGGAATCAGGAGTTCCTAAAAGCCAAAGGGAATGTTCAGTTTTCGGAGTATTTTTTGCGCCGGTAGAATGAGAGCAGGGACAATCACCTTCTGAAGCCGCAGCAATGCTGCCGGACTTATGGCCAATAGGCTGACTACCAATGAGAATTCAGCAGAACAGGATAGTGCGCTGGGGGAAAGCCATGCTAGAGGCTTTCAACACATTTTTCCGGATGCACACGTACCCATTCACGGATGGCTGCTCCCAGCCGTTGGATATCTCCAAGCTGGCTGGTGCAGATGGCAAACAGCTCATCAGATGAGACTTCATGATAAAAATGAACGAGCCGATTGCGATAGCCGGCAAGCGAGCGCATGAGAGAAGCTTCTTCCTCGTTGAGAACACCAAGCTCCCGTAACTGGACGGCGATTTCCTTGAACTCGGTCACTCCTCGACCGCTGCAGGCTGCCAGGATATGCCGGCCGGCATCAAATAACGCTTCCAGGCTCCGCCGCAGACATGATTCCGCTGCCCAGATATTCCTGCGCTCGGAAAAGAACTCTGCCTTATCGTGCAATGGCAGGAGTCGTATCTCGCTGATGAACAGCGACAGCAGGTTCAAACGGTCGGCAATAATGCGTTTTGACACAGCCCGTGGAGTCATGATCCCTCACCCAGAATGAGAGCCATCCGTTCCCGCTCAAGGGGAATAAGATCGCCCGCGCGCCTCAGGATATAGAGTTCATACTCGTCAGCTGCATAGTCATTATCGGCGAAAAGACGCTCTCCCCGAATGATCTCTGCAGCCAGGAAGGGATCAACCTCGGCGATCATTACTAGATCCACACGCGAGGAGCCAAACAGATCCTCGAGCGCCAGCGCGCAGCGGACCTTCTCCTGCACCAGCCATGGTTCATCCGCTAATCCCTTGATCCCGATATCGACATCCGACGCAGAAGAATCGAGCGCATCCAGCCGGCCGGAGAACCAGTCGCGGATTTCTGCCGCCCTGCTTCCGAACACGTATAGCAGCGCTACTCCGAATTGG
>JAGOGO010000080.1 GCA_017996625.1 Deltaproteobacteria bacterium | reverse complement strand
TGCCTTGGCGATATCGTGGGGTATGGTGCGAATCCTCAAGAATGCATTGACCTCCTTCATGATCATGACGTGATCTGCATAGCAGGTAATCATGACTGGGCAGCTGCCAAACAGCTCGATACCGCCATGTTTAATGCTCCGGCACGGCACGCTCTTACTTGGACAGCCGATCACCTGGATGCTGAGCACCAGCGCTTTCTTGCCAATCTCCCCCTGACCTGGGAAGAAGAGTTTTTTATGATCAGTCATGCTTCTCCGGGCACGCCCGACCAATGGAACTACATCGTTACCCGCTTCGACGCGCTGTGGAATTTCAGCACCTTTCGGCAGCCGCTTTGCTTCGTCGGCCACACCCATATCCCCATGATTTTTACGCTCAACGAAACCGGAGATGTTGACGAGCGCCGTCTGCCTCGAACGGTATCTCTGCAGGGAAGGAGTAAATGGATCATCAATGTCGGCAGCGTAGGTCAGCCGCGCGACCACAATCCCGCTGCTGCGTACGGCATCCTGGATACCAAGAATAAGGTTTTTCGGTTAAGAAGAGTCACCTACGATGTTAAGCGGGCTCAAATCAAGATTCTGGCAGCTGGATTGCCGCTTATTTTAGCCGAGCGGATCGAGTCAGGATGGTAGGCATGTCAGTAGTAAACGTGTACCAGGAATAGTCCCGGGGCCGGAGCAGTTAACCCTGCTTTGCAGCGGTCGCAGCCCTTAAGAATCGCCTTGAACTCCTCCGGCGTAATCCGCTTCTTCCCCACATCTACCAGCGTTCCGACAATGTTGCGTACCATGTGCCGCAAAAATGCATTGGCATGAATGGAAAAAATGAGCTCTTCGGCCTCACGTCTGAATCCGGTGGCGAAAACAATTCGCTCGGCGCTTTGCTGTTCGTGATCAGCGCCCTTAAACGACGTAAAATCATGAGAACCGTGCAGAGTCTGTGCGGCGGTTTTCATCAAATCGAGATCGAGTCTGTCCCGTATCCACCACGAGACAGGTCTGTGAAAAACCGAAGGAGATTCGGCATTCCAGATATGGTATTCATAGAGTCTACTGCGCGCGCTGAACCGAGCATGGAATTCATCTTCCACCTGTTCAATGCTTTTGATGAGAATATCCTGAGGGAGGAGGCTGTTCACTCCTCGCTGCAGCGAAGAGAGATCAAGGTTGGATGTCGTGGTAAGATGGGCAACCTGGCCAAGTGCATGCAC
This sequence comes from Deltaproteobacteria bacterium, assembly GCA_017996625.1. Taxonomy (GTDB): domain Bacteria; phylum Desulfobacterota; class WTBG01; order JAGOGO01; family JAGOGO01; genus JAGOGO01. Next base: position 11,439 of record JAGOGO010000080.1, on the reverse strand, counting down.
GCCGCTGTCGGTTCGACCCGAACCGTGAATGCGCACGGCATGGTTCAGAATCCGCGAAAAAACAGCCTCAAGCGTATCCTGAATTGTCCGGCCGTCTGCTTGACTTTGCCATCCTCGATATGCGGTTCCGTCATATTCGATGACAGTCTTTAATTTACGTGTGGTCATAGAGCAACAATCAAAACAAATTGTGTTATTCCGAAAACGCTGATTACACGTCATACCTATTAGGGGCAGAAAATGCATTATTTTTTGCAAAAATAGTGCCTTATAATGCAAAAGACACCAGATCCCGCTTCTTCTCGCGCGCTCACATGGGACGAGGTCGAAAACTTAGGCAATGAAGATCAAACGCCTTTCACTATACCAAAAATAACTATTGACAAGTACAGAAGGATGCATTAAAAAGTGAGCGAGCGCTCACCCAAAATGTGGCTGTACTATGGCCGGTCGTATGCAGACGCGGAATACAGAGATCTCCAACAGCATTCTTCTGAAAGGCATCGTCGACGTTCAATAACGGCAGCTGAGATCCGATCAAGATCGAGTAATTCGTTACAATCATGCAGCTGGAAAGCGAACGCTCACCCGATCAGCTCGTGTTCTGTGCATAGCGACCGTGTTGGCTTTACAGGGGGAACTTTCCCATGAAACAGAAAAGTGAAATAGGCAACTTAACCACCCAGATCCCCACCAAGATCAAGAGTCAGGAACTAATTGACGACAAACGTCAACAGATCATCAAGCGAGCAATCATTGTATTCCGGCAGAAAGGGTACCATAAGACAACGGTCCGTGATATTGCCAAGGCTGCGCAGATCAGCATGGGAAGCCTCTATGATTACATTAATTGCAAAGAAGATATTCTCTATCTTTTCTATAAGCATTTTATTTTCACCTACTATCAGGAAATGGTATCCCGAACCAAGGATATAAGTAATCCCAAAAAAAGATTGATGGTAGCCTTCAAGACTTTGCTGGATGTAGGATTTTCTCTCGAGGATGAGATTCTCTTCGGCTGGACTGAATCCAAAAACATGAAAGAGGAACACCTCAAAGAAATTCTTCGCCTTGAACTGGACGTAATTAACTTTTTCAAAGACATCTTGGACGAAATTGCTGCTACCTCCGCCATTAAGATGGGAGATACGTATTTTACAGCAAATTTCCTGGTGTACTGTTCAACGTTTGGTATTTTACGGAACTGGGCACTCAAACCGCATTATACCAAAGAACAAATCACTAATTTTATAATGAACTCACAAATCATGCCCCTTGTATCGGACTTAAATGATTGACCTCCGTCAATTACGGTAGAGTAAAACACCAACGATTTCTCAAGGCCAATTTTCTGCTCGGCTTTTGCTTCCTTTCTCTGCCGTCTATTACTCAGACGTCCGTATTCTTCCTGAACTAAGTATGCACACACGGAGCTAACAAGCATAGCCTTGAGAACGCTATAGATCAACTACGCTTGGACAAGCATCGCTATGTCAAAGCTACATTTTGCTTGCTTTTTAATTTTTAACAAGGCATAAAAAGATCGTACGACGAGATTTTCTTGGAAACGCACTCTGCTAGATACAGTCAAGGAGGATTGTCTTTTGCACCTCACTATTCTTTAATTGCTTGAGTCTGAGTTTCTGAAACAGGAGTCATCAACACAACGAAGGAGGTAGCACATGTTATTAAACTGGTTTGTTCGCGATAATGAAGAAAAAAGCCATCAGTTATTTGGCGATGAACACTTCGGTACTGAAGCTCCGTGCACGATGTATGAGAAAAAACCCTTGGTAGATCCAAATACTGGAGAGACCGTACCGGGTTTGACGACAGCGTGGATCACCCTCAATAATCCTGCCCAATTCGGATCCTACACTACTCAGATGATTAAAGGCGTTATCGCTGGTATGCATAAGGGATCCATGGATCGTGATGTCGTTGCCATCGTTTTTACCTCGGTGGGAGACAAAGCATTCTGCACCGGCGGCAATGTTAAAGAATATTCCGAATACTATACGCTGCGACCGATGGAATATCTGCAGTATATGGATCTTTTCTCCGGCATGGTGGACGCGATTCTAAAAACACGCAAGCCGGTTATCTGTCGCTGCAACGGCATGCGAATCGCCGGTGGTCAGGAAATCGGCCAGGCTTGTGACTTTACCGTAGCTGCCGATACCGCCACCTTCGCCCAGGCCGGAACCCGGCACGGTTCTACCCCAACCGGCGGGTCGACCAATTTCCTGCCCTGGAACCTCTCCATGGAACAAGCCATGTGGCAGGCCTGCTCCAACGAGCAGTGGAGCGCGGCCAAAATGGAACGACTGGGCCTTATTTCCAAGGCTGTGCCCATCAAGAAAAATGCAAAGGGTGAGTGGGTTCACGACCCTCGCGTTATTCATGAATGGGCGGTCGATGGCGAGATCATGTACGGTGAAATCAAAAAAGGAGCCGAACTCAAGAAAGCTCAGGAAGAACTTAAGCAGCTTACCACCGACTTCAGCCGGCTCGATGCCTATGTAAACGAAATGATCTGGACCCTGACCCACACAACGTATCTCTGTCTCATGAACTGCATCGAAAGCGTCAGAATCCGCAAGCGGTTCTTCTGGGATATGGAAAAAGATCAGCAGCTCTATTGGCTGGCCGCCAATATGAATACCGAAGCTTTCATCGGTTTTAACGCATTCAATACTCAGAAGATAACGGGCAGCCGCGATATCGATTTCATGGAATACCGCCGACAGTTGGCCAAACTGACTCCGTACCCGGATCTCGTAGAAAAAGTGATGCCCAAACCACAGAAGTAACTTCACTGATAAGAACAGAAGTAACTTCACTGGATAAGACTCTGCAAGACCGGAGGAGCAATGCTTCTCCGGTCTTTTCTTTGACGAGATTGAGCAAAAGCTCATCTGCTATGATAACGGGTTGCCGGTTTGAACGTTTGAGCCGTTTCAATCGTGGGAGCTGTTGAAACTCCGCGAAGCGCGGGGCTGGAACGATTGGAACCGTTACCATCCCGTGCATCCGAGGCTTCATGTGAAAGAAAAATACGTTCCCAAGACAGAAATTGAACATCGCATCAGTCAGCTTCAGAAGAGCCTGCAAGCGAAAGACATCGAAGCAGCGCTGGTCGTATACAAGATGGACTACTTCTACTTTTCCGGCACTGCGCAGAATGTGCTTCTCTATGTGCCTCAGGAAGGCGCCTCTCTGCTCATGGTTTTTCGAGATATTGACCGGGCTCGAGAGGAATCACCTCTGGAACACATCATCCCCTTGGATTCAATAGGATCACTAGCTGACGTGATCAGAAAGTACTATGGCCATATTCCCCATAAGATCGGCATGGAGCTGGACGTGCTGCCGGTACGGGAATACTTCCACTATAAACAACTCCTCTCTCATGTTGAAATCGTCGATACGTCCACTCTCATCAAACGCATCCGAATGATCAAGAGCCCATACGAACTCGATCAGATGCGCCACGCTGGCGAGATCGGCAAGCGCGTATATGAAGAAGGCTGCAGCGTGCTGCGGGAAGGAATGTCGGAAATCGAATTCGGCGGCTATCTGGAGCTCTTTGCCAAAAGGCTGGAGCACGAAGGTCTGATCAGAATGAGGTCCCTCAACTATGAGGCCTATACCTGGCATGTGCTCAGCGGTCCTAACGGAAGCATTGTCAGCCAGGCTGAATCACCCATGGGCGGAGCCGGACTCTCGCCTGCATTTCCCGTGGGAGCAGGATCACGCCTGATGAAAGCCCACGAGCCGATTCTCGTAGATTTCGGAATCTGCTATAACGGCTACCTGGTCGATCAGACCCGCATGTACTGCATCGGCGAGATGCCGGAGTACTATCGCGCCGCCTATGAAGCGACCCGCACCATTGAACGCTATATCGCTGATCATGCTCAACCGGGCGCACGCTGCGACCAGCTCTTTGAAGAAACGGTCCGCCTTGCAGAACAGCTTGGCTATCGTGACAGTTATCTGGGAATTCCGGGAAAACAAACCACCTTTGTCGCTCACGGCATCGGCCTGGAAAACAGTGAGATCCCCTACATTGCCGCCGGCCAGCAGCATGCGCTGCAAGAAGGCATGACGATTGCGGTTGAGCCCAAGCTTGTCTTCGCCCGGCAGGCAGCAGTAGGTATCGAAGATACCTTCCTGATCAAAACCGGCGGCGCGGAAACGCTCACTCCGTGCGACGACCGGATTCTGATCGCATCTTAAGGCTAATTCATCAGAACTAGCTGTTTCGAGAACTCACGACGTTAGTTCAATCACCTCTACCCGTCATTCCCGAAGGCGTGCCGAGCATCAGATCGTTGTCCACACGCCGCAGGCGTGAATCCACTACTATTCTGAAGCTGCTCCTCACCTTTTCCACGAACCGTATCTCCATACTCCTTCGTCCCCCCTCACCAAAAATCGCTTGACAGCTCACCTGGGTAGCGATATTTGTCGATAGTCGAAGCTCCGCATACTGGAGAAGACTTTCAGGAGGGATGGAATGGACGGTACCAAGAAATTATGAAGCTCTGCAGTGTTAAGGAACACCGTAGGGCTTTTGTCTTCTGAGAGAAGAAGGAATTAAATGGGAGCCATGTCAGTTAACCAGGCATTTTCACATTGAATCAGCGGCCCATCTAAAGACCTATGCCACCACATTGATAACAGCCTTTTCCGACAAAATCAAAATAGCGCCAGGTATTGTTGTGGGCCGTCTGCAGCATGATAAACGGCTCCCCAATTCTCACGGAAATCGACTAAAGGTCTTTTATCAATGGTCGACTTCTCAAAGAAGCAAACATTAGGGCCAAATCTGCTCTTGTTAAGTAATAACCTGGGCCAACTCGAGACATCGAACAACCGGCCGGTACGCAGATCTCGCCAGAGACTTGCGTAAACATGCGGGCAATACCCTTCGCTCTTCCCCGGCGCGCAAGAGAGCTAGGATGAGGGGGTTCTTAATCTTTCTCGATATTGTGTTTCATGCAAAGAGGGGGGAATATGAAACGCATTGCTGACATGCCGGCATCAGACCGGCCTCGTGAAAAGCTTCAGCACAAAGGGGCTGAGGCGCTCTCCGACCTGGAGTTGCTCGCCATCTTGCTGGGCAGCGGGACAAGAACACAAGATGTCTTCTCCTTAGCCGATCGGATCCTCAAGGCACTGGATGAAACAAGTGCCAAGCCAGACCTGGATAAACTGCTGGCAATAGCAGGCATCGGCCCCGCAAAAGCCACCCTCATCGCTGCCGCCTTGGAATTCTCGCGACGGCGCATCAGACCTGAAGGCTTTAAGATCTCCTTTCCCGCTGACGTACTCTTCTTAATCCGTTATATTGCCGACCGTAAGCAGGAGCACTTTCTGTGCATATCCCTCAATGGCGCTCACGAGGTCATTGCCACTCGTACCATTTCCGTTGGGCTAGTCAATAGAACCCAAGTCCACCCTCGTGAAGTGTTTGCCGATCCTATCATGGACCGGGCCTCATCAATCATTGTCGCCCACAACCATCCGACCGGTACACTCAGTCCGAGCGAAGAAGATATTGCCCTGACTCGCAGACTAAAAGATGCCGGCGTAGTAATGGGCATTACGCTGCTGGATCACATCATTTTTAACCACAAAGGATACTATAGCTTTCTGGAAGATGGGAAAATGTAAAACGCCGCCTCTTGTTCCCACAATGGGATCATTTTTCTTGACAATATATTGGGATCGCCATACAGTATGCATGTAATCAAGAGAAGAACGCTTATTGACTTTTATACGCAGCCCACTCATCGAGATGCGAAGGGCCCACTGGAAGCCTGGTATGCAGAGGCAAAAGCGGCGGTCTGGAGTTCTCCGGCTGACATCAAGGCTCATTTTCATTCCGCCAGTGTGCTGGCGGATAACCGTGTTGTTTTCAATATTGCCGGCAACAAGTACCGCCTGATAGTTAAAATCAACTATGCTGCGAAAGTAGTCTTTATCCGTTTTATCGGTACGCACAAAGAATACGATAGAATTGACGCAGAGGTGATCTGACATGGTTAATCGTCTGATCAAGACAGAGAAAGATTATAACGAGGCTCTATCCCATATCGAAGGGCTTATGAATGCAGAAGAGAATACCGCTGAGGCTGATGAACTCGAACTGTTATCCACTCTGGTGGAACTGTATGAGGAGAAACGCTACCCCATTACCCCGCCCGATCCGGTAGACGCCATAAGATTTCGGATGGAGCAGCTTGGCCTGAGCCAGAAGGATTTGATTTCCTTCATTGGTTCCAGAGGCCGCGTGTCAGAGATATTGCACCGCAAACGGACACTCACCCTGAGCATGATGAGATCTCTCCACCGGAATCTGGGGATTCCCGCTGAGGTGCTTCTTCAGGAGCCGGGTGGCACCTTTCCGGAAGATATACCAAATTTAGCCTGGAACAAATTTCCCGTGGCCGAAATGGCCGCACGATGCTGGTTGCCAAATGGCAAGAATCTGGAGGAGCACGCTGAGGAATTGATGCGTGACTTTGCCGAGCAGGCTGGCGGATGGGATGCAATTCAGGCGGTGGCATTTCGTCGAAGTATGCATCAGCGGCTTACTAAGAAAACGGATCCATACGCGCTGATTGCCTGGTGTCTTCGAGTCCGTTTTCTTGCACGCAAAAATCCACTTAAGAACCGCTATGCAAAAGGAATAATTAACCTTCAATTCATGCGTGAAACAGTACGATTGAGCTGTCTCTCTGGTGGGCCAGTTCTTGCCAAGGAATACTTGGAGAAAAACGGTATTCACCTAGTCATTGTCCCACATTTACCCAGGACATACCTGGATGGAGCTGCCATACGCCTCCCGGATGGAACCCCGGTCATCGGCATGACACTTCGGCATGATCGTCTCGATAATTTCTGGTTTTGCCTTCTGCACGAGCTTGCCCATATTGCCAAACATCTAACCTCTTCGGATTCAATTATTGTAGACGATCTGGATCTGCGGCGCGATGATGTCAGGACCGAATCGACCATCGAAAGCGAAGCTGATGAAATGGCGATGGAAGCATCGATTCCCAAAAAAGTGTGGAATAATGAATTGATACAGGAAAAGTCGCCAGCTAGCCAGGTGATTGCTTTAGCTGGCAAGCTCAGGATTCACCCAGCCATCATTGCCGGCCGTATTCGTCATGAGCGAAAGCATTACCGATTGTTATCCCAATTAGTAGGCAGCGGTGAGGTCAGAGATCACTTCCCGGAATATGGTGCTTGCTAGAAAAGGATAAGAACTGGCAATGAACTGCGGTTGAGCATAAAGAAGTGAGGAGATTGCCACGTCGCCCCGCGCAGAACAGTGAGGCGTAAAGAATACTCAGACGATGGGTACGTCGAGCCTCTTGTTCATGAGTCCTTACTCCTGACTCTTTACTCCTTACGGTTCCTTAAGGGTCTCCTCGCATTGACCTTTCTTTTTTCTGCTTCCTCAGCGTTTCTGCGCAAGAGTGACCAAACCGTTTGACGTTTTATACCAGGTCTAAGAATCGTCCCCAGCGTGCTTTACAGGGGGGAAGTTCTCTTCTCAATAAGGATGCGGTATAATAGGATTGCAGCACCCACAACGCCATGTGCAATCAGACCACATCTCATCAATGGAGGTGAAGCATGCTTGCAGAGAAACATGATCCCGGAACTGATCCCAGCTATATCTATGACCTCCTTATCGGCTACTGGAAAAGCGGCATTTTGAAAGCAGCCATTGAGCTTGATGTCTTCAGCAGAATCGCCACAGGGGCGAACACGGTCGAACAGCTCGCTAGAGAGTGCGGGGTCAAGGAGCGGGGTATGCAGGTGCTGCTGGATAGTCTTTGCGGTCTGCGCCTCCTGGGAAAAGGGCCGGACCGCTACCGGCTTCACCCTCTGGCCCAACATGTTCTTGTGAAGGGAGCACCATCATATATCGGAGGCGCAATCCAGGCATTCGTCCTTTCCGAAGACTGGGACGTTATGGGCCGCATCGGACAAGCAATCAGAGAAGGCAGGCCGCTGGTCAAGCAAGGAGCACGAGAGCCGAACTCCTGGGAAAACATCGCAATGGGCCTTTTTCCTTTGGGCATGCAGGTCGGACAGATCATGTGTGATATGCTTGGCATCAAGCCAGGCACGGCCACAGGTCGGAGGGTGCTTGACATTGCCTGCGGATCAGGAGCTTACGGATACTCCATTCTGCAAAGGGATCGCACTGCAACCGTCACGGATTTCGATTTGGAAAATGTGCTCACTGTTGCTGCCGCCGTGGCCCGGGACCTGGGAGTGGCCGATCGGGTTGTCTACCAACCGGGTAATATCGAAAACCCGTATTTTGAAAAGAATGCGTTCGATATCGCAATCATCAGTCATATCCTGCAGGGATATGATCCACCTGGAATACAGATGATCCTGAACCACATTGGCGAAGCGCTCCGTCCCGGAGGCATGCTCGTAATCCACGAGTTTGTTCCTGATGAGGAGCGATCCGAGAAAAGTCTGCCCTTGCTTTTCGCGATGTTTATGTTCGTCGTGACCCCAGGAGGGGGGACCTACACCTTCTCAGAATACTCGGAATGGCTTGCTGCAGCAGGGTTCGAACATCCAATGCTCAAGGACCTTCCAACCCAAACCTCGCTGATCATGGCGCAGAAGAAAAAGCAGCAGTAATGCCGACCGGGCTTTTTCTTCTGCACTGATTCGCGGCACTAAAGCGCAGGAGCGGAAGTAGGGAATTACCAATCGTGGGGTGAGACTAAATTCCTTTATCTACTAGTCGCTCTGGGGAGTGGAGACTTCCGTTCGGTTGCGTTTCTTCCTTCCGAACAGCTCAACTACCCCGACAAAGAAAAGGGGAATAAAAAAGATGGCTAGGAACGTGGATGTCACCATCCCTCCTAGAACGCCGGTACCGATCGCCGTTTGCGCGCCAGCACCGGCTCCGGTAGCCAGTGTCAGGGGAAGCACGCCGAAACCAAACGCGAGCGAGGTCATGACGATCGGACGGAGCCTCAGCCTCGCCCCTTCCAATGTAGCCTCGATTAACCCCATGCCCTCCTCTATTTTGCCCATGGCGAACTGAACGATCAAAATAGCGTTCTTGGTTGTTAGGCCCAAAACAGTGAGAAGTCCGATCTGAAAGTACACATCGTTGGGAAAGCCTCGCAGTGATGACGCAAGTACCCCGCCAATAACCCCGAGCGGCAATGTCAGCATGACCGAAATAGGAATGGTCCAGCTCTCATACAGTGCAGCCAAGCAGAGAAAAATGACGATCATGGAAAACGCATAGAGCAGCGGTGCCTGGGACTTAGCCATCCGCTCCTGGTAGGAGACTCCCGTCCAGTCATAGCCAATACTCTTGCTGAGTTTCGCGGCGATTTCTTCCATGGCCTGCATAGCCTCGCCGGAACTCTTCCCTGGCGGCGCCTCGCCCCAGATATTGAGGCTGGGGAAGGCATTGAAGCGTTCCAGCTTCGGTGACCCATAGCTCCAGCGTCCGGAGGCGAACGACGTGAATGGCGTCATCATCCCTGCCTGATTGCGAACGTAAAGATGATTCAGGTCGGTTGGGAGCATGCGGTGGAAAGCATCAGCCTGGACGTATACCCGTTTTACCCGCCCACCCTGAATGAAATCATTTACATAAGCGCTGCCGAATGCGGCTGCGATGGTGCTGTGGATGGCACTGATCGGGACGCCCAGGGCACCCGCCTTCCCCCAATCCACATCGACCCGGTATTCCGGTACATCCTCCAGGCCATTAGGCCGCACCCGCATCAGTCGGGGATCATCGGCAGCCATGCCGAGCAGCTCATTGCGGGCTGCCATCAATGCCGTATGGCCAGCTCCACCCCGATCCTGCAATTGGAAGTCGAAGCCGTTGGCCATGCCCAACTCAATGACCGATGGGGGAGGGTAGGCGAAGACCCGTGCATTGCGAATCTTGGAGAACTTGCCCATGGCGCGCTCAACCACAGCGCGGACCCTCAGATCCTTGCGGTCACGCAGATCCCAGTCCTTGAGCTTAATGAAAGCCATTCCCGCATTCTGTCCGGCACCGGAAAAATTTCTGCCGGTGATTGTAAGACACGACGTCACTGCCTCTTTTTCTTCCGTCAGAAAATATGTCTGGACTTCATGCATCACCTCCCCGGTCTGCTCAAGGGTTGAGCCGGGCGGCAGCATCGCTTGGACAAACATGATACCCTGATCCTCATCGGGAAGATAGGCGGTCGGCATCCGCTGAAAAAGAAATCCCAGGCCAACTACGATTACAACGTACAGGATCAGGAAGCGCAGCCTACGGCCCATAATCCGGCCAACCAAGCCCTGGTATTTGTCTCGGGTCCAAAAAAATGCCGAGTCGAACCACCGAAAGAAAGGCCTAAACAAGAAAAAAGCGCTCTCTGCAGGCTCATGTCCCTTAGCCACCGGCTTGAGGAGTGATGCGCAGAGAACCGGGGACAAAACGAGAGCCACCAGGACGGACAGCAACATGGACGCTACGACCGTCACCGAAAACTGCCGGTAGATGACACCGGTAGAACCTCCGAAAAAAGCCATCGGTCCGAACACCGCCGCGAGTACCAGGCCGATTCCAATCAAAGCGCTCGTGATTTCTCCCATGGACTTGCGAGTCGCTTCTTTGGCGGGAAGCCCCTCCTCACTCATAATCCGTTCCACATTCTCCACCACGACGATGGCATCATCCACCAAAAGGCCGATGGAGAGCACCATCGCGAACATGGTCAGCATGTTGATCGAGAAGCCGAATAATCCCAGCACCGCGAAGGTTCCCAGGATCACCACCGGCACTGCCAGGGTCGGGATCAAGGTGGCCCGGATATTTCCGAGAAAAAGGTACATTACCAGGAAAACCAGTATGATTGCCTCGAAGAGGGTCTTGAATACCTCATGAATAGCCACTTTCACAAAGGGCGTTGTGTCATAGGGATAGACGGCCTTCATTCCACGCGGAAAGTACCTAGCCAGTTCCTCCATCTTGGCCCTGATAGCGTCAGCAGTATCCAAGGCGTTGGCTCCCGGAGCCTGCCTTACAGCCAGAGCAGCACTAGGTACGCCATTGTATAGCGTGTTCATTTCGTAACGCTCGGTGCCTAGTTCCGTGCGCCCCACATCCTGTATGCGTACGATGGAACCGTCGGGATTAATGCGCAACGGAATGGCGGCGAACTCCTCCGGAGTTTTGAGCAGGTTCTGAACGATGATGGAAGCGTTCAGTCGCTGGCCTTCCACTGCCGGCGCTCCGCCGAACTGGCCGGCAGAAACCTCGACATTGTAGACGCGAAGACGCTCGACAACATCGTCGACCGTCAACTTAAAATTGGTGAGCTTGTCCGGGTCCAGCCACACCCTCATAGCGTACTGAGAACCAAAGCTTTCGACTTCACCTACCCC
>JAGOGO010000005.1 GCA_017996625.1 Deltaproteobacteria bacterium | reverse complement strand
GTGGGTAGGCGGCCTCAGTCTGACTGAGGGTATCGATACTGAGGGTTATCATCGATGCCCCGGATTTCTTGAGCCAGGTGAAAAGCGCATGGTTGAAGGGTTCCGGCTTCATATACAGAGTCCAGCAAATAGTTCCGGCGTGTTGAATGAGCGCTTTACAGACCGTGACTGAATGGTCGATGGAGATATTGAATTCGCTGTCGCAGAGATGGAAACGGGTATATCCGCATTCCTTCAGTCCACGAACTTCCCTGCCTACGGACAGAGGGTCATGAAAGATTATCCGGTTCGTTCCCTCCACACAGAAGAAACACCGGCCGGTGCAACCGATCTGGGTGCGGAATCCGACTATTCCATCTGCTTCCACGTAAGGCTGGTACTCGCCGGCCTGAATCCGGGCAAAAGCGTATCGGGAGCCTGGAAGGGCCTGATAGCCGTCGATGATGCGGTCAGCGGGTAAGCTGGCGTCCAGGCGATCAAGGAGGTCGATGAGTGCTCCTTCTCCTGGACCGGAAATACCATAATCGGCCCTCGTGTACGCCATGATGTCGTGCGGCATAATCGAAAAGCCGCTGCCCCCGAGCACTACCGGCAGACCGGCTTCGTGGCAGAGGGCAGTGTACTGCGCGGCGTCGTCGAGGAAGAATTCATTGTTCTGGTAGAGAACGGAATCGATTTGCCGAATGGAAATCCCGATGAGGTCCGGAGCGTGATCTGAAAGTGCGGTGCGGAGTTCCATGAAAGGATCGCTCGCAAAGCACAGGTCAGCCACAGCGGCGGAATGTCGGCTTCGACTGAGACTGCCGAGGAGATACTCGATGCCGAGAGGAATGACCGGTGGATGGTGATACCGGTTGGAATTAACGAGAAGGATTTTCACGCGATTCTCACTATTACACGGTGGTGGAGCTCTGTCGGTTCAGCACACTACCAGGGCCGACCCACTTTGCCGCGGGACACCACTGCGTCAAAGGTCTTGCGCGGCCGAGCTGACGGGTCTTCGTCCGGAAAACCGAGGGTGAGCAAGGCGAGAAGGTACATCGTTTCGGGGATGGCAAGCAGGCCGCGAATCTCCTGATACAGCTCCTTATAAGACTCGGTCACCTCATTGCCGAATGCACCGACGATACACATGCCGAGGCCCTGGTTGACTGCTTCGATAGCCATAAACCCGTAGGCGATTCCGAGCTGCTCGAGAGTACGACCAAGGATGATAGCCGGACCATGTTCGGCAACACAAAAAACCGGGTCTTTTAAGAGGACGCTGTCAATTACCTCCTGGGGCACGTTTATAACTCCCGCATTCACAAGTTCTACGAGTGCTTCGCGGTTTTTCGGCTTGTCCCAGGCGGAGAGATCACCGCAGACGGCGATGACGACCGGAGCCTGGGCGATATGTTTCTGACCGGAAGCAAGTCGTACCAGCTTCTCTTTGACTGCGTCATCCTGAATGACAATGAAGTGCCAGGGTTGAACGTTCTCCCAGGAGGGGGATCTTCTTCCAGCATCGAGAACCTTTCGAAGAATCTCCTCAGGTATGTGATCTTGCTTGTACTTACGAATACTACGCCATCCGTTAATTGCTTTGGTTGCATCCATACTGATGTCCTCCGGTAACGTTGATACGAGTCTGCGCATCAGACCCCGTTTCTCTATTCATGGGCGATGCGAAAGCGATTTTATTGATCATGGCTGGGAAAGAGCCCGCAGTGGAGAAAAGAGGTGAGTGCAACACGCCGTATCCTTATTTTATCTACAAAAAGCAAGTTCATGTCAATGCAAAATATTCTTGAGCTACGTCCGGTACCACACTGTCCACCGGCTCAGCGAAAGGTTCATGCCAATAACATTCGGTTGGGTTGGTCCTTTTCGGCTGGTGGCCTTAAGCAGAAGAGGGGTAATGTGACGGAATTTTCCTACACTGAAATCCGGATAAATCCTACAGTCTCGCTCTCATCAGTAAAGCATTTGCCGAGCTATTCATGAGGTCTCATGGTGTTTCTCAAAAAAAAGTGATGGACGGTGGCGCGCAGAAAGGCAGGCGAAAGAATGGTCCATCGAGGTGGGGGGTGTCGTTATACCGGCATAATGAATGTATGTTGTCATTATGGTGATATAGCGATAGCGTACCAGTCGGAATCGCCCCCGCTCGGGTCGGCCACTGGGCTGTTTGAAGTGAGAAAAACTCATTGGTTTCAATCATTCGTATTCTACTATGTCTCGCTCTTCAGCCATTGGCATGGAAAATGATACTTGTCGAGTAAAGCGTTGTCTGGTGTCAATGACATCGTTCGGAACGAGGCTCGGCCAGTGCTGTTGAAATCTTCGGAAGGAGCAGTTCCGGCTGAAAAATTCTGCTGCGGCAATGAGATCGCATCGTCAACCACGTCTCCTGCGCGGAACCGGACCGACAGTACCAGCGGAGAGGAAATCTCCTGCAGACGAGGGAAGGGGCGTGTGACCCCTTTTGATTACAGTGGAAGCTCAAGGTGGAAATGTAAAAAGGAGGTTGGTATGACCAGGATATTTTCGATTGTAGTGGCTATCACCATAGTTGTTGTCTTGTTTATCGGGTTCGATCAAGCCTTCGGCAACAATTCTTCCAACCCGCTGAATCAATTCACCAACCGGAGCAACGGACACCATGGAGGCAATAGCGGCAATGAATGCGACGATACAGTTCCTAACCCGAACAACGGAAATTCTGGGCATAACCGCTTTAATCCAATAAGGCCTGGGACTCCAGTGGATGGAGACATAGATGGGGACGATGATGAGGGAGTATCGTCAGTCACCCGGCATCTTTATTTTTCACAAGTGGACGCCGTTACCGGCGACCCGATATCGGGATCTGCGTGGGGAGAAATGACGTACACGGCCGCTGGAACAGCATTCCGGTTTGTCTTCAACGGCCACCACGTCGAGCCGGGGTGTTCCTATGCATTGGTGTATCTCCCCGACCCGCTGCCGGGAGAGGGCCTTGTGTGTCTGGGAAGCGGGACTGCAAACAAGGGCGGCAATGTTCATATCATGAACATGGGGGAAGGAGTGGACAGTTGTGATTTCCCCATCGAATCAGATGGTAACTATGCCGAGGGCGCTCGGATCATGCTCGTGGCCGGTGATGACATTGATTGTGAGACTGGTATGCTCTCGTGGAATCCGGAGAAGTACCTTGTCGGCTGTGAACTGATTTCATTTGATGACACCGATGGGTGCTCGACCACACCGCCGGAAGAGAGCATAGACGTTGAAACCAGCACCAATGGAGAGGATGCTGATGAACCAGCCGGACCGATACTCCGCGTCGGCGATCCGGTTGAGTGGACCTATGTGGTTACTAACACGGGCGATCAGGAGCTGACCGATATTACGGTAGTAGACAGCCAAGGGGCAGTGGTCAGCTGTACAGCAATCATGCTTGCTCCGGGTGAGTCAATGACCTGCACGGCTGAAGGGATAGCGGTAGAGGGACAGTACGAGAATGTTGGAACCGTCACTGCGACGCTGCCGGATGGCGATTACGTCAGCGATTCTGATCCGAGTCATTACTATGGCGTATTCTTTCTGATCGACTGGGCAAGCCTGCTCTCTCCCATGAGTATTACCCACACGATCAGCGCGGTAGCCCCTACGGAGCCGATTATCAGTCAAGTCCTGATTCAGGGCATCTCGAACGTGCCAGGCGTGACTCCGGGGCTTTTGGCGCAGGTTGGCTACGGCCCGGATGGTTCACAGCCTGAGAACAACGCAAGCTGGAGGTGGGTTGACGCAGTGTTCAGCGCTGATGTAGATGACAAGGATGAATTTCAGGGACAGCTTCTGCCGGAGCCGATTGGCACCTACGATGTCGCATACCGTTACAGCAGTACCAACGGGCTCACCTGGGGCTACGCTGATCTCGACAGCACGGAAAATGGATACGATCCGGCACAGGCAGGGGAGTTAATCGTACTCGCTTCCGATGACGGTGTCGCGCCTTTCTGTCCCGAAAATCTGATTGTATCCGGAGTGACTGCTGATGCGGTCACTCTGAGCTGGGATGCGGGGTTGGACGCGGATATCTACGCTTATGAGGTGCTTCGTGCAACTACTGCCGGCGGTCCCTACAGCCTCTGTGGGACCGTGCTGGCGACGACGACTGAATACACCGACACAACCGTAGTCAGCGGTGCTGCACATTTCTACGTGGTCAGGGCAGTAGACACTGCATTCAACCGGTCCGAGTATTCGAATGAGGTTTCGAACACCGCTCAGCCATAAGTTCTCGTGCCGAACTGAGTGAATCAATCACGATTGTGTCGTTTTTGGTATGAGGTTGCCTAGAGAAAAACAGAGATGAGCGAAGCTGGTTCAAAGGAGAAGGAGGCGGAGCAATTGCTCGCCTCCTTCTGAGCTTTGCGGTTTGATGGAGTCCGATACCGGGTCAGAGATCCTGGATCATACGAGAGCACGCTTCTGCCAAGCAACTTCGATGCGTGTTCCACCGGTTCGTGCTTACAGGATAAAGGCGCCTTTTGGAATGATTGAGTGCGGAAACGAGTAATCACATGAAGGGGAGGGGCACGCTCGCCGGGAGGTGATCGGTGTCATAGTGCTGCCCCTGATACTCAAACCAATCCAGCTCGATATCCAGGTCCTGCTCAAGTTTGCCGACGACCGTAACCGTACTATTTTCACGTTCAGCTCGCTTGATTGCCATGACCGGAATTATCCAGGCATCAACCCGATAGGTGCGTTCGTAACAACGAAGCGTTCTTCCCTGATTATCGGTAAGGAAAAAATCCCAGTCTGGAGGGCCCCAAAAGCCTTTTCGGGTAACCGTGCCGGTGATTTCCACCTTTTTACCGGAATAAGCGTCCCGATGGGTATAAATTTCTTCAAGTGATGCGGTGATAACAACCTGCTTTCCTTTGAACTGTTCAGGATGCTGCTGAAAGGTTTGCAGATCGGTTCTTACGAGCGGTCCGGCACAGCCGAGAAGAAGACCCGAGAGCATGAGACAGGCGAGTGGCAGCAAAAACAGTCGTTGCTGATAGATCATGTTGCAATGAGCTTTCCTTTGGAGGTTCCGAGTGACAGTGCAGTTATGGATAAAAGCCCTGACTGTTCGCACCGATAATGACATGCCATGACGATAATGGTTCATAGAGAAGAGGCGTTGAAGATTGAAATCATGGCGATGGCGATCCGCGAAACACCAGACGCGTGCCAGGCGTACGGCTTTCCAAAAGCAGCAGGTACCGTTCTGGTGGTAATGGAGATGATCAGAATCAGCTACCGGACTGCTTTTGAGATTGATCCGCGTCCTCGCGAACGTTACCGGCGAGTCAGGTTATCGGCAATGAATTGCCAATTGATCAGCTTCCGGAGAACACCGTCCACATAGTCTGCCCGCTTATTCTGGTAATCGAGATAATAGGCGTGCTCCCACACATCAATCGTAAAGAGCGGCTGTAGGCCCTGGGTCATCGGATTTTCGGCGTTCGGTGTGTTGGTAACCCGCAGCCTGTCACCATCCAGAACAAGCCACGCGTACCCGCTTCCGAACTGATCAGTAGCAGCTTTAGCCAATTGCGCCTTGCATTCATCCGCGCTGCCGAAAGATGCGTCGAGCTTCTGCTTCAGGTCTGACGGTGGTTCACCTCCGCCGCCGGGCTTCATGCAGGACCAGTAGAACGTATGGTTCCATACCTGGGCAGCATTGTTGAAGATTGTTTTCCGGTCCGGTTGGTCTGATGTGGTTTGAATAATCTGAACAAGAGACATATTTGCAAGATCAGTACCGGCAATGAGGCTGTTGAGCTTGTCTACGTATCCCTTATGGTGCTTACCGTAATGAAAGTCGATTGTCCGTGCTGATATAACCGGCTCAAGTGCGTTGACCGCATAGGGCAGTGGAGGTAATTGGTGAAGAGGTTCGGCTTTGAGCAGCGTGACGAGACCGCCGAACAGAAAAAGACACGCAGTGGATGAGGTGATAGTGAGAAATTGACGGCGGGAGAGTTCCCAGGAATGTTCCTCGATACTGCGGGTATCCATAGTGTCTCCTTTGCTGTGAAAATGTGTCTAATCCGATCCGACTTGCACGAGAGAAAAGAGCGGCGTTGCCTTCTGAGACCTGGGGTCGTGGGCACGGGGGAATTATCGGTTACGCACAGGGTGTCTGAAATCAATAATACAGCAGAGAGTGCCGCGCGATTTGGGGAAAATGCTGTATTGTCACAAGAGAAGGACAGTAATTTTCAGTATGACAGTGCGTGTAGCATTACGTGAAGAAAGTTTTATGGAGAGGTGTTATGAAGTGACGTGCTCCATCCGGGAAAGTGATTGGCTCGCGAGAAATGAAAGAAGGAACCAAGCCGATGTGACTTGGCTCCTTCTCCTGAAGAATACTGGTGCTGTCGCACTGCCTGTCTATTGTTGCTTGATAAGCAGCGGAATCTCTGCTGATGCCGGCGCTTCCGGAGGGTAGGCGTCGTGTACCGCAGGCATCTGCTGCAGCACGTCGTAGAGCTTCGGATACTGAGAGTAAAGGTTCTCGAACGTTTTCATAGTCGCGGTTCCCAGTGCTTCAGCGGAGAGCTCAGCAGCCTGGTTCGTGTCTGCGAATGTCTGAATCGCTCGGATAAGAGCATACGTCAGCAGGCCGTGTTGGAGTCGATCGAATTCCCAAGCGAGAGCGTCATCGTTTGAAGCCGAGAAGGTCACACCCGAGCTTACGGTGAGGCCTTTTGCTTGATTGTTCACTGATAGATCAGCGACCAGTTCGTCGCTGGCAACTGTGTAGGTTTGGAACCGGGGCAGACATTTTATCCGGCCCCGGGAAAGCACCGCATCAAGGAGTGGAGAGCCGCCGTGAGAAGCATCAACGATGCTGACCACGCTTTTTGATGGCAGGCCGGCAAGTGCTGCAGCGATCTCGTCGTAAGAGAGCATTCCATCGTAGGCAGCCAAAGCACCAGCGCCGGGGTTCGATTCATTAGGAGTGAGCGAATTGTGCAGGTTGGATCCCAAGCCGGAAAAGAAGAAGAGGCACGTGTCGTTGGCCGAAGCCTGGCTACCCATTGCAGTGATGGCGCTCACAATAGCGTTCACTGACGCGTTTTCATTGAGCAGAAGCTGGATGTTGTCGGATTTCCAGTTTGGAAAGGCAAGAAGACTGGAAGCAAGATCCCGTGCATCGTCGTCAGCATGGGTAAGGTCGCTATTTGACGCCGGATAGTCGCTGATACCGACGATGACCGCGTGAAAGCCGGTTTCCTGTGAGGCAAGAACGCCAAGGGAAATAGCGGCATTGAATATCTGGCCGGTGCAGGAACATCCGAACATGGCGATGCGGACCAAAACCTCACTACCGATGGTTACTGCTGAAGGATCACCGGTAAGACGCGGCAGTTTGATGCTGAGTGCGGCTACGTTTGAGCCGGAAATGACTGCATCACAGTTGGTGCGCAGGGTCGATGCATCGCCGGAGCCAGAGCACGAAGGTGTCGAGCTGGAGCCGCCGAGAGCGGCAGGTGTTGCTGCTTGGCCAGATGATGTCCAGTATTGATAATCAGTTTGGCTACCGACAACCGTTTGGGCAGGATCATTGCTGCAGGCTTCGACTGCAGTTGCATACTCGTCGGCACAAACTGGATCGTTGGACCAAAATACTCCCGCAGTGAGAATTTTGAGCTCAATTTGATAGTCGGCCGGTGAGAAAAAGGTGTTTTCCGAGCCAGTCTGAATGATAAGTTTACGTGAAGCATTGTCGGGCCCGGTTTCCGGAATGTAACCGATTCCGGTTTCATACCCGAAAGAAAAACAATCCTGATCAGCGGCATCCGGAACCGCAATCTGACCGGGACCGGTGTCACTACACAGGTGTAGGTGATAACTGACCGGCTCAGACAGACGAGCTACCTTGAGGTAATAGGGTTCAATTTCAAAATTGTTACCACAGGAAAGGTATCCTAATACCGTATCCGCATCCGTTTGCGATATGTCGATACAAAGGGTGGTATCCTGGCGAGTAGCCGGCACAGAATAGTTGCCGTCTTTCTCGGAGCGGATATAAACACCGGGGCGGCTGCTGTATCCTGCGGTATTTGTCTTCTTTGTCAGCACCTCAAGCACGAGGCGGTCGCTACTCTTATAGCCGACGGTAAGGCTGTCGTCGTCACTGCCGCGTGCCGTTACCTTAACCTTATTGCTTCCCTGTGACCCGGTGACATGAAAATAAATCCCGTTCCCCGTGGCTTTTGAACGTTGACCGGAGTCAGTCAAAGGTGCACCGGAAGCAGGAATGTTACCGCCCTGAGCTGCGGCGCCGCTCCACGGCGCTCCTGATCCGCCGGCTGATATTTCGAGATCGATATTCTTACAGAGGGTAACTTCCGGTTCCAGGTAAATCGCAAAATAGTCTCCGGGCCGGATAACGGCACCGCTATCGAAGGAAAGCATAATGTCGCCTGCTTCACCGCATCGTGAGGAGCAAGAAATGAGTGGAGAACTGCTCTGGCCGGTTACCCGATAGGTCGGTGGTTGGGGCGGGGGTGGTGTTTCCGTATGCGCAATCTCGACGGTTGAGGGAACAAATGTGAAATTTTCTACGGAAATAAAATGAGCATCGACCGTTTGTTCGCTCCACTCCGTGGTGTTGATGAAAAGGGTGTTTTCTGCTGCGGTCGCTGCTTGGGTGTACGCTTCATTGTGATCGGGATCAGTGTAAATTCCGGGCTGCGCCTGGAAATCGGCGGCATTCGTCTCCTGGGTAAGGATATGGAGAATGATCTTGTCGTTTGCACCACTTCCAACTATCAGAGAGGCGGTGCCAAAGCTACTGTCTACCATTATTCGTATCTCATTTGAACCTGCATCTCCTAAAACCCGGAAGTAGACGCCGCCGCCCTGGCTTGTTGAGGTCTGAGTGGGATCAGTGACCGGTGCACCCGATGGAGGAATGTTGCCTTCGCTGGCCAGGCTCCCGGTCCAGGACGAGGTTTCCCCGCCCGGAGAAATCTCGAGATCGATATCGTGACACAACACGACACCTTCGTCCAGAGTTACCGTTATCTGGCTGTATGAATTAATAAAAGTGCCGCTGGTGAATTCAAGAACAAAACCACCCGCGGCAGCACAGGTAGCGTGGTATTGAATGGGCAGGGAAGAAGCGCTGAGGGCAACCGTGCCGGCTTGATCAGCAAACGCAGTGTTGAAGAACAGAAAGCTTGCCGCAAGCAGGAGAAGAACGAGTGTGCGACGCATGGTATCAAACCTCCTTTTGATAGAGAAAGAGAGTGGATTGCCTCCTGCAAAAGAGCCCTCGAGGAGGAAACCCGGAAAAACGGTGACACGTGTCGAGTAGGCGCATAAGCCTACGGCGCTGATTCGGTTTCTTCACCGAGTATACTGCGAACAGTGTCGGCGATTTCCTGACAGCAAGCCTCGGTGATCCTGACTGATGGTCCTTCCACCATGATCCGGCACATATTCTGTGTGCCCGAGTATCGAACGAGAACGCGGCCGTCGTCTCCCAGCTCCAGCTCCGCGCTCCTGATAGCCTCCATGATCTCAGGGATGGTGGAAACGTCAGGTTTGCTTTGGACCTCGACATTGATGAGTTTTTGAGGATAGATGTCCATGAGACCGGCGAGTTCGGAGAGGGGCTTGCCCGATCGCAGCATGGCCGCGATCAGCTGCAGGGCGGTAATGATGCCATCACCGGTGGTGTGGTGGTCGAGAAAGAGCATGTGGCCGGAATCTTCTCCGCCAATGACGCTGCCGAGCCGCAGCATGTCTTCGAGAACATAGCGGTCACCGACCCTGGACGCGTGATACGATACGTCATAGCGCTTACACGCGATACGCAGGCCGAGGTTGCTCATCACTGTGCTCACCAGGAGATTGTTCTTCAATCTGGCGTCCTTTTTGAGCATCATCGCGCAGATAAGGAGGATCTGATCGCCGCTGATCTCATTGCCCTGCTCGTCCACAGCGATAAGACGGTCGCCGTCTCCATCAAATGCAAGGCCAATAGTCGCACCGCTCCTGAGAACTTCTTGTTTCAGATCATCGGTATGCTGGGATCCGCAGGAGTCATTGATATTAATACCATTAGGTGTGTTGTGAATGACCTCGACGTCGGCACCGAGTTCCCAAAATGTATCGGGAGCGATGCGGTAGGTTGCTCCATTGGCAGTATCGAGGACAATTTTCATCCCTTCGATCGAGAGATCCCGGGGAAATGTATTCTTGAGAAAAACGATATACCGCCCGTTGGCATCTTCGAGGCGGAAGGCCTGCCCCATGTCTCTGACGGGGGGAACCAGGCTGTGAAGGCTGTTGCTGAGCATCATGTTTTCAATAGCCTCTTCCTGATCGTCGGAGAGCTTGAAACCAGTACCGGAAAAGATCTTTATGCCATTATCCTGGTAGGGATTGTGAGAAGCTGAAATAACCAGGCCTGCCTGGGCCCGCATCGACTGCACGATAAAGGCGATTCCCGGAGTTGGCAGCACTCCAAGGAGGTAGGGATTTCCACCCATCGAGGTGATGCCTGATTCGAGGGAACTCTCGAGCATGTAGCCGGAAATACGGGTGTCCTTTCCGATGACGATCCGTGGGCGGGCGTGCTCCTTTTTCAACTGGTAGACAATGGCCTGGCCAATGGCAAAGGCGATTTCAGCATTCATCGGATAGCGGTTGGCTTCTCCTCTGACTCCGTCGGTTCCAAACAATTTACCCATCGTGATGTCCTTTTGCACAACAAAATGACTGCAGCAAGCCGTTTCCGCCGGGTCTGCTGAGCAGGCGGTGAGTCCGACCGTTATCATACCAGAAAGGGAATGGTTTATACAGTATTAGTAGAACCGCGGGCATCTGATAAAGAAAAAAAGCGTCAGGATGTCCGGTGAAGTACGGGCCCTTCGAAGCAACTGCAAAAGCAGTGAAAAATCGATAAAAAATCTGTTTCAAACCGTCTGAACAAACGTTATACTAGGCGATCAATTTAGCTCCTGCCGGCGTCAGCCTCCACGATGCGCTGGTTTTTGTCTCAACGGGGTCGACGGCATGGAATGGAATTTATTGCTTAAAATCGAAACGCTTCGTATCGGCGCGGTCGGCAAGGACGGCGCAGCGCGTGCTCTGACATTGTGATACTGAGTGCGGCTCGCGCGGCTTACGGTCCTGAGTTTTTGGCACCTGGAGTTCAAAATGTGGTTGTTGTATGAAGTGAAGGGAGGATGAAACGTGACTTTGGAATGGTTTGTGAAAAATACAGCGGTGGTATTGGGTCTCATACTGAGCCTTATTATCGGCCCGGATGATTGTTCTGGTTTCTATCAGCCTGAATATCAGAATCGAGGGATAACCAACTTCCTCGATGCAGCTGTTCCTGGGCCGGGGTTTTATTATGCAACTTATCTTTTCAACTTTGAATCTCATGATCTCCGCGTAAAAAGCGAAAGTGCCCCGGGAAACTTCGAGATCTCATCGACCGTATCGATGCATCAGTTTGTCTACATCAGCAAGAAAAAGGTGCTCGGCGGGTACTGCGGCGGCGAAATCATCCAACCGTTTATTACTGCGCATCTCGACAATAATGGGGCACGGGAGGATGATCAGGGCTTGGGAGATACGTTCTTCGCCGTATTTCTACAGAGCGATGAGAAAAAAATAAGCGCCGGGAATCTGAGTCTACCACTGTACTGGCGATTTTTGGTAGGCATGTGGGGTCCAACCGGTGAGTACGACCACGAGAAGAGCCTCAATGTGGGAAATAATCTGTACACCTTTGAGTCATACCTTTCGACAACGATTTTTCCGCTTCCGAAGTGGAGCGTAAGTAGCCGCCTGATGTACCACGTGCACACGGAAAATCATAACTTCGGCCCCGAAAAAGACGATCTCAGGCCGGGAGATCTCTTTAACGTCAATGTTGCATCCTCGTATGAGATTATACCTGGCGTGCGGGCCGGAGGAGTAATGACCTACTGGAATCAGACAAGCGATGATGAAATCAACGGCTCCGACATTCGCGGAAGAGAGCGTGCGTTGTCGTTCGGGCCAGGGGCGGTAATTACCCGATTTCTGGAAAAGTGGAATGCCTGCCTGATGGTCGACGCATTATTCGACACCCACGTCAGAAACAGACCGGAAGGAGCAATCTATCAGGCGCGGCTGATCGTTGCGTTTTGAATGAATCGGATGGACCGGCCGGAAGTGAATGAGGCGATACGCATCAGCCGGTTAGTTACGATTTGTCTACAGCAGGATTGGAGCCATGGCCGAGGCCTTCTATCTGTGCATAGAGCTTTCGAGCACAATCCGGGCAGATTCCATGGCTGAAATCAGCTATGGAATGGGCCGTCAGGTAGTTCTCGATTTGGCTCCAGTATCCTTTGTCGTCTCGGATCTTTTTGCAGGACGCGCAAATGGGCAAAAGGCCGGTTAGAATCTTGCGTTCCTCAATTTCGCGGCGAAGCTGATCGTTGAGGTTCTGGAGATCAGCGGTGCGTTCAGCAACTTTCAACTCGAGCTCATCTTTGGCCTTTTCCAGAGAGATTCGAGCCTTCTGGTTTTCATCGAGGCTGGTCGTCAGCTGATCAGCCATTCGGCTGAATGCCTCAGTTAGAGTATCCAGCTCATCTCCTTGCCGGTAGGAGATATGGCCATCAAGATGGCCAGTTGCCATAGCGCCGCACTGATCGGTGAGAAACCGAATTTTTCTGTTGAAATGCTGCGAGAGAATCCGCGCAAACAAAATGGCGAGAAGCACCGAGCCAATAAGTGAAATTATGCCTGAAATTCTCAGGGCGTGAACTTTACGGCTCACTTCGTCGGCCCGCATATCAATGCCAACCAGGTAGGTTCCTCCGCCATTACGGATCGGAGCATAGCCTGACATAAATGAGCCCCACTCGTCATCGTACAGCCGCTCATCTGCTGCCGGCTCGGAAAAACCCTTGAGAAGGGCGGGCACCCTCCAGCGATATTCGCGACCAGGAAGGGCCTGAGCCTCACTGTCGTCAGAATCAATGACAAAGACGACTTTTTCGCCCTGGATGCGCATAATATAGAGATATGAGATATCATGATTAGTATCTTTAAAAGTGCGCAGCCGATCGAGGTAGTCGTCATAGACAGGGAGGTTAATGTCCTCTGGCGACTGGACCGGATCAACGTCTCGAGCATCCAACGCTTGACCAATAAAAGCGGCGCTGCCTTTAAGGCGTCGCTGCAGGCTTGCCATCAGACTATCCATGGCACTCAGATAAAAGTAGGTTCCGATGCTTCCGGAAACCAGCAGCACGGCAAGAAAATGACTGAGAAAAAGCTTTCTTTGAATGGGTAGACGCATGTGCATTCTTTCAGCGTTGTTGTGGATGATCGCGAGGCATTACCATTAGTTCGTTCCCGTGCGTCATCTCGCGGAACAGAAAGTCGATAGCCATTTAGTACGTATATCACATTTAGGGGCGTTGTTGGTCAAGTATTGTTTTGTGTCGGACGAGTGAATGGTGTTAATGAGAGGCAACCCCGGGCGGCGCCGCATATAAGAAAAAAAGGAGTGGAAGGCAGATTGGTTCTTTGGTACCATGCGTGTATAGAGCGGATACAGACATACATTTACTTGGAGGGATCATGGCATGAGCTTGAAGGAGTCGATTGCAACGCTGATGAACCAGCTTGATGCGCAGATTCCAGAGGCGACCCGTGTTGTCATGCAGGATGAAATCGAGCGGCTGGCTCAGTCGGGAATCGTCGAGAGGAGTCTGAAAGTGGGGGACCAGGCACCGGAATTTGTTCTTCCGGATGCCGCGGGAAACAGTGTGTCATCCGTCCGCCTGCTGGAGCGGGGTCCCCTCGTAGTGAGTTTCTACCGGGGCGGATGGTGACCCTACTGCAGTTTGGAGCTGCAGGCTTTGCAGCTCGTGGCCCCACAGATCGAGTCATTAGGAGCAACCCTGGTGGCTGTCTCACCGCAGCTTCCTGAGAAATCACTAGGGACGGCGATTGCCAACAAGGTGAAATTCCTTTTGCTAAGTGATGTCGGTAACCGAGTAGCCCGTGAGTTCGGTTTGGTCTTTATCCTACCGGAGCGGCTGCGGCCGATTTATCGGAAATTCGGCATCGACATCCCGGCCGCCAACGGCGATGAAAGCTACGAACTGCCGATATCGGCAACCTACATTATAGATCGTGAGGGCACCATTGTTCATGCTTTCGTTGATCCTGATTACACCAAACGACTGGAACCGGATCAAATCGTGGAAATTTTGAGAACGATTGCAGAAAGGAAATAATTTGTTGTCCTTGCTGGCGACGATCTCGACGGATTCCGCGATGACGCCGGAGGATTGCCGGCTCCGAGATGAAGAGACATGAGCAGAGAAAAACTTCCGGTCACGCCCGGCATCCGTTTTCTCAAAAAAACGGGCGTGACCTATAGCGATCATCTTTATACGTATGAGGAATATGGCGGTACCGCAGTTTCTGCTCGAGAGCTGCGGGTCGATGAGCATACAGTGGTAAAGACGCTCGTCATGGAGGATGACCGTAAGAAGCCCCTGATTGTATTGATGCACGGCGACCGACAGGTTTCGACCAAGGAGCTGGCCCGCCGGATCGGTGTCCGGACCATAGCGCCGTGTTCTCCGGATACCGCGGAAAAACATACCGGTTACAAGGTGGGCGGGACCTCACCGTTTGGCACCAGGAAGCAAGTTCCGGTCTATATGGAAGAAACGATTCTGGATCTGGAGAAAATCTACATTAATGCCGGTCATCGAGGCTACCTCGTCGGCATTGATCCGAGAGATCTTCTTTCGCTTCTCAACCCTACGCTCGTGCGCGTAGCGGTCCCTGCCGAGCCAAAACACCAGCTCTCACGATAATCGTACGGCGGAATGAGCGACTTCGCGGGCCGACTGGTAGCTAGCGGCCTTTACGAGTCGTACGGCTTCGCTTGCGCTTCGGCTTTTCTGTGGATACCGGAGGCGGCAGCGGCTTAGCAGGCCGGGCTGTACTCGTTTTCCGTTTAACCTCCGGAGCCGGCTTCGGTGAAGGAGCGCGCCGTGAAGGAGTAATCGGCGCAGACGCACCCGCTTTAAGGGTGCGTCTGCGCTTCGGCGCTTTCGGAGTTATTCGCTGCGAAGAAGGGAGAGGCGATGATGCCGCGTTTTTTGGAGTGGCAACGCTTAAAGACCGGGGCCGAGGAGCTTGTTTTCGTGTTTTGGGAGATTCTTGCTGAAGGGGAATTTTCCTTCGGTTCTCCGCTTCCCCGGGGAAACGGCGGAGATCCTGGGGCAGGAAGGATTCGATCATCTCAGCTGCCCGTGGCCGGTTCTTCTGGATAAGGAGATCGCGCAGCTGGATCTTGCTCTCTACTGTGGCGGTGAAGAGTCTCTGAACACAGATAGTGCACAGCACCAGATCGGCTTCGGTTCGTACATATCGGCAGCAGACAATGCAAGGGGTCATCACGGTTTGGTTCCCTTCTATTCTCGCGTCGGAAGCAAGAAAACTACCGGCTCGCATTTCCGGGCCGGTGTAAAAAGTACTCGCTGGTCATTACCAATTTGAAAAGTTTAGTAGCAAATTCCAAACATTGCAAGATTTTGCGTTTTCTTTCGTTGATGGTTTCTGCCGGTGCTGAGCGGTGTTAATGGACCGGCACCAGGGTATGGTGACGGCGAATTCGACAACTGACTGTTGACTGATTTCGGGTAGCTCGCCATCCCCGGCTTGACAGGATCAGCTCGGAGCGGGTACTATTTCGGCGGATTCGATTGAAGACCAACGGTGGCAGCGTCCTCGATTACCAATGAATGCGGAAAAGATTATGACCGACCATGAATTGACTGAAACTGAAATTTGGACTGACGTTTTTGAGAAGGTTGTTGAGCTGGTAAACGTGGGGATGCCGGTATCGACCGGAATGGCCTCGATTATCGATGCGTGCGAGATTTACTTTCCTCACAACGATTGGGAGAAATTCCGACATCTCGAGTACGATGATATCTCTGGTCTGAGTACCTGGATCACTTTTATCCTGAAACATGATCCGGTGCCAGCAGAAACCCGGGGGCTGTGGTTCGGCATCTTCAATGCCTCCCATGGTGGCAGGCAGGTTACTGCTGATTTTTATGTATCCGGATCCCGTGTATTTTCAGCAGCTGATGCTTACTGCGAATGGGCACGCGATGCCTTCTATCTTCCCAGCGGCCGTTTGGCTCACTCTGACATTCTTGATGCGATCTACCGGATTGCGTATGAGTCGACGGAAGGATTGCGGGATACGGCTGAGTATTCGCTTTGTCTGGCCTATGGCGGACTGGCAGTAAAACAGCTGCTCCTGCAGCTCGATCATCGCCTGATTCTCGGAAATGCCCTGGAACTTGGGGTTGCGGTTGGTTTTGATGAAGGAGACTGTATTGTTCTGGGCGTGATTGATCACATGGGGTTTGCCCCTGCCGGCGAACCGGGTTTCGAGTGATCATGGAAGCCGCATCATCCTGTGCTTAAAGGGGTTCGGCAGTCAAGAAGCATCGAAAATGGTGCTCATGCCGGTTGCTGGTGCCGATGAAATGGGTTTCGGTACCTCACGCCTGAGCACCATACTGCGGTATGATCACAACCTAGAGGGATAAAGAGGAGATGACCCCATGCCTGTTGCTACCAGTAAATCCGCACCTGCATCTGGGTTCAGCATTTCCGACCTGATGGTAGAGACAATGATCAACTGGGGTGTGCGCCATGTATTCGGCATGGTGGGACATTCCAGCCTCGGGCTGGCTGACGCTATTCGGAGACGGTGTGAATCCGGACAGCTGATGTTTATCGGCATGCGCCATGAAGGAGCCGCTGCTTTTGCTGCCTCCGCCTATGCTAAGGTAAGTGGAAAGCCGGCAGCCTGCTTGTCAATCGCCGGCCCTGGCGCCACGAATCTCCTTACCGGACTCTGGGATGCCAAGATGGACCGGGCTCCGCTGCTGGCGTTGACCGGCCAGGTCGACCTGCAATTTCTCGGCCCGGGCGCATTCCAGGAGATCGACCTTGCTGCTGCGTTTCATGCGGTGGCGTTCTGGAGCCAGACAGTGACGGAAGCGAGCAATCATGTTGAGCTGATGAATCTCGCTCTTAAGAACGCTATTGTTCATCGTAACGTCTCCCATTTGATTTTTCCGAGTGAAGTACAGGACGCGCCGGCGCCTGCACATGCTCAACCCGGATGCATGACCGGACGCGTATCCGCCTTGGAGGTCAGACCGCCACAAGACTCCCTGAACAAAGCTTGCGAGCTCATCCGGGCGGCGCAAAGACCAGTGATTATAGCTGGGTACGGTGCGCAGGGTGCCGCCGACTCGGTGCTGCGTTTCGCTGAGCGACTCCGAATTCCGATCATAACCACCTTCAAGATAAAAGGGCTGTTTCCAGAAACCCATCCGTTATGCTGCGGCGTTCTGGGACGAGCAGGTACGCCGGTAGCGGGCTCCTTTATGAGCCAGGCCGACGTGCTTATCGTCCTGGGTTCTTCCTTTAGCCGCCATACCGGCATCCTTCACGATCGGCCCATCATCCAGGTCGATGCTGAGCGAATGGCGTTAGGAAAGTCTCATTGCGTGGCTGTCCCTGTCTGGGGAGATGTTGGAGTAACCGTGGACGAATGGATGCAGGTACTGACCGGTGAACCTCCCAAGGAAGATCCGCGACGCGAAATTGCCGAGCGCCGCCAGCGTTGGCGGGCCGAGGTTAAAAAACGGGAGCAGGTGGATCGAGGACGAGGAATTAATTCCGCGCTGGTTTTTGCCGCGATGCGGCGGCATATTCCAGAGGCTGCGATCATCTCGCTCGACGTAGGAAATAATACCTACTCCTTCGGTCGTTACTTTGAATCAACGACCCAGACTGTCGTTTTCTCCGGCTACCTTGGTTCGATCGGATACGGATATCCCGCGGCTATCGGTTCCTGGGCAGCGAGCCCGAATCGGCCGATCTGGACAGTAACCGGCGATGGCGGGTATGCGCAGTACTGTGCGGAAACGACCACCGCAGTCAAGTACGGCATGCCGATCAAACACGTCCTGCTCAACGACTTCGAGCTCAGCAAAATCAGCAGCGAGCAGCGGGAGGAAGGAAAGCCGGTGTGGGCTACTTCGTTGGTTAATCCTGATTTTGCCCGATTTGTGGAGTCGTGCGGCGGCCTGGGAATTCGTGTTGACAGGGCGGAAGAGCTCGATCGCGCAATGGCCGAAGTAGCCGGTCACCATGGTCCGGCACTGGTTGAAGTGCTTACCGATCCTGAACTCGTTTAAAGGATACGACTGGAAGGAATTCCGGCTGCAGGCCGGCATATCTATTCTGCGCTTCGGATTTCCCACTCGCAGTTTCGTTCCTGTCCTTTAGAAGGAATGAGGTATAAGGCGCAAGATAAACCTGACCCTGCTCGCTATGGTTGGTTTCGCACAGGCTCGTGGGGCGAGAGGCTTACGAGGAAGCTCCTTATTTCTTACTCCTTACCGTGTCCTGCTGAGAGCAGTCCTGGAGCCACAAGCAGTGAACTTCACCGCAGACCCGCACCCGTTCGGAGCCATAACATTCAATGTTGCGTTCGGCCCGCTGGATGGCCCGGATAATATCGGTCTTTTTCATATTACGGGTGTTAATGCCCAAGGACTTTGCCTTGCTTCTAACTGCGTTGATGTTCATAGGTTCTTCCTATCTCTAACTGACAGGGGAGGCAGGTTGCTCGTATTCGCCGGTGTCGATCGATTGTGCCCGGTTGACGGGCGGGTTGGTACCTGAGTCAATACTCGGTCCTAAGTATACTGAGTTTCGTACCGAGCTGCAAGACCGAAAGTTGCGGCGAATTGCATGGCAGTACCTCTCCTTACTCACCGCCGGGGTTATGTTGTTCTCATTGCTTTCGCTGGCGATAGAGGTTTTTCTCGACGGCCGCAGCCATTCTTTCAGTGTTCAGTATTCCACTCAGGAACCCATTGACTACAGCAATATTTCGAGCCGGGTCTTCCAGGATGTCGTTGTAGCGCACGTAAAGGACATCGCATTGATTCTGCCGGGAAAGAAATTGAGCGATGTGCTGCAGGTGTTTCTCATAGTTGTGCGCCATCTTGGCATCGTCTACAGGTGCACCCATCTCCCCGCGGCGCTGAAGCATTACCCGTTGCGAAGCGAGGACCTCCGGCATCGAGCGCTGCATGAAGATGATTTTATACCTCCGATCAAAGGGCAAATCATAGAGGAGCATGGAAATCATTTTAACCGCTTTTCCTTCACACTGCGGGAGCCACGATTTGTCTTCCTTGATTTTTTTGACCCGTTCGAATTCGTAATAGCCCCTGAGATTATCCTCATCTGGTTGGCGGATGTTGTCAGTAACAGGCTCGATGCCGCCTGCCTCGAGCATTCGCATCATCATCGAGGTGCCAGAACGGGGCAGACCGGAAACAATTATAATGTCGCTGCTGAGAAAACGTACCATTGATATTCCTTCCTGAGTAAACAG
This sequence comes from Deltaproteobacteria bacterium, assembly GCA_017996625.1. Classification (GTDB taxonomy): domain Bacteria; phylum Desulfobacterota; class WTBG01; order JAGOGO01; family JAGOGO01; genus JAGOGO01. The sequence continues at coordinate 34,876 of JAGOGO010000005.1, read as the reverse complement.
AGCGGGTACCTCAGCCCTATTCTCCGTTGAAGCGGACTGCAATTGGTAAAGGATTCTGACGATACCGCGGTGCCACCATTGACATATCACGGCGGCGATGCAAAGATGATCCACAGCAAGCTCGAAATGAGACACTTCGTCTGAGAGGACTATCCGAGGCGCTTATGCATAGCTGTGCAGACCGGAAAGCAGATAGTTGACTCCAAAATACGTGAAGAGAACCGCAATAAACCCAATGATTGAAAGAACAGCTGCTCGCTTTCCCTTCCAGCCCCGTACGACGCGGGCATGGAGAAAAGTAGCATAAACGAACCAGGTGATGAGAGACCATGTCTCTTTTGGATCCCAACTCCAATAGCTTCCCCATGCGTAGTTTGCCCAGGCGGCGCCGGTGATAATGCCCAAGGTGAGCATCGGAAAGCCGATGGCGATAGCTTTATAGTTCATATCCTCAAGCTTTTCGGATTCCGGAAGAAGCCGAGCAATCCACGATGAATTCCTCGGCTCCGCGTCACCGTATATTCTTAAAAGAAACATGACGCTTACCGCACAAGAGATAGCAAACGCAGCATAGCCGAAAAAGCAGGTGATAACATGATAGGTCAGCCAGTTGCTCTGCAATGCAGGAACCAGCGGCTGAATTTCGTCAGAAAACGTGTCTGAGAGCGTCGTCATGGCCAGGATGATCGAGGCAACAGGGGTAACGAAGGCACCGATCGAACGCAGACCGTACCGATACTCGATAATGAGATAAATGAATACAATCACCAAGGCAAAAAATACCATCGACTCGAACTGGTTCGAAAGGGGTATATGGCCATACCCGAGCTGGTACGTTTCCTTCCATCGCAAAAAGAATGCCGCGATGTGGCCGGCCAAACCGGCAGCAGTAACGGTGGACGCCGCTTTTCCCACAGCTTTACTGCGGAGGGCGAGATCACCGATGTAGAGCAACGTTCCTGCGAGATACACGAACGTAACAACACTAAGGATTGTCGAACTAACTATCAACAGTCATTCTCCTCGATCGGGTGGAATGGTGAGGACTGGTACATCATGGCGAAGAAAGCCTTGGCCAGGCTTTTCTTTGCATCGATACGGCTGAGCATGATCGATACGGGTTTCATGCCGCACGAAGAAAGGACAGCCGGTGCTATGCTGACTCCTGCGTCTTATCTTTGTCGTGATCAGGCGCCAAGCGTTGCACCTCTTCTTCAAGTTTGCGGAACATTTTCTCAAAGGCCAAACGGTTCTTGTTCGCGGTTCCGGCGAGGGTGATATCGACTCGTTCCTTCCTGACGCTCATTCGAGCCCAGATCTGCTGATGCGAAGAAAAGAATGTACCGAGAATACCCACAATCATGAGAATGCACCCAAGCCAGACAATTTTTTCACCCGGATCACTGGCTACTTGCAAGCCGGTATACTCCTTACCGGTAAATCCCTGGAGGGTAAAGGTATAGTCGCCCCGGAGTCCATGAAAATCAGGAAAATTCTGAAATATCCACGTGCGGTAGAGTGTCTCACCATTTCGCGCGATCAGAAGCTCTGCCGCCGGGTTGTTAGGCTGATCGGACTTGTTGACCGGCTGGCCTTGATCATCGATGACAAAATCATTGAAGAACCGGCCCACGCGGACAACCAGGTTGGGTTCGGGGAGAGAAAAAGAACCTCCCGGCGCTACGGTAAACGTTTGGGCGGGAGAACCAGAGTTCTTTTTCTGCGCAGTTATGACGATATCTCCTGTTGTTGAAGTAGTCCCATAGCTTGATTGATAAAAGGACAGTCCTTTGTAGCGCAATGGATGATTCACTTCGATTGTACGGGAAAAAAGATCCTTTCCATCTTCGATGACGGTGAGAGTGCTCTTGTAGTCCTGAGGCATGCCCGAAGGATAATAGGTCACCTCGAAATCATCGCAGCGGATTTCGAAACCAAGGTTGCGAGAGGACATGCCATTGTTCAGTAAAAAAACCTGACCGGTTCTTTCTCCCTCGATAAGATTGATAACTCCCCTGAACCCGAGAAGAGAGCCGATTAGACCCCCGAGCAGGATAAGAATTACGCTGAGGTGAGTCAGGTACACACCCAATCGAGAGAATTTCCCTCTCTGGCAGAAGAAATGAAAACTTCCTGATTCAACGGATTCGGAAGGATGGCCACAGTATCTCGTGAGAACCGAACGGAGCCGATTGCCGGCCTCTTCGGGAGAAAGGGCAAGCCGGGCGGATCCAGTGTATGGCAGCGTTTTGAGGCGTTCAGGATCAAGAATATCTTTAGACTGAGTGATAATCCGAATTGTTCGGGGCAGATTCCGAGCCGAGCAGACGAGCAAATTCAGCGAAAGCAGCAGCAGCAGCGAGACGAACAAAAGCGAATGATAGATATCGAAAAACCCCAGTTTTTCAAAGACAGCATGCAGACCAGGGCCATACAGACGAGCCAAATGATCGGGAGAAGCATTCTGCGGGACAATTGTACCGACAATAGAAACGATCGCGAGCAGAATCAGGAGGGTAATGGTCAACGAGAGCGAGGAGAAGAAAGCCGTGATGCTGCCTTTATGGACGGATTGTTTTTCGTGTGTACCGGATTTCCGGATTTTATTCATATCAACAATCTCATTATACGCCTTCGGAGGCGCACCTTTGATAGAGGGACTACCCGGTTTTCCCTCTGCGGTCAAAACTCGATTTCCATTGCATTGAAGGGACAAGCGCTGACGCAGAGTTCACAGGCGATGCATTTTTCTTTGTTGAGATCCATCTTCATTGAATCGCGATGTACCGTAATTGCACCCGAACGGCATACTGCCGAGCAGGCGGTACAGTGAATGCAGCGATCCTGGTGATAGGTAATATCAAGAGCAAGTGGTTTGACTCGTACGCCGATAGCTTCAAGGTATGCTTCACCGAGCTTAATATTGTCCTTCCTGCCGTTCAACTCAACGATAAGCCGGCCTTCCTCATTCGGGGTTACGCGGGCGCGAAGGATATTGATCTCGAGATCATAATCCCGTACGAGATGGTAGGTCAAAGGCTTGCCAACCAGGTTGGCAGGAAACGTGAGCAAGAGTTTTCTTTTTGGCATTGTTCGTCACACCATAACAAAGGTGAAAGCCAGCTGTACTCGGAAGAAGAGAAATCGAGAGCCGTGCCGATCACTCAGCTGGCGCTCAGGACAGATACTGGCAGGATGGGCAGAAATATCAGGCCTTGCCATCTTCAACCGTCAGAACAAAAGCTGAACGGCCGTTCATTCAGCGGCAAGAAAGATTTCTCCGATTGCGAATTGGGAATCGGCGCAACTGACTCGGTCAACACAAACATACCGTTTTTTATCCATGACTTCAATGTTTCGGCAATCTCTCGGGCCATGGCGTAGCTCGACAAAGCGCCGGTTGGTACTTGTTTATCACGTATCATAATGCTTCCGCTTCGGAGCTGCGCGTAATTCACTTCCGAAACTATCTCCGGCTCGCGATCCGGATACGCCCGGCTGTAGTCCACCACCGGCGCCGCGATGTCGGAATCCTTTACTGCGGCAGCACGCACGACCGCCTCATCGAGAACAGGAATCGGGACTCCGATTCCGACCGCAAGCGTGCAGCCATACCCGCGAAATGAAGCGCCGCGGATCCAGCGACTGTTCATGCCTTTCAGATCTCCGAGAACCGCGAGCGTTCCTGCCGGCACACACGGGACATTATTTTTTCCGCGTCGTACTCCAGGATTATGCTGAGTACCGTTCCATACGACATAACCGATTCCTCCACCTAGGAAAATTCGCGTCCCGATACCGATGGTGCGGTAATCGGGATCATTGAGGAGCGGCGACAGTTGACCGGCACTGCTGTAATTGGCGTTGCCTAACCGGGGCATGAGCATTCCCATGTAGGTGTACAGAACTTTGTCGGAAAGGTTAACCGCAACATTATAATTCTGATAGGCATTGCGTGGATTGAAGAGCACCGCTTCATTCATTTGATTAAGCGAAATGAGCGTTTCAAGCTTTTTCCGCGGATAACAATCAGTCCCGTAGGCGGTCGCTACAAGGCGAACGTCTTTGCCGGCAACGAGTTCTTCGATGACATGGCCGCCGCCGTAAAGAAACCTGCCGGGGAATACAGCGTTGCGGGGATCTTCGTCTGCTATCGCGGTTGCTCCGAGAAAAAAGTCGGTTGCTGCAAAGCAAGCATAAACGGGGATCGAGTTGAGCGTTACTTTGCCGCCACCGAGCTTTATGCGGGGCTTCGTATGTCCCACATTGAAGTACGCTCCTGATGAACACATCGGCCCAAACGTTCCGGTGGTAACCACATCAATATCCCGGGCAGCCTCCTTAACGCCTTTCCGTGCCACAATATCGATGATCTCTTCGGCAGTAACGACAACCGACTTTCCGGCTTTTATCTTTTCATTTATTTCCTGTATGGTTTTTGCCACGAGAGAGAATCTCCTGTGAGATGCCGTTAAAAATGAAGAAGCGATAATATCATGATACCAAACCAAAAGCAAAGGTCATTCAGTGATTTCCTGTGGCAGGGGAAACGCGTCGTCATCGGACAGACGAGCACATAATGAGTTTTTCTTTACTCGGGATTTCAATTTGTGGTATGGTTCTCATACCAATGGAAGGCGCGGCTGGCTGCCGGTCGCATGATATAAGGCTCTCGCCGGCAGTATGAAACCGTGACATGGACATCCACCCAGAGCAGATGCACCATCGCATCATCACGCTGTTTATGCGACTTATTACCCGAGCCGATTTCGATGGCATTGTCTGTGGAGTATTACTGACTTCTCAGGAAGCCATAGATTCTTTTCTGTTCGTCGAACCGAAGTCAATGCAGGATAGCGAGGTAGAGATTTCCGACAAGGATATTATTGCCAACTTGCCGTATCATCCAAAATGCGCGCTCTGGTTCGATCATCATATTACAAATAGAATTGCGGGACCGTTTCGAGGGGACTTCCGCATTGCCCCCAGCGCCGCGCGGGTTGTTTACGACTATTACTCGTCAGATTCTCTGCGCTGTTATGACGAGCTCGTATTTTATGCAGACCGCATTGATTCCGGAAACCTGGAAGTTTCCGATATCCTTGATCCTCACGACTATGTTCTTCTTTCATTTACCATTGATCCCAAAGAGAAATCTGACGAACCTTACTGGCGAGAACTGATCCGCCTGCTGAGAGATTTGCCCATCGCTGCGGTTATGGAACACGCAGAGGTAAAAACGCGCTGTCGCCAAGTACTTGAGGATTTTAAGACATATCATGAACTTGTCTTGAAAAACGCTCGCCAGGAGAGTAACGTTGTGGTTATGGATTTTAGAAATGAGGACTTTCAGGGTAGCGAAAATCGCTTCTTGGTGTACACGCTGTTTCCTGAGGCTACTGTGTCGGTAAGAATTTTCAAAGACAGCCAACGCGAGGGCCGGGTCGGCATTTCAGTAGGTAAAAATATATTTAATAAAGCTTCAACAATCAATGTTGGAGAACTGCTCTCTGAGTATGGCGGTGGTGGCCATGAGGGAGCTGGCTCATCCCGGGTCCCTGAGGCTGACGCGGACCGGGTATTACAAGAAATTATTCAGCGACTTAAAAAAGGATAGGTGGGAGTCAGTGAGGCTATGGAACAGACTGATGCATTAAAAGAATACATGGACCAGGTATACGAGAAGAGCATTTTTGATGAGCTGCAAGGCAGCGGAGAGGTTTGGGTGTATCATCTGCACGGGCATCAGACCGTAGCCGGCTCAGTTAGAATAAATAACAAATACGACCTCGTTCTCAAAACCGAAACTCAGGAGCGGCTGCCGATTACGAAACACATGATAAAATTTGTTCACCCGCTCAAGTCTCAGGATGAATCCAAGAAACGAATAAAGATCGATAAGAAGGTGCGAAAAGACGAACAGGGCCCGATTCTTAATCCGAGAAAGAGAAATCATGTAAAAAACAAAACCCTCTTTCCCCTGATGCAGGATAAAGTGGGCCTTCAGTTTACTACCCTGGAGGGTGACGTTGTGAGCGGCATTATTGGTGAGTTTAACCGCTATGAGATAACCCTGCTCGGCAAAGGCGGAGCACCGATCGTCTTCTTGCGGCATGCTGTACGGGACGTCCGCGACAAGAACGATAAATGCTATCTCAAAACCGCAATTGAAGAGAAGAGAGTAATCGTCAGAAAGAAAAGCACCGTCTAGCCGGGTGGTGGAAGACGCCGCCGGAATTCAAGATCCAATATCCGAGCTTGATGGAGCCATAAAAAGTCGTCTAAGAGATGACGAAGTAATGCCAGCCGGCGCAGGATTTCAGGTTTCTCGATTAACCATGAACTCGTAAGACGCAACTCGCAATATCCTTCTTGCTCCTTGCTTCTTACTTCCAGGTTTTTACTGCTTACTGTTCTTGGAACCTTGAACTGAGTTTTTTTCTGAAAGATTTTCCTGCTACCCGTGTGCCATGGAACAGAGCTCGCACTATAGCGTTATCGTGACAACCTGTCCCGATGCAGAGAGTGCTGAAAAGCTAGCCAGGCTGCTGAACGAGGATCGGCTTGCCGCCTGTGTTCAGGTAAGCAGCATTACCAGCTTTTACTCCTGGAAGGGGACGGTGGTTAAGGATGCCGAGCAGCTACTCCTGATCAAGGCTCCTGCGGATAACTACGGCCGGATTGAAGAAGCCATCCAGAAAAACCATCCGTACGAAATTCCGGAAATCATCGAGTTGCCTATCGCACGAGGCTATGCTCCGTATCTAGCCTGGATCGACGAGGTCAGCACTGGGCACGAATCACCATCAGATAAGACGTAAAATTGGCGCGGTTCATCGTTGTTGCAGGGATGACTCCTTCGGCCCACATAAGCTCTTATTTCGGGTTCTGCGTGAAGCAGTGCATCCAATCGATCCTGCCATTCAGGGGTTCCACGCTGCCGCTGCGCACACGATGACATTGACGATTGTTGTTCTTCCGAATACCATCGCACGGCTGCTTACCCGGCATTTTAGCATGCTTGCCGTTTTTCTCAGTGTGCTTTTCGCATGCGAAGCGACTGGATATCCGGTTTTGATCAGAGAATCTGATGCGGTGGCCGTGTATGCCGAGGCCGAGGCGGTATTGGGAGCTGAAACGGTTTTTCGGCTGTACCCGGAGATTAAGGCTGAGCTTGAGGACCGGCTCCAGCTGGCAATGGCCACCAGGACCGTTACGGTTGTTCTGCAGACAGCGAGAGGCGCAGACAGGAAAGAGGGAGGGTCTGTTGCGATTATCGCGGTGGCGCTTCCGGAAGTGAACCGTATTGTAATCGATTACCCGGCCGTTCTCAGACATCCGTTTTCCCTGCGAGCAGTGCTGAAACATGAGCTGTGCCATCTGCTTCTCCATGCTGCTGTGCCAGCGAATGCTTTGCCGCGTTGGCTCGATGAAGGAATAGCTCAGTGGGTAAGCGACGGGGTAGGCGAGCTCATGATCACTGATGATGCTGCACTGCTTAATAAGGCTCTGCTTTCGGAGAGGGCTCTTCCCCTTTCGAGTCTTGCTCACGAATTTCCAGCCAGCAGAGAACTGCTGCCTCTGGCCTATGCGGAGAGCCGAAGCTTTGTAGAGTACCTGGCTGCGCGTTTCGGTGCTGCTTCGATCCCAACGTTGCTGGGTCACCTTTCCGAGGGCAAAAACGTACAGCTCGCCTTCATCGAAACATTTTCAGAAAGTCTGGCAGAGCTCGAAAGAGGGTGGAAGTCTTCTCTGCATCAGGAGAACCTCTGGTTTACCTGGCTAGCGCGCCACCTTTACGAGTTACTCTTCATCGTCGGGGCGCTGCTTACTATTGCAGGGTTCGTGCGATTCCTGAGGAGAAGAGGGCAGTATGACGCTTTCGAATGAAAAGGGGCAGCGGCGTTACGGAATGAGTCGGGCAGCCATTCTGAACACGCACGTCAGAGAGCGGCTTACGCTTTGAGCATGCCGATAATCCACACGGCATAAAAGAAGACTATCATTGCTCCCCACACGAAAGCCCCCTTCGTTTGAAATCCTTTCTCGCCGGTGAATACGAAGATGATGAATCCGAAGACGCAGGCTATCCAACCGACAAAACCGGCTTCACAGATAATCGACCAGAGGTAATCGGCTCCGGTTTGAGTCTTGAGATTTGTGAGAACCTCTTCCCGGCTTGGGGTTTTTGCGGTAACTTGCATTTCAGGTGATGCGGCCTTCTGTTGGGGAAAGAGATCGGCGATGCGATTGTCACACTTGTCGATCCAGTCCGGATGGGGTGTATAAAAGCTTCGGGCGGAGTAGAGGCTGCTTCGCAAACCCTGATAAGCACGCAGCGCCAGAGAGTGGTCGCCCTGCTGTTCGGCGGTCTGACCGATTTGCCAGAGACGGTCGATCGATTTGGCTACATGCGGGTTTCCGGGAGAATACCAGTGAATCGCGCGATTATAGTGGGTGATGGCTGCGTCGAGGTCATGAGCCTGAAAGGCTTTTTCCGCCTGCTGATGCTCGCTGCGGGCCTCAATGACTACCTTTACGAATACCATGGATATGAAAACGAGGGTGAGCATCACAATGAAAATCAGTTTATTTTGTAGTGACACGGCGGTGAACTCCTTATGCAGCACGGTAAGGCTATTGACGTTGAAAGGGTTCTATCGAAAATCGCGATTCTGAAAAATGGCCACTGATAGAAGAATGATAATCAGACAGTACAGGAGGCCATAGCCAACAGTAAAAAGATAATACTGCGGCGTCTGGTGTATATGATACACAACAGTGCCTTTAAGGTTGAAGTACTCAAGATTCGGAATAAGATAGTAGAGTGCGGTGGCTCCATACTCCAGGGACGTACCTGAGAAGCGTTTTCCCAGGGCAAGCAGATCCTGCGTCAAATGGCCGATGATGTAAAACGAAAGCGTGAATAGTCCACTCAGGATCGGCGTGGAAAAAGAGGAGAAAAGAAGCGCGATAGCAGTCACCAGCATAAGCTCCAGCATGATCATGCCGATTGCCGGCAGCAGCACGATATCGACGCGTCCCTCATAGCAGTACAGCAGCAGAAAGAATAGAAGCGACATCAACCCGGTGACGATACCTAAGGTCATGACCAATCCAATATACTTGCCCACGATGAACTGATATCGGTGGACCGGCTTGGAAAGAATATTGTAAATCGTTTTTCGCTCGATCTCCTTGTATACCAAGCCAATGCCCACAAAAATGGCGACTAGGACCCCGAAGAGCGAAATCGCTGCGAGACCGAAATCCTTTATGATCTTCGTTTGTTCCCCCACTGTAATGTGGTCGAGGATTACTGATGTGAAGATCATCACGAATGCAAAAAAAACAAGGCTATAGAGCACCTTGTCACGAAGTGCTTCCCTGAATGTATTGACTGCGATGGCTCGTACCTTCATACGTTCTTTCCGGCTCGAATTTCGGCAAGATAAATATCTTCAAGGGCCTCTTTGCGGGCAGTGAAGGAAATCAGGGTTCCCCCTTTTTTCAGAAGTGCAGCAAGAACAGAATGGGCATGCTTCTCCTGAACCGCAAAAAAACTTTCCGATCCTCTTTGCAGTACTTCTATCTGCATGTTATCCAGATAGAGTAATGTTTCCTGCGAGAGATCCTTAAGGCACATTTCGTACGACTTGATCTTGGGCGCCAGGAGGTCTTCCAAGAGCCCGCAGTCCTTCAGTCTGCCGTTGATTAGAAGACCAACCCGATCACAGACCGTCTCCACATCAGAAAGGATGTGGGTACTGAAAATAATCGTCTTGCCCTTATCCTTGAGGTGGAGAATAATGTCCCGGACCTCTTTTCTTCCGAGTGGGTCCAGTCCCGACATCGGCTCGTCGAGGATCAGCAGCTCCGGATCATTGATGAGCGCCTGCGCAAGCCCGATCCGCTGCAGCATACCTTTGGAATAGTGTTTGATCAGCTTGTTCTGGTGATCAGCGAGCCCGACAAGATCGAACAAAGCCTGAACCTTCTGTGTGCACTCACGATGGCTTAAGCCAAAGAGACGCCCGGAGAAGAAAAGGTATTCTTTCGCCGTGAGGTAATTGTAGAAGTAGGGGCTTTCAGGAAGAAAACCGATTTTGCTCTTCTGTGGAACGCTGCGATGTTCCTTATCCCAAAGCAGAATGTGGCCGGCGCTGGGCCGAATGAGGCCGAGGAGGAGCTTGAACGTCGTTGTTTTTCCCGCGCCATTGGGGCCCAGGTATCCGAAGATCTCTCCGCGGTCAATTTCAAGGTTGAGGTTGCTTACTGCCGCAACCTTTCGCAGCGTGAACGACGTTCGGAATTGTTTAGAGAGGTTTCTGGTCTGGATCACGGCCATTGATATTCGCTCCGATATGTCGAAGACGGTTACGGCACAGTGGTGTTTGCGTTATTTCGTGAGGTATCCACACCTATCGATCCCGACACCGCCGGCAGTTTTATTTCTTTCCGGCTGCTTCTTCTGATTTTTCCGTCGGTGATGGCTTGGATTCGTTTTTCAATCCCTGCCTCAACCACCGAGTCGGGAAGAGATTGCTTGATCTCCTGAAGAAATTTCAGTGCTGCCTCGATATCATCGGCTTCGCTGTACAAGGTTGCCGGAAAGGTTTGCAGATACGCAGGTGCATTCGGAAGCTTGGCTGCTTGTTCCAGATAAGAAGCCGCCCTCAGTGAATCATTGTGGAAATACCAATAATTGAATCCCAGGTAAAACGGGAACTGCCAACAGTCCGGATACTCCCGCATCGCTTTTATTAATATCGTATTACTTTCGTTATGCTGTTTTGCCTCGATGCTGAGGATAATGCCGCCGAAATAGTAGGCCCATTTGAACTTCGGGTCGAGCGTGGTTACGAGGTCAATATACCTATAGAGCAAAGGGTATTGTCGATCCGTACGAAGGTGATCGGCGAAGTATGAGATCGTCTGAATCCACAGGTAGTCAGCAATCAGCAGATCGTAGCCGAGTGTCAAAGGCTTCATGATGTCTGGGGAGGGAATGATGCGATACTCCTCCCCAGCCTTGGCGGTGACGGTCAGAGCATCGATTCTCCGATGCAGGCCAAAGGAGGCGGAACACAAGGCTATGACAATAGCAACAATCAGACAGGGACATGCCCGAGGTCCTATCGTCGCAAGGGAGAACGCCATCGTTTACCTCAGGTCCTTGTTGTACTCCATGTCGAACCACATGGCAAAGAGAAACGTCTGGAGGCCGGAAATGAACATAAACCAGAACAGTAGATGGGAAGTAAAAGGAACAAAGCCGCTGGAAAAGTAGACAAAGAGCACACGGCAGAAAAAAAGAAACGAGACCGGAAGGGTAAGGAAAGAGAGGCAATAAAAGAGGACTAGCGGATGAAAATCTTTGATCACATACTTTGCGAAGAGACGACGGAGAAATCCGCGCCAGAGGAGGATGCTGATAGTGGGAATGACTTTCCAGAGCCGGATCCCCGATCTCTCGCCGATGTTATAGACGGGACGAACAGTGACATCTCTGACCCGCATACCGGCGATGTTCAGTTTGATAAGAAGATCATTGGGCATTCCGTATCGTTTGTAAATATCGGTGATATCGATGGAGTTGAGCGCTTCCAGGGAAATGCCGGTGTATCCGCACTGAGAATCGGCAATATGCCAGTAGCCGGAAGCAATTTTGGTGAGAAACGAGAGAAAGGAGTTGCCGAGGTAGCGATAATGAGGGATCAGCTCCCACGATTCGCCGCGAAAGAGCCGGTTGCCTTTCGTATAGTCCGCCTGGTCGCTGGCAATGGGATCGATGATTGCGGGAAGATCAGCAGGATCCATCTGCGCATCGCCGGCCATGACCACGGTGACATCCATCTTTAAGTCTCTTGCCCGCAAATACCCGGTGGCAATAGAGCCGCCTACACCTTGGTTGCTGTCGTGATGGATGACTTCCAGTGCCGGATAGTGCTGCTTTTCCGCTTCCAGGACCGAGCCGGTTTCATCAGTGCTGGCGTCATTGACGACAATAATCCGGTCGACATAGGGTGGCATGGTTTTCAGAACCGTGAGAATAAGATGTTCTTCGTTGTGGGCGGGTACTACTACTGCAACTGTCTTATTTTTGTACATCAGAGGTAACCTCGCTGAGGGTCGATCACCACATCAGGTATTATCGAAATGACGATCCGATCGAGCTAAGCCCCCGTAACAGTAACAGTATAATATACGCGAAAAGAACAATGCAAATGACTATTGTGAAAAAACGGATCACGGCGCCGCATCGAGCCAAGCTCGCGAGAAATACTTTCAGGGGCGGGGGGCGGCGGCTTCTTCCATGATTCCTTCCGGTCGGCCGGTCAGCGCAGCAACTCGCTCAAGCGCTTCTTTTGCTTGATCGCAGTCTGGAGCGACACGTAGGATTGTGCGGTATGCTTCAATCGCTGCCGCGGTATTCCCTAGCTTCTCCCAGGTCTGTCCATACCCGAAAAGAGCCCTGGTGTTAACGTCTTTGGCCTTTAATATTTCCTTGTATAAGGAGAGTGCATCGGTATACCTCGCAGTATCGAAGTACACCTGCGCGAGATTCTCCAGTGTTGTCGTATAGGAAGGATTAAGATTCAAAGCGCGGCGCAAGTAATGCTCAGCATCTGCAAATTTGTGGGCACCCGCATAGGCACAAGCAACTGCATTAAGAAGCGTGGAAGATTCGCGTGTGAGTCTCATGGCCAGGCGAAAATGTGTAATTGCTGAGAGAAAATCCTTCCGCTCATAGAAAACTTGCGCAGTACTTTTGAGGAGATTGCTGTATAGATTGCGCTCCTCTGAATCGTAATAAGCAAGAATTGCAGGAGTGTATCTCTCAAAAAAAGCCGTAACGATTTCTTTGTGAAGCGTAGAGGCCTCCGGGGTGAGAGGATTTGAGGTCGTCATAACTCGAAAGAGAAACCCTTCGGGTTGAAGATTGCTTTTTACCCAGTGATCTCTTTCTATACATGGTTCCCAGTAAATGGAATGTTCTCGAATGTTGTTGTTTATGATCGCTTCGCCCAGGTCAGTTCCTTTTACATCGGGAATTTTGATCATCGGGTAGCGTTTCTGAGTGGCGTAATTGAAGACCTGGGGGCTGATTATTTCACTGAGAAGCAGCGATGTGACATCGGGGCGATAGTTCTCCACCTGCTGGAGGCAGCTGGTGCCGAAGTAGAGGTAGGTATTAAACAGGACGCTGCCATATTCCATATGGCGAAACAGAGAAGCGTAGAACTCGTGAGGGTTCCAGTAATCGGCACGGCAACATTTACGGTAGTGAGACAAAGCGAGAAAGACAATCTGAACTGTAAACGCCAGTATCAGAACTGATGATAGAACCCGAAGCCTTCGCTGGTGGCAAACCATGCCCAAGGATTTTAAACAAAAATCTATGCTTCCGCACGTACCCAGGGCGATCAGAAGAGTAAAGAAGATGAAGGTAGCGAGGAAGGCGGATGACCAGGGCCAGTAGCGGATAAAGAACCACCATTGACTGAAGAAGAAAAGTGCCAGACTGAAAAAGAGCCGGGGATTTTTTTTCATGAAAACAAACAGACCGCTCAGACCAAGCAGGATGCCCAGCACTGCGAAGTCCTCGTAGTAGTAGCCTGCATAGGCCTTCAGGCGACCGGGGAGCCTCTCCGGATAAAAGGCGAAATGGCGGCCCTGGTCTTTGCGATCAGTGACGTGCGTGACAAAGTTTGTCAGTGTTTCCGGATTGCCCCAGTCGTAGTGAGGATCGACGGAGGAACGTACCGGCAGATAGAGGTAAATGGATGCTCCGAGCATGACCAGCATGATCAGGGGCGCAAGGTGTACGGGGGAGAGGAACGTGCGGTGGAAAAGCCACAGGAAAAGAATAAGCGCCGGAATGTAGAGAATCATGATGATGTGGGCTCCGCTGCTCAGGCCGAAGAGAAAAGCAGCGAGATACAGGCAGCGCTTCGTATCGGTGCGCAGGCTGCGTACCAGGAGCAAGCCGATCCAGACGATCAGACAGTTTTGCAGTGTGTAGACTTCAGCAACAATGGAATTGTGCCAGAGTGATTCTGATACCCCGTAGAGCACTACGGCAGCTGTGCTGCTCAAAAGCAGAAACGTTCTGTTGAGTGAAGGAAAGAGACGCTGGGCACACTCGATGATGAGCAGAAAGGTCAGTGCCAGAAGCAAAGCTCCGAAGAAAGCAGAGGCGAGGTTTACTTTGAAGGCAATATTGCCCAGGGGAAGAAAGGTGAAGAGCTTTGCGAGGGAAGTATAAAAAGGCGAGCCGGCCGGATGGGCCACCCCCAGCTCAAAAGCCACCACCTGGAATTCAGCCGCGTCACGCCAGTAGAGCGTAGGACAGATCGAAGAGAGGAACAGTGCCAGGCCGGCGAAAAAAATAAGACCTGCGATCAGACCGTGCGATAAGCATCTTCTTTGGGTGCTTTCTGATAGAGTCATAGCGGGCAAAGCCGTACTTCCAGGGGATGAGTTGATTGCTGAGGACACGAAACACTATCTTGAATATACCTGAAAAGAAAACATCGATGCAAATTATGGGGATGACAATCGAGCAAGATTCTTCCTGGCTTTTGTTGATAGTGCATCGTCGGAAGACGCGAGAGAGAGTACTTGTTGAAAGGCAGTGCGGGCGGAATGTTGGTTCCCCGTGGCAGTGAAAGCCTGGCCTAATCCGAAATAAGCGGCCCGTTCCTCCGGATTCAATTGGACGACCCGCTCGTAGCACCCCTGCGCCGATGCATAGTCACGGGTGCGATAGTGGATTTCGGCGAGCGTGAGAAGAGCGGATGTGTCATCCGGATTGAGAGCAAGCGCCTTGTGCACGTAGTGTCGCGCCGGTGTGAGCTGGTTTAGCTCAAGATAGGAGGAGGCAAGTCCATTGATCGGATTCAGGGTCTCCGGGCTCAGCTTGTGGGCCAGAGAAAGGTGAACTACTGCCTGCTGGTAATTATGCAGTCGTTTATAAAAGAAGATGCCGAGATCTTCGAAGAGGTATCCGATGATTGATCGTTCTTCGCTATCGTTGTATTTAAGAAAACGGGGTTTGGTTTTGTCCAAAAGGGTTCTTAGGATATTGGCGTGGTGACTGCTGCACCTGTCAGGTGTCCCCGGCCCGTTAACGCGCAGGACCATGCCATCGGCTTCAATGCCGTGTCCGTACTGGGAAACAATATTCCAGTTCGGTTCAAGATACACGTATTGTTCCATCACGTTTTCTTCGACAACCCGCACGAGCGGGTTCGGCCCGAGATCCTCGGGAATGCGGATGAGAGGATATCGCTGCGGGGTGAGAGAGCAAAATAAGGAGGGGCTCATGATGTCATTGTAATTGAGGATCGTACAGCCCGGTTGGTAGTTCTCGCATACCTGAAGATACGTGATGCCAAAGAAGGAAACCTTAGTGATCAGCAGACCGTTCCATTGCATACAATCATAGATTTGAGAAAAGAATGTCGAAGGATTCCAGTAGTCCAATCGACTGATGTTTTGCCAGTGTATGTTCCCGCTAAGAAGAGTAGTAGCCGCAAGGCCGGTAAGAAGAACCCCGGGGATGATACCTGTAAGGCCCGGCGAACCCGCGGACCGTTTTCCCGCCAGCAGGGTAAAGAACGCACAGCTGCCGATCGCGATCAGAAGAGTAAAGAAGATGAAGGTAGCGAGGAAGGCGGATGACCAGGGCCAGTAGCGGATAAAGAACCACCATTGACTGAAGAAGAAAAGTGCCAGACTGAAAAAGAGCCGGGGATTTTTTTTCATGAAAACAAACAGACCGCTCAGACCAAGCAGGATGCCCAGCACTGCGAAGTCCTCGTAGTAGTAGCCTGCATAGGCCTTCAGGCGACCGGGGAGCCTCTCCGGATAAAAGGCGAAATGGCGGCCCTGGTCTTTGCGATCAGTGACGTGCGTGACAAAGTTTGTCAGTGTTTCCGGATTGCCCCAGTCGTAGTGAGGATCGACGGAGGAACGTACCGGCAGATAGAGGTAAATGGATGCTCCGAGCATGACCAGCATGATCAGGGGCGCAAGGTGTACGGGGGAGAGGAACGTGCGGTGGAAAAGCCACAGGAAAAGAATAAGCGCCGGAATGTAGAGAATCATGATGATGTGGGCTCCGCTGCTCAGGCCGAAGAGAAAAGCAGCGAGATACAGGCAGCGCTTCGTATCGGTGCGCAGGCTGCGTACCAGGAGCAAGCCGATCCAGACGATCAGACAGTTTTGCAGTGTGTAGACTTCAGCAACAATGGAATTGTGCCAGAGTGATTCTGATACCCCGTAGAGCACTACGGCAGCTGTGCTGCTCAAAAGCAGAAACGTTCTGTTGAGTGAAGGAAAGAGACGCTGGGCACACTCGATGATGAGCAGAAAGGTCAGTGCCAGAAGCAAAGCTCCGAAGAAAGCAGAGGCGAGGTTTACTTTGAAGGCAATATTGCCCAGGGGAAGAAAGGTGAAGAGCTTTGCGAGGGAAGTATAAAAAGGCGAGCCGGCCGGATGGGCCACCCCCAGCTCAAAAGCCACCACCTGGAATTCAGCCGCGTCACGCCAGTAGAGCGTAGGACAGATCGAAGAGAGGAACAGTGCCAGGCCGGCGAAAAAAATAAGACCTGCGATCAGACCGTGCGATAAGCATCTTCTTTGGGTGCTTTCTGATAGAGTCATAGCGGGCAAAGCCGTACTTCCAGGGGATGAGTTGATTGCTGAGGACACGAAACACTATCTTGAATATACCTGAAAAGAAAACATCGATGCAAAGGAGCATTCAGTATTGCGCAAGATATTTCTTTGCTTGAGAAGATAATACGTTCAGATACTCATCCGCAGATGATCTTCTCTTGGGCATTACTCGCATAGTTCGGACTTCATTCAAATGAGAGATACTGAGGCGCGTCTATGTATGGTGTGGACACGGACAATGTGAAAGATGGTAATGGTAGAAAAAAAAGAAGGCGGAGGCAAGCCCCCGCCTTCTCCACATAGGATGAAGCTATTTTTAGCTCTCAGTTACGTCGTTAGTAGTATTTGTCAGCTCCTTGTCTTGGTTGATGCGCCAATGATCCAGAACAGCATCTCTATCGATCTGTCCTGCGGCGTCGGCAGTAAACGTTGTGAAGCCGTCAGCAGCAGCCGTGCCGCCAGCCGTGCCGCCAGCCGTGCCACCGACAGGATCAGTGCTGCCACCGGCAATCAGACTGTAGGAGTATTTCGGGGTACCCGCTGCTTCCCATCCCAACTGCTCCATATTACCAGTAAAACTATCCTTCTCTCCGAAGAAGGCGATCTCACTGGTATAGATGGCGCTAAGATTCGCTCTTGCCTCTGACTGCTTGCTTTTGGCCTGATACCTGATGAAGTTCGGGATCGCGATCGCGGCCAGAATACCGATGATGGCCACAACTATCATGAGTTCGATCAGAGTAAAGCCTTTTGCCTTTTTGAAGAATGTGCTTACCATAGCCATTCACCTCCTTATATTGTAAAGTTTGTTAATAATCGCGGAAAGTCAGTGTCGATCGTTACCCTCCTCATATGCAATGCTTATACCAACTTCGTGGTGACTGATATTTTGTGAGAAATTGGCGATAAAGCCGCCGCGATGCTTCTTCTCAATCAGATCCACCGCCGTTTTTGGGATATGGTGACAAATTTTTGTCACCGCGTTCCTGCCTCCTTTCTTTTTTCGGCATTTGACAGATTTTCTTTAGCCACTCTTGCTGCCTTATGTCTTCTCGAAGAGTGTGCTGGCGCAAAAGAATTCGTTCCGGCAGGATCGAAGGATGTATCGCTCGCGTGACCAGGGAAGCACGGAAGGAATAGAAAGACTTCCGTACCGTGATGAAGCTCGCTGCGTATTCCTATTTCACCCTGATGCTGTTCGATGATACGGAACGTAATAGCCAGCCCGAGGCCTGAACCGTTTTCCTTGGTCGTAAAGAATGGATCGAAAATCTTTTTCTGAATATCGTCGGGAATCCCGTCCCCTCCGTCCTGAAAGGCCACGGCCACCCAGGGTCCGGTCGCGCCCGGGGGACAGTCATCTCTCTCCAGTTCCTGGTGAAGGTCAACATGAATGAAGCCGCTGCCGGGCTGGGCTTGAGCAGCATTGCGGAGAATATTCCAGAAGGCCTGCTTCAGCTGGCTTTTGTCTCCGAGAACAAAGAGACTGGGAGTAATGGAAGTGGTGATTCTGAGTCCGTTGCGGCATTCCGGACTGTTGGCGAAAAGCGCGAGCGTTTCCTTCACTAGTGAAGATACATCGACACTCTTTCTTTCTCCTTGTTCAGGATGAGCAAAAAGAAGAAAATCAGTTATCAGGCCGTTCAGTCGCTCGGTTTCGCTAAGTGCGATTTCCATCAGTCGCCGATTTTCGTCGTTCAAATGGAGTTCGTCGCGAAGCACCTGGATGCTTCCGCTTAAGGAGGTCAGGGGGTTGCGGATCTCGTGGGCAATGCCGGCAGCAAGCTGGCCTACTGCCGCGAGGCGATCCATGCGCTTCATTCGATCTTCCATTTCGCGAAAGGCTGTCAAATCGCGAAAGGTGAGGATTTTGCCCATCTCGTTTCCGGTCTTGCCTCTGAGCACGGACGTTGAGAACCCCAGAAACAAGCGGGTGCCGTCAGGTTTGGAAAAATTGATCTCGAAGCGAGAGAGGGGACCGCAGTAGGATCGGTCCTGGAGACGATCTCCCAAAGCCGCTGCGGCGGGAAAAACCTCATCGAAGCGAAATCCGAGCACATCCCGAGCCTCGTAGCCGGTGATTTCCTGAGCGGCAATATTGAAAGAAGTGATTTCCCCTTTTTGGTTCTGAGTGAGAATTCCGCTCCCGATGCTTTGTACGATATTGTGGTGCAGCGCTTCCAGCTCTTTAATATCAACCTCCCGCTCTTTGAGCTCCTCACGTGAACGCCTGAGCTGCTCGGCAAGAAAGCTGGATAAAAGCGCAGTCGCGTAGAAGGCAAGTACGTTGATAAATACCATGTAGATGATATCGCGGACCTGGTATGAGGCGACGCGGCCGCTGAGGCCGGCAAGCGACGGGAGAATACCCCAGTATTCCAGGGTAATGCAGGCGCCATAGCAAACACTGCTCAGGGAGGCAATCAACAGGCCGCCTTGACGATAGAGCAGAATGCTTGCATTAATAATAGAGAGTATATAGAGAAACGAAAAAATACTGTCGATTCCGCCCGTTATGTAGACAATGAGGGTGACATAGACGAGATCAAGAATGATCTGAACGTAGGCAAAGGGAACGAGGTTCTTAATGCGCCTGCACAGGAAGGCATAAATGAGAGTGAGTGCATAGGTTGCGCCGATTACGACGTAGAGGCTGATAAGATAAGGGCCAAGAATGCGGGATGTGTCTTTGAAGTCGATGAGAAGCGTCGAGCCCAGAAGAAATGTCACGATCATCACCCGTGAGAACATGAGCCAGTTGAGTTTCTTGAGAAACTCGTCACGGGGCTCGGTGGACCGAGACAAGGGATTGGCCGGGCAATCAGAAGAATCGAGGTGCTTTGATACCATAGGCACTATAGTTCGTCGAGGTTCCCTTTGCGAAATAGAGAAGGAAAGGAATCTGTCCTCTCGTACGTATACGGCGTTTACAAAGCTGGTGCTGAATGTGTGCGGAGCAGAAGAAGCGGTGAGTATATTTTTGGCTGAGTGCATGGCGAGATGCACCGAACGAAAAGTGTTTGCTCAGCATTCACATTTACTATAAAGTATTAATGATGCTCTAAAAAAAGTCAAAGCTGGCGCTGACTGCACGGGACGATCCCTGAACAGGCAGCGGAAAAGCGTGAAAGGATTTCTGGCTGATGCGTTCTTTTTCGCGGTGGGATTTTACCCTGAGCACCTATGCGCACCTGTGTGATGCACTCCTTGAGTCCGGCTATACTGTCCTTACCGTAGCCGCTTTGATCGAACGTGGTCAGAACGAAAATGCGCAGCCTTTGGCGGTTCTCCGACACGATGTAGACCGCCGACCGTTCTGTGCTGAGCGAATGGCGAATCTCGAACAGGAACGAGGAATATCGAGCACCTACTATTTCCGGGCGCGTTCGCATACCTTCCGGCACGACATCATTCGGGCGATAGCGGCAATGGGACATGAAATCGGATATCATTACGAAAACCTTTCTGATGCTCGTGGAAATATGGATGCGGCAATTGAGAACTTTCGGCACAACCTGCTCAAGTTCAGACAGCTGGCTCGAATCAGCACAATCTGTATGCATGGAAGTCCTTTGTCCGCGTGGGACAACCGAAATCTCTGGAAGCAATACGCCTGGGCTGATTTTGATATCATCGGGGAACCGTACTTTTCTCTCGATTATTCCTCGTTGCTGTATGTCACGGATACCGGCCGGCAGTGGAACTCTCAGAGTGCTACGAATATCCGCGATCGGGTTCCGGCCACTATGATTATCTCTCCCCGGAGCACCCATGACCTTGCTGACCTTGTAAGGTCTAAACGATACCCGCGTCTTTTGATCCAGTGCCATCCTGAACGCTGGGCGCATACGGTATCGGAATGGATGTGGTCGTTTATGTTTGACAGGGCCTGCAATATCGTAAAGAGGATGATTGTCAGATCATGGCTACGATAGTATTTGTATTGAGTACGGGACGAACCGGAACCAAGAAGCTCGCTGATTATATTGTGAAGCATTGTGATGCACAGATAGCGGTAGATCATCAGGTTGGCATTTCCCAGGTGATGAACATGCTTGCCAACATGCGCTATGCTGGCTTTCTTCCGGTTCAGCCGCTGATCAGCCACGCCGTACGCCGCCTGATAAAAAGCCGCAGTACCGGTGACTGCTACATCAACTGCGACCCGCTTCTTTCATTCTGCCTGCCGTGGGTTGACTTTTCCGGTTTTGATGTCCGCTTTCTTCACATCGTCCGTACTGATGAGGATTTTGCCCGGTCCATGATCAACTGGCAGTTTTCCCGTCCGAAGAGCTTTGTTGCTCACAATCTCGTGGCGTTCTGGCAGCCGGGGCTGTGGCCTCTGCAGCACCTGATGCACGGTTTCGACAAGCAGTACCTGCTGCAGACCTATAAATCGATCTGGCGGGTTAAGAATGACCTCTTTGAAAGTACGTTCAAGGAGCACGCCCGGTATCTCAAAGTCGAATTCAAGGACCTGTATGGAACGGAAGAACCGGTTTTTCTACAGGTCGTAGATTTTATGGGAATCGCAGTGGATTTTATTCCGGATGAATTCTACCAGAAGGTAAACGCATCTTCCGCGCGGTTTATTGCCTGATGAGGAGAGAGAGCCTGATAAACGCCCTGATCAAGAAGAGATCTTTTTGATGGTATACTGATAATGAAGCGATTGTACCAAGGACAGGCCAGCGGAGCTACCCATGAAGACTTTACTGGTGAAGTTATTGAGAACATTGACGGACTGGCTGTATCCAAAATGCCGCGGCATCAATCCGCTGCACATTTTGTACATAGCCTTTATTTCTCAAAAGCTTCTGAGGATCAACGGATCGGTGCCATGGCCGGTTCACTTCACGTCGCGGATCCTCTACCATCGGAACATCCAGATCGGTAATCGCACTGCGCCCGGATTCAATGCGCACTGCTACATTCAGGCGCGAAACGGCATCCGGATCGGCCATAATGTGAGGATTGGACCAGGGGTGGGTCTGGTGAGCGCAAACCATAACCGAGATGATTATGACACCTGGGACGCTGCCGGGCCGATTGAAATCGGAGACAATGTCTGGATCGGGATGAACTCGGTACTGCTGCCGGGCGTAAAGATCGGATCAAACGTGGTCATCGGAGCGAATTCTGTCGTTAATTGCGATATTCCACCGAATTCGATTGCCATCGGCAATCCCTGCCGGATTGTCAATGTAAAGCCACCCTACAAAGGATTCGACTATTCGACATTTCGATAACATAGACTCCCACGTTTTCAACTATGCTGCATTCATCTGGCTCACTAAGAGTCGACACATGAATTCACGAACCAAGACTCAAAAATACTTCTGGTTGTTTCTGTATATTTCTCTGGGATTCCTGGTAGTATTCCTGTTCAAGTATGACTTCCTGACTATCCACATTCACCAGATCGATGTACTATACCTGATCATTTCCGTAATTCTTCTGGAGACCGGCTTTCTTCTGAATACGTTGAGCTGGTACGCGGTCTGCCGGCGCGGCTCACCCGGTATGTCGTTCAAAGCTGCTCTGCTTTCTCATGGCCTGTCTATCATGGGAAAGTATATTCCGGGAAAATTCTGGGGTGTACTCGGACGAGCTGCCTATGCATCTCAGGATGGTGCGGGAATGAAAAAACTGACACACTTGTCGATGTATGCGCAGGTGCAGTCAGTATGGGCTGGCATGGGGCTCGGCGTGGCAGGTCTGATGATAAGTGGATCTATGGCGCATCTCCTGTGGGGTACAAGCGCAGCGTGGCTGGCGTGCACGGTCGGCATTCTATTGCCTCTGCTCAACTTCACGGAACGAAGAAGCCTTATTGGCAAGGGCCTGAAAGAACTCTCTGTCCTTCATCGGCTGCTACCCTGGCCAACTATCATTCAAACTACAATTCTTTTTCTTTCTTTTTGGATTGCCTGGACGATTGGGTTCTCTTTTCTGGTACGAGCATTCTTCCCTGACGTCGGCCGTCCTCTTGACGTCGCGCTGGCTTTTCCCTTGGCAACAGCTATCGGGATCGTTGCGATTGTATTTCCGGGCGGCCTGGGAGTCCGGGAAGGACTTCTGATCGTGTACCTGTCAAGTATCGGCATGCCATTGGAAGCAGCAACAACCTGCAGCATGGTTAGCCGCTTATGGTTTCTTGTCGGCGAAGTGAGCTTGTTCGGTACCGCGGCATTCACCAGATTCCGGGAATCACGAGCGAAACGGCCTTCCTGATCACGTACAGTGTGCTGTCAGTATATCCAGGAAAAACCACTCGGGTGCGCCGCGGGTGCTGGGGAGCTGGCGCGTCGAATGACGCTGAGTGACATAACCTGCTGCACTCAGGAGATTCTGATACTCATCGATGCGTTTTTGCTCGCTCGAGACGCCGCTCCTAAGGACCTCGCCGCTCCGAAAGGGCAAGAGCGCCAGGTTGATCCGGTGATCGCGGGCAAATTTGACGATGTCTTTCTCGCCGGTGCCGATTGGTCTGCCCTTCTTTTTATCGCGGCAATAGGCTGCTGTTGCCAGCAGGGTCTTTCCGGTAAGGGCAGGTGCATGCTTCCGCAAATATGAGAAGAGATCAGCTCTTTCCTGCTCAAGCGTAACACCGATCAATGCCGCAATGTCTGAACCTATCTGCATCTTGTCCGAATCAGAGTCAACGCACAGAGTGTGTACGCCATACTGCTTGCGGAGAGTAATGCTGGGGATACCGAAGCCAGCGCAGAGTTCCACCGTATCGACAGGCTGCAGGTCGCGGTAGGCTATCTCGGCGAAAAACACTGTCTCTTCCGCGTGAATCACAGCAGCGCGCATCCTTGCGTGGCTTCCGAAGCCGGGGCCCTGTGCGGCAGGGAATGGGGAATGAAGGGACATCATTTCGATCACCCGGGAATAGTAATCGCCGAACAGTGCTTGTGGAGTCAGAAAGAGCTCGATCATTTTTCGTTTGTTACCATTCAGTGAAGCGCAATTCAGCGATCATCGGATGAAACCCTGATCACGGTTTTTACATTGCCGCGTGGATTGAAGTCGCCGACGACTTCCAGGTGCCGAGGCTTTACCTTTTTGATAAAATCGGAATAGATCCTGTTGGTCACTTCCTCATGTGAGATATACGTGTTGCGATAACCATTAAGATACAGCTTGAGTGACTGTAATTCAATGATGAGGCGGTCTGGTGTATACCTGATATGTACGGTCGCAAAATCAGGATATCCGGAGCGCGGACATAAGCAGGTGAATTCGGGGAAGCTGATCTCCAGCGTATAGGTACGCTCTTCACAGGGATTGGGCCACGTTTCGAGCTGTGCTTCGGCAATCGCTTGTTCACCGTACTTGAGTGGCATCTGTTTTCCTCCATTAGGCACCGTCTCCGGATAAAGGAGACGGGGATATACCCGATAGTGTGGCAGCTGTCCGTTTCAGAGGCCGGTTAGGATCATGGAGCACGATTCGTGAAAGGGACTGCCAGCGTGGCTGAAACGAAAGCCCGCTGATCCATGATCAGGAGGCAAAGAGATAGCTGAACCGGTATGGAATCCAGAGAAGATTATCAATATGGAGGGAAGCTTTGCCCACCAGTAAGTCAAGAAGGGACCGTTCTTCCTCAGGATAGAGTATACCCGGCTCTCCTTCGATGCCTGCCATGTCAGCAGCCAGAGCCACTGCGTCGCGCAGCGTTCCGAGCGTATCGACGAGCCCGAGTTCTTTGGCCTGAGCAGCGGTAAAAATCCTGCCATCAGCGACGGTCTCGACGCTGCTCCGTTCCATCGCGCGTCCTTCAGCTACGGCTGATATAAACTGACCATGGATATCATCAGTGACACGCTGAATGACAGCCTTTTCCTCTTCCGTCATTTCACGCAGCGGAGAGAGTATGTCCTTGTACTTTCCACTCTTCACTACTTCGCCCTTGAGTCCGATCTTGGCGAGGAGTTCCTGTGCGTTGGCATATTCCATAATGACGCCGATACTGCCCGTTATCGCTCCAGGGTTGGCGACGATTTTTTCCGCAGCGCATGCAACATAGTAACCGCCGGAAGCAGCCATGGAGCCGACCGAGGCAACGACGGTTTTTGCCTGGCCGACCTTGCGTACTTCCCGGTAGATTTCCTGAGAAGGCCCGACGCCGCCGCCGGGAGAATCGATATGCAGAACAATTGCGCGCACCATGCGGTGATCGCGGTATTCATAGAGCTGGTCGACGACAGCCTGAGCGTCATCAATGACACCATGTATCGGTATAACCGCAACCTGGTCGGAAAAGGCGATAGAGCCTCTTCCTCCCGCCAGCATCGAGAGCAACACAACGCCGAGGAGAAAAACAAAAAAAATGATCGCCAGACCGATCAAAACCGAAAGAACAGGGTGCCTTGTACGTGCCATAAATCAGTCTGCCTCCAAACGGCCCTTGCGATGGAGCAGGTGGGAGCCGCTCAGGTATCTGGATAGGGATATAAAACTGGGGAGCCGCGGATTCCGTGCCTGTTCTCTGCGGACTCCCCAGCAATAACCTGCGTCAGGCCTGGTTTTCAGGCTTGTCGCTCGTGGTTTCAGGAGCATCCTCGGGTGAGGGTGATGCAGGCTCTTCAGCCGGCTCCGGGCTTGATGATGCATTGCTCTCAGCTGCTTCGGAACGCGCGCTGTCTTTCTGTTCGAGAATCTCGCCCAGGGATGTGCCCTGTCGACCCTGCTGCGCCATGTAGCTGGCCACCTCGGATTTTTCGTTCTCTTCGTCGAGCTCCTTCAAGCTGAGACCGATTTTACGATCGCGCTCATCAAGGTTGATGATAAGAGCGCGGAGCCGGTCTCCCGGCTTGGCGAAATCGGACAGCTTGCCAGACTTCTGTCGATCAATTTCGGAGATGTGGATGAGGCCTTCTATTCCCTCGTCCAACTCCAGGAAGATGCCAAAGTCGGTAATGTTGGTGACTTTGCCCTCGACGATCTGACCGGAGTGGTACTTGTACGAAATGCCTTCCCAAGGATCTTTTTCGAGTTGCTTGACACCGAGGGAGAAACGCTCATTCTTTTCGTCGATATTCAGCACGATGGCCTGGATCTTCTGGCCTTTTTTATACAGTTCACCAGGGTGCTTTATTTTCTTGAACCAGGAAAGATCGGAGATGTGAACCAAGCCGTCGATGCCTTCGTCGAGGCCGACGAAAAGACCAAAGTCGGTGATGTTCTTGATCGTACCTTCAATGACGGTCCCGACCGGGTACTTTTCCCGAACAATTGTCCAGGGATTTGGCTCGAGCTGCTTGATGCCAAGGGAGATGCGGCGTTTGGCGCTGTCCACGCTGAGCACAACACCTTCTACCTCTTCGCCCATGGATACCACCTGGGAAGGATGGCGGATCTTCTTAATCCAGGAAATTTCGGAGATGTGAATGAGGCCTTCGATCCCTTTTTCCAGCTCGACAAAAATGCCGTAATTGGTCAGGCTTACTACCTTGCCTTTCACCCGTTTGCCCACTGGATACTTTTCCTCGGCATTGGTCCAGGGGTCGGGGCTGAGCTGTTTGAAACCGAGTGAAACCCGGCCCTTTTCCTTGTCCATTCCGATGACTTTAACCTTGATAGTTTCTCCGAGCGTGAATAGTTCCGAGGGATGATTGACTCGTCCCCAGGACATATCGGTAATATGGAGCAGTCCGTCTACACCGCCAAGGTCAATGAATACGCCGTAGTCGGTAATATTCTTGATTGTACCGTCGACGATGCTTCCTTCCTCGAGCTTTTTCAGGGTATCGGAACGCAGATGCTCGCGCTCTTCCTCAAGGATGGCGCGACGGGAGATCACGATGTTGCCCCGCTTTTTGTTATACTTGAGAATCTTAAACTTGAACACCTGCCCGATCATCCTGTCCATGTCCCGAACCGGATGTAGATCGATCTGAGAACCGGGGAGGAACGCTCGAACACCAATATCGACGGAGAGGCCTCCTTTGATGCGCGATATAACTTTGCCCTCGATGAGCTGATTATTATCGTATGCCTTGCCAATGATATCCCAAACTCGGGCCTGATCAGCCTTAGACTTGGAAAGAACCACCAGCCCGTCTTCATCTTCTCGTCGCTCCAGGAGCACTTCGATTTGATCGTTCTCCTGGACCGAGATGTCGCCTTCATCGTTCTGGAATTCTTCGATGGGAATTTGGCCCTCCGACTTATACCCAACGTCGACGAGCACATAGTCAGGTGTAATCTTGACGACAGTGCCCTTGACGACCTCGCCTTCCTGAATATCTCTGAGTGTTTCTTCGTAAAGACGGGTCATATCGTCGTATGACGCTTCCCAGTCTTCACGCGCATCCTGTGAAATGTCTGTTGTCTGTTGGTTAGTTTGTTCTTGAACCATAACTTCGCCTTTGTCCATTCAGTTATACCCCCTAGGTGATTTAAATTCGATGACTTCCACCATAGTGTCGATGACTTCCTCGATGGTCATGGCGGTGGAGTCAATCACTACTGCATCCTCTGCAGGTGCCAGAGGTGCATGTTGTCTCGAAGTGTCATTGTGATCGCGTTGGATGATCTCTGCAGTTACCTCCTCAATGCGTACCGCTAATCCTTTTTCAAGCAGCTCATGATAACGCCTCCTTCCGCGTTCCTGCGGCGATGCATTCAGGAAGAACTTCACCTGGGCTTGAGGAAAGACGACTGTCCCCGCGTCTCGTCCTTCGAGGACGAGGTTTGTTTTTTCGCCCAGTTTCCTTTGTAGAGCTGTCACGCAATCACGGACGACTTTGCGCGTGGAAATTCGAGACGCGAGCATGCTGATCTCCGGGGTTCGAATGAGGTCAGTCATATCTCTTCCACTGCTCAGAATCCTCGGCACGCCGCCTTCCATGCGGAAGGAAATATCGAGCGTATCGCAGAGGTTCTGAAGCGCCGAGTCGTCGCTATCGTCAATGCCGCGGGCTCGAGCCTCGAACGCTGCGACACGATATAACGCACCTGAATCCAGGTGATAGTAGCCAAGTCGCTCAGCAAGACGGTGGCTGACGCTGCTTTTGCCAGCGCCTGAAGGCCCATCGATGGTGATCACTATAGGCTTCATGGCGTTGTGATCAAACCGAAAGAAATCGGAGTGTCTCAAAGAACTCCGGATATGAAGTAAGCACAGCGTCGGTGTCATCAATGATGGTCTGGCCGGACGCAGCAAGTCCTGCAACTGCAAAAGCCATAGCTATTCGATGATCGCCGTAGCTGCGAACCTTTGCCCCCTGGAGTTTTTCCCTACCGGCAATAACCATTCCGTCGGGAGATTCCTCAACCTGTGACCCCATGGCCCTCAAGCCGTCCACCAGAGCACTGATCCTGTCGCTCTCCTTTATGCGCAGTTCCTGAGCATCCCGTAAGATGGTCGTTCCTTGCGCAAAGGCAGCAGCTATGGCCAGGACCGGAAGTTCGTCGATAGTCCTCGGAATAAGCGGACCTTCGATAGTTGTACCTCTGAGCTCCGCCCGGCGCACGGTGAGATCTGCCCGGGGCTCGCCGTCGCGTTCCTTTACATGGGAGATTTCTATATCCGCACCCATTTGCCTCAGTACATCCAGCACGCCGGTCCGGGTCGGGTTAATTCCGACATCGCTGATGACAATCTCTGATTCCGGCACGATAGACGCAGCGACAAGAAGAAAAGAAGCTGACGAAATATCACCGGGAACATGCACATCCAGAGGCTGCAGCTCAGCGCCTCCCTCAATGCGGATGAGCGTGCCCTCGCACTCGATCAGAGCACCTGCTGCCTTCAGCATCCGCTCCGTATGGTCGCGTGTTTCCGACGGCTCGGTGAGGCAGGTAACGCCTTCTGCATACAGAGCAGCGAGCAGAAGCGCTGATTTGACCTGAGCGCTGGCTACCGGAAGATCATAATGAAGTGGCGCCAAGCGGCGGCCGCGAATAGTCAGGGGCGCATAGTCACCGCTCTTTCTTCCGTCAATGGTTGCACCCATGAGCCGCAGAGGCGCAACAACTCTTCGCATCGGCCGGCTTCGCAGAGAAGCGTCGCCGGTAAGTACCGACAAAAACGGCTGCCCGCTCAGTACGCCGGCCATCAACCGGGTGGTAGTACCCGAATTTCCCAAGTCGAGCACGTCAGGTGGCTCTTGGAGTGCCGTAATTCCCTTGCCCCAAATGAGGACATCGCTACCATCGGTCTCTGCAGAGACACCGAGCGAGCGAAAAGCCTGGACTGTTCGAGAGGTATCATCACCGCTGCAGAAATTGGAAATACGGGTTTTCCCCGACGAAAGCGCGCCGAGGATTACTGCTCGGTGGGAAATGGACTTGTCGCCCGGGACGCGGACTGTTCCCCTAAGTGTGCGAATTGTCTCAATAGTGTTCTGTGCCACGACTATTTTCAGCCTAATATGTGTAATCAGCTATAATATTCGTCCTGAGAAGGAAAGTCAAACGTTTATTTTATCTTAGATCTCGAAATGGATTCAGGATGACACTTGAATAACGCTTCACCATGAGGATGACAGTCAACTTGTTCATTGTTCCCTGTTATCTAAAAATGAAAGCTGTAGGAACGAATTCCGATCCGTGGTTTCCTTCTCCTCATCCATAGCATGCTGCTGTGGATGAGAAAACGGCTTTTGTTAGATGCCCTTTCTGAGCGCCTGAGCATTGGTTAATGCTGCCAGCAGTGCATCAGCATTCCCGCTTCCTATCAGATCCTTCAAGGAACTCAGAGCTTCTTGGTATCCATCAATAAATTCCATGATGACAGACGAGTTCATGAGCGCAATGTCCGTCCACATTGTAGGATCACTGGCAGCAATGCGAGTAAAATCCTTAAGGCCTCCGGCAGAGAACTGCAAAAGGTCATCAGTGATTCCCTGAAGAGAGCCAAGGTACGATACCAGAGAAAAAGCGATGTAGTGAGGCAAGTGGCTGACCGCGCCGAAAATCTGGTCATGGAGGTCGCAGTCGAGGAAGATGACATCGGATCCGACTGACTCCCAAAGGCGTCTGACCGTCTGGAGCGAGACCACATCGGTCAGGCCGGTTGGAGTAAGAATGGTTTTCCGTTTTTGAAATAAAGACGCATCAGCCGCCGCAACTCCTGATCGTTCAGTTCCTGCAATAGGGTGTCCAGCTACAAACGATACCCCAGAGAGATTCAGTGCTTCAACACCGCGAACGATTTCTCCCTTTACGCTGCCGGTGTCAGTAATGATCGCATCCCGTGCTGCGAAACGAGAGATCTGTTCGGTTAGGGGAACAATAGAGCGTACGGGGGTAGCGATAACCACCAGGTTCGCGTCTCGGACGCCGTGGCTGAGATCGGCGGTGCCGGTGTCTACAACGCCGAGTTCTTCAGCCAGCCGCAAATTCCGGGTGTCGGTATCGATTCCCGTAATAGAACGGGCGAGTCGGTTTGTGCGCACTGCACGTGCCAGGGAGCCTCCGATCAGACCGACGCCAACGACAGCAATGGTATCAAAGAGGAATGTCATTCTCGGGTAGCACCTCTCGCAAGAACGTCCTTCAGGCTGCTCAGGCAGCGCCTGTTTTCGTCCGGGGTACCGGCATTGATTCGAATTGAATAGGGATACCCGAAGGAGGTGAGCGGACGAATAATGACACCCCTCCGGAGCATGGCCTGATAAATCTCGTCAGCTAGCCGGTTGACCTGAATCATGAGGTAATTTGACTGAGTGGGAATGTAGGAAATGCCGAGAGCATCCAGCTCACGATAAAAGAATTGAAGACCTTCAGAAACGACCCTTTGAGTGCGGGCAACGTGCTCTTCGTCCGCCAACGCCGCGGTTGCGGCGATCTGGGCGAGCAAATTGACATTAAATGGCTGCCGGATTTTGTTGAACAGCCCGATAATCCCCTGGGCCGCGAGTCCATAGCCGATTCGCAGTCCGGCAAGACCATAGATTTTAGAAAAGGTCCTCATGGTGATAACCCAAGCCGGCCCTCCGAGGTAGTCCTCACCATGAGGAGTATCCTCAGTCGTGACGAACTCACGATACGCTTCATCGAGGATTACGATCACGTTTTCGGGAAGAGCAGAGAGGAAACGTTCGAAGGCACTTCGAGTGATAACAGTACCAGTTGGATTATTCGGGTTGTTGATAAATATCATCCTGGTTTTCTCATTCACGCGGCTGAGGACCATATCCAGATCTATGGCAAAATCTTTTAAAGGCACCGTGATCGGGACAGCGTTCATAACCTGAGTGAACGTGGCATAGAGCGAGAAGGTGGGAGCCGGAATGAGCGCTTCATCCCCCGGTCTCAAAAAGGCTTTGGCGCTGAGCTCGAGGATCTCATTCGACCCATTTGCAGGCAGAATGCACTCGGGGAGAACGCCCATTTTCTCTGAAAGCGCATGCCTCAGTGCGTAGGAGGCAGCATCAGGATAGCGATGAATCGATCGGATTGCTGCGCCAAGCGCCTCCAGTGCGCGTGGCGACGGGCCCAATGGATTTTCATTGGAGGCCATCTTGATAGCATTAGTTATTCCGCATTCGCGCTCGAGCTCTTCCAGGGGTTTACCCGGTACATACGGTTTAAGCTGCTTAATTCCATCATGGACCAGGTGACCGGCATCGGGTAGTGACATCGTCATCTCCATCGTTCAGCAGCCTATCACAGGCCACTCGGGTACGATCCGAGGATTTTCAGGAAGCTCGCTCGTGCCTCGATTTCCTTCAGCGCATTGCTAATGTTCGCATCTTCAACATGACCTTCGACATCAGCAAAAAATATGTATTCCCATGGATGATTTTTCAGGGGACGGGATTCGATCTTGGTCATGTTGATGCCATGCTGCGACAACGGGCCGATGGCGCTGCAAAGAGCACCGGACTCATCTTTAATAGCGAACATGATCGAGGTCTTGTCGTGGCCGCTGCGTTCAGGACTCTGTGCTCCGATAACCCAAAATCGGGTGTAGTTCTGTGCGAAATCTTCAATTTTCTCCTTCAATACATGAAGGTTGTATAGCGTTGCGGTCAGCTTGCTGGCAATTGCCGCTGCACCTTCCTCCTCGGCTGCTTTCCGGGCAGCGACCGCAGTGCTCAGCGCTGAATGAACCGGTATTTCCGGAAGGTTGTTGGCAAGCCAACGGCTGCACTGCGCCAGTGCCTGAGGATGAGAGTAAATCACCTTGACATCGCTGATGCGCTCCGCGCTGCTCATGAGGTAGAGAGAAATTACCAGGGAGATTTCTCCACAAATGCGGAGCGGGGTCTCTATGAACATATCGAGCGTCTGGTAAACAGAGCCTTCATTGGAGTTTTCGACCGGAACCACACCGTAACTACACTGTTTTTTTTCAACTTCAGCGAAGATTCCTCCAATAGTGGAAACCTCGACAAACTGCGCTGATTGACCAAAATGGCTCAGTGCCGCCTGGTGAGTAAACGTTGCCTCCGGGCCGAGGAAGGCAATTTTCAGAGGTTTTTCCAAGGCCAGGCAAGCGGACATGATTTCCTGAAAGATCGTCTTGATGCTCTCATTGCTCAGAGGACCGCGGTTGAGCTTCTCAAGTCGCTGGTGAATCATTTTCTCTCGGCTGGCAACGTACGGCTCGACCTGGTGTTTTTCCTTGAAGGCCCAGACCAGTTTTACCAGCTCACCGCGTTGAGACAAGAGGTCAAGCATTTGATCATCGATCCGGTTGATGGCATCCCGGTATTTCCTTAGCTCATCATCGAATGACATGGCTCCCTCAGCAAGCAGGTGTATGTTTTTTTGTCCCGCTGGTGTATTATGCCAAATGGATGGCCTCTTAGCAATGAATTCTTCATCGCCAGTGTACAGAGAGGGTGTCCGGGACTGTCATCGCAGGTGTTGAACTGACGAATACTGATCATAAAAAGGGACGCAGATGACGATCGATGAAGCCCTGCTCGAAGCAGCCGATTACCTTCGATGCCGAATACCATTCGAACCCACAGTGGCAATCGTTCTCGGTACCGGGCTATCGTCCTGTGCCGAGGGTTTTGTCGCCGATGTGATCATTCCCTATAGGGATATTCCGCATTTTCCTCTTGCTACGGTAGAGACGCACCTTGGCAATCTGCTCTTCGGCGCCTGGAGGCACCAGCGAGTCGTCATTTTGCAGGGCCGGGTGCATTATTACGAGGGTTATTCGCTCGCAGACGTTGTTTTTCCCGTTCGCCTGATGAAGATGATCGGTGCAAAGAGCCTTATTGTTACCAACGCTGCCGGCGGACTTGATCCGAGCTACTCGGCCGGCGACATCATGATTATCTCTGACCACATCAATCTGATCGGGCAGAATCCCTTGCGCGGCCCCAATGTTGAGAGCCTGGGAGTGAGGTTTCCTTCGATGCATCAGCCCTACAGCCGTTCCCTGATTACCCGTGCAGCAGAGAGCGCCGGCAGGCAACAGATCCCTTTCCATATCGGGGTGTATGTAGCAGTTTCCGGACCTTCATTGGAAACCCCTGCTGAAACACGCTTTCTCCGGATGATCGGAGGCGATGCAGTCGGAATGTCTACCGTGCCCGAAGTCATTGCTGCCGTGCATGGTCAAATGGAGGTTCTCGGCCTCTCGGTTATCTCCAATGTGAACATTCCTGAAACGCTCGCCCCGGCGCCGCTTGAAGATATCATCATGACCGTGCGGAATGCAGGATCTCGGATCGTTCGCATTATTGAAGGAGTGCTAGAAAGGTTGACTGAAATATACGACATATAGGACTCATAAGACGTATACTTGAGCTTTGCACCTTGCACTTCACCCTTGTGGAAGCGGCGTCCTCGCCGCGAGATCTAGTACCTTAGACCATTGCTGTCTTGATTGCTTCCTTGCAGGCACACTTTTCAAAATCGACCACAGGGATGGCAGCAAACAGAAGCTTCTTGACGTTTTCGACATTGCGGCTCATCACGCGCGCGATCATATCCCAGGTTACTTCGCACTCGTTTTCGTGCCAACAGTCGTAATCGGTGCTCATGGCGATGGTGGCATAACAGATTCCGGCCTCCCGGGCGAGAACGACTTCAGGCACCGTGCTCATATTGATCACATCTGCGCCCCAGGCTTGGTACATGCGGCTTTCAGCTCGGGTTGAAAAACGCGGGCCTTCGATCGTGATCACGGTTCCTTTCGTGTGATAATCAAGGTCAAGATTTCGAGCAGCCTTCGCAAGCGTAATGCGAAGTCGTTCGCAAAATGGATCAGCAACGGAGATGTGACAGACTTCGTGGCCTTCAAAAAAAGTCGATTTTCGATTGGTCGTGCGGTCGATGAACTGATCCGGAAAAACCAGATGCCCGGGTCTTATCTCTTCCCGCAGCGATCCGACTGCAGTGGTGGCTAAGATGTGGGTCACTCCCAGGTCTTTCATAGCCCATACGTTAGCCCGGAAATTTACCAGTGATGGTTGAATGCGGTGCCCTTTCCCATGCCGGGGAATGATCACGACATCGCGACCGTGACAGGTACCGGTGATAATAAAATCAGATGTGTCGCCGTAGGGCGTGTGCTTTTTGATTTCGCTGATGTTGTCGAGAAAGCGCGGATCATCGAACCCTGAGCCGCCGATAATACCGATTTTGATCATAGATGGTCCCCATGAGGTTTAGAAAGAGTCGCCGGATTTGAAAAACTCTTTTAAGTTTTCTCACTATAGAAGGTTAGAAGAAAAAGTGTCAAGGGAATAGTGCGTGGAGAGTGCCCAGAAAAACACTTGCATTGCTCAGAAAATGTTGATACAAAAAGAACATCGAATCCCGGGCGGTTAACTCAGCGGGAGAGTGCCATCCTCACACGGTGGAAGTCATTGGTTCAAACCCAATACCGCCCATAACTGTAATCAAGGAGTTGCGGAAACGGCCGCGGCTCCTTTTTCTTTTTTTTGCGCCCCTGTACCAACAATGAAGGAGGGAAGCGGATTCCGGGAGCGTTAAGGATCGGTAACATCAAAACCCCCTCCGCTATCGCACCTGAGAACCCGGAAGAACTCTATAGTCAGGCTCTTTGACCAGACGCGTATTACACATTGAATCGGAAATTAATGATATCGCCGTCCGCTACCTTGTAGGTCTTTCCTTCCAGGCGGACGAGTCCTTTCCTTCTCGCGGCGGCATATGACCCCTCGGCCAGGAGATCATCATAGGCAATCACTTCGGCGCGGATAAAGCCTTTCTTGATATCGGAATGGATGACCTCTGCTGCATC
>JAGOGO010000253.1 GCA_017996625.1 Deltaproteobacteria bacterium | reverse complement strand
GACAAAAGGGAACGAGGGACGAGACTGCTCAGATCTACGGTTACGAACCGACAACTGGAGTTATGGTAAGAATTGAGCAAGCTTTTACCCAACCCACAGCCGTCAAGCCTGGTAACGAAGTGCGGCTCGGTGTAACCTACGCCTTGCTCGCGCCGGATCCCAAAGCGCAGATCAGTGTTACTGAAGTCCGGGAAATACTGTACCAAAATGAGCTGGTAGGAAAACCACAGACAACGGTATCCCACGTAGGAGGAACCTACAGCACATCCGTTTCGCTCTATCTGCTAGCTACAGCGGAAAAAGGAACGTACCGTGTGATAACCACTATTATGACGGCAGGTGCTCAAGACTCAAAAGAGGTGACCTTCCAGGTAAACTGATTTATTAGTGCTGAAACGAGTCCGAGACCCTGCGAATTTCCAGAAACAGCCAATTAGAACGATCGACGTAACCGGCAGGTGCATGAAATTTGCACCAGATGATATAACCCAAACAGATAAGGAGGAACTGTTATGGACCTGTTACCTTTGATTATTCAATTGGTGAGCGGTGCCGTGGGTGGGAATGTGGCTGGTTCAGTGATGAAGGAATCGTCTTTGGGTGTTGTCGGAAACTCGATTGCCGGGATTATCGGTGGGGGCCTTGGCGGTCAGTTGCTTGGTGTGATTGGCGTTGCAACAGCTGGGGGGAGCCTGGATGTTAACAGCATTATCGGGAGCATTGCCAGTGGCGGCGTAGGCGGCGGGATCCTGATGGCAATTGTCGGAATAGTAAAGAAAGCATTCGCCAAATAGAAGCTCACCCACGGCTGCGGTTTGCTCGAGGATTACAACAGACGACTTTGCAGTCATGGGAAACAAGCTTTGAGCAACGAGATTCAGGGCACAGTGAGCAAGGAGGTAGACAGTGGGAATTTTGTCATGGATCGTAATGGGGTTGATCGTTGGTGTGCTTGCAAAATTCATCATGCCTGGTGATGATCCCGGAGGGATTATCGTTACTATCTTACTGGGAATAGCGGGTGCCTTTGTCGGCGGATTTATCGGATCTTTCTTGGGCCTTGGCCCGGTTACAGGGTTTAATATCGGGAGTATCCTGCTGGCAACCGGCGGGGCTATTGTACTTCTGATACTCTACCGGGTCATACGGCGATAGTTTTCCTATCTATCGTCTAACCGTTTCTTTATACCAAGTCAGCTCTAGCTATGCTGCTGTGCGATCCATACCGGCAGTATAGTCAGTGGGATGTATACTATAAGGCACCCAGAGCTATGGGCCCGGTTAGAACGTACAAACAAGCCCTTTCGCCGGGATGTCGTGAAGATAGACGTCATACGTGTTAGCGAAAGCCTCTGGCCGGGGCCAGGTAGATCGAAGCGGAAATAAGACGCATTGATTGTGGGACCGAACTCCCCTGACCCACCTGTCATTTCGAGCGTAGCGAGAAAATCCGGGCAGAGATTTCTCAGTCGTCCCGCTTCAGGCGGCACTCCTTCGAAATGACACGTCCAAGTCCCCTCTTTCCAAAGAGGGGTTGGGGAGTTCACGTCTCGTACCATATCCCCGGGTTTCGCTTCGCTCTACCCAGGCTACAAAACTCGCGCTGACGGAGTTTACCTTGAGAACTTCGACCCGCTCAGTGCAGGCTCCGCCGAAGGGCTGAGGGCGCAAGGAAGAACATGTATATATCTTTTTTTCTCCGCGTGCTCCGCGCCCCTGCGCGAGGTAAAGTTTCATACGAGGGAACAGGAACTTTATCTTTCCCAGCGGATTAAGCGGCCCGGAATCCTGGGGAAGCAGGTTGGTAAACGTTTCCTCTGTGGCATGACACCAGTCGCTCATAGCGGGATCAACGGCAATGTTCATGGTATCCGGTCCTCTTCCCTAAAAACCTCCTCAGGTGGAAAATGCTCCAGGCGATGGATATGAGTACCTTCCTAGCGAGAGAAGCGGCTACTGACCGAACACCCGCTTCAATACATCGGTCACTCTGGCTGCTGGATTGGTCCTGATATTCTTTTCCTCGGCAGCAATCTGCAGGAAAAGGCCGTCCATCGCCTTGGTGGTAACATAGTGATCGAGGTCGAGAGATGATGCCGAGGGCATGAAGGGCAACGACGTATACTTGCCCATCATCGCCTGGTAGGCTTGGGTGACACCTACCTCATTAATGCTTGCGGAGATGATGGGTTTGAATGCCCCATAAATGCGATCAGAGGTGGTCGTTTTGAAGTAGTCGGTTGCGGCAGTATCGCCCCCGTTCACAATGCCCGTGGCATCTTGAACTGACATCTGCCGGATCGCGTCGCCGAAAATGGATGCTGCCTCCGGAGCAGCTTTTTCAGCAGCTCGATTCATGCTGAGCACGAAGTCATCCACGTGCTTCTGGAAACCGGCCTTGCCGAGGACGTCGGCAACATTTTGTATCTTATCCGGCATAAGAATCTTGACGAGGCTGTTTCCGAAGTATCCGTCAATCTGGGAGAGCGACTTCACCGCGTTTTCCGTTCCAATGGCAAGCGCTTCCTTGAGTCCGGATACGGCAGTATCATTGTCAACGCCCCCTTGCCCGGGAACAGCCGCTTGGCCGAGAATGCCTGCCTGCTGTTTGACATCATCCAGAAGCCCAGCGTAACCAAAAGATATCCACAAGAACAAAAAGATTACGAAAAGAGCTGATTTTTTCATAAGCGTTCTCCTTCTTGCGTTGTCGTATCATTCCTGGCGGCATCGCTGATAATGGTTTCGCACCAGCATGAATCACGCATACCTCTATTTACGCTAGCATAGCC
>JAGOGO010000079.1 GCA_017996625.1 Deltaproteobacteria bacterium | reverse complement strand
CAAATCTGCATCAGTCAGAGCCTCCGTCTTGTGAGGAAAGGAACCATCATAGTAAACCGCATCACCGGCATCAGCCTCGTACACGTCATTATTGAATGAAATTCGAATCTTACCCCTGAGTATGTAAGAAAATACGTAACTCGGGAAGGTGTGTTTCTTGAGACCTTCGCCTTTTTTACAGCCTACAATATTGAAGCTGATATCATCACTGATCAAGCCGTTGTCAGCTACCAGTTTTACCGCCAGTCCATTGGCAGTCAATTCCTTCTGCTCATCTTTTTTTATGTGGACAAAGACTTTCTTTTTGTCTCTAACAAAAGTGTAGATCGGCGTATCGAGAGCATGACAGATCTCAAGCATCAAGATCACGGTGGGGCTGAGCACTCCCTTCTCAATCTTGTGCAGGGTAGATGGACTTATGCCGAGGAGACCTGAAAGCTCCCGCAAAGTTAAGCTCTTTAACTTCCGGCGTTCCCTGATTTTTTGACCGAGTCGTTCCATAGCGGTGAGCTCCGATAAGGTTAGAGTTGGGTAAGCTCGCTCCCTTCCAGATTAGTAATCATACTCGGGTACAGTCTATATCGCCGTACATAGCCTCAGGTATGATCGAAGAACCTTAACGAGGGGAAATATTATGTGGAGTACTATTCAAACAAGAACAGGACGTCTTACAGTAATCACATTTTTCTTGATGCTGTCATAGCACCTAAGTATTTGTATCAAAACAACCAAAGTTGTCAAGTGATTTTCCTAATTAAGATAATTTTCCCGAAGGAAATTCCTGCTGTCTTAGTCCATCCCGATTCGGTCGGACAGAGAAGAGTTTGAAGGAGTTTCATCTCAAGACAGATAATGGCAACTTCTGTTCGCGAAAAGTAGATAAGATTATTAATTTTTTAAGAAGAGGGAGTGGAGTTGCTCGGATGGCTCTCTTGAACAGGTGGAAGCACAATTAGACCTGGTTTTGTTTCGCGAGTAAAATTCTTTTTTCCATGAAGACTAAAACAGCGCATCCGTACCATTCAAGCAGGTTTTTCATGGCTCGGATTTTATGATTTTGTAAAAATGTTTATTTTTGGAAAAAACTTTGACATCGGCAAGATTTTTGTTTTAATAGTTGGTCTTATCATTATTAGTTTCTCCAAAACCCCCTGTGGTTCAATAGCGGTTTGCATCCGCGTGCACGGGTGGATGGGAAAATACATACGCGTTAATCTCACGCAGGGTGTTTATGATGTGAAAGATATCGATGAGGCTTGGCGCCCAGAGACAAAGCTTCCTCTTATGTGCGATGTGTGCTAGGGTAATCCGTATATCCGTATAGCCTCATGAGCGTACAGAATTGTGCTATCGTCGCTCTCACATGGGTCGCAGAACACTAAAAAATTCATGCCCGGTAAATGACTCAAACGTGATTATTGATCACGTATCTATCCGGGCAGCGTAAGATTCGAGCACTATGAAAGGTTTTTTCAACAAAATTCTTCGCATCAACGCTTCGACTAAATCGTTTGTCATCGAGCCAGTAGCAGATGCTGTGTGTCGTGAGTACCTCGGTGGTAAAGGATTGGCCACTCACCTTCTTCTTGAGAATAATCCTCCCGGCATAGATCCCTTTGCACCGGAAAACCGCATTATTTTCGCTGCCGGATGCGTTACCGATACGCGGGTGTGGGGTTCAAGCAGATACGGAGTATTCACCAAGTCACCGCTCACCCGGATATATTCCGAGTCCTACTCGGGCGGAAGCATTTCAATTCCCATGAGCCGAACTGGCTACGACGCCATCATTATCGAAGGTGCGTGTCCGGAGCCAGTGTTTATTGAAGTAACCGATGAAGGAGCTCGATTTCATAGTGCCGCGGACCTCTGGGGAAAAGGTACGTATGAAACTGAAGATCAGGTGCGAGAGAAGATCGGTGCCGAAGAGACTGGTGCAGTGGTCATCGGTCCGGCCGGGGAAAATATGGTGCGGTTTGCTCTCATTGAGAATGATTACTGGCGCTCTTGTGGTCGAACCGGTGTCGGCGCCGTTCTGGGTTCGAAAAAGATCAAGGCCCTCGTCTTCCATGGAAAACAGAGCAGAGAGGTTGCTTATCCCGAGATGGTAAACGCTTCCTACGATGAGC
Source organism: Deltaproteobacteria bacterium (assembly GCA_017996625.1). Taxonomy (GTDB): domain Bacteria; phylum Desulfobacterota; class WTBG01; order JAGOGO01; family JAGOGO01; genus JAGOGO01. The sequence goes on along the minus strand of JAGOGO010000079.1, from coordinate 10,641 downwards.
TCGGCACCCGAAAAGATGAAGACGCCCAAGCGCGAAGCCTGAAACAATTCGGCACCGCAATGATCGTCGCATTTACTAATATGGTGCGTGCCTTTCCCGCACAATACTGGTCAGCCGGAACCTGTGCCGGTTGGGAGAACCTCACTGCCGAAAAGATGCTCGAACGGTGCAGGGTCGAATCTCATGCTTGTCCTCATTGCTTCATTGCCTGCGGAAAACTTACCGAAGTGACGCAGGGGCGACACCAGGGCCTCAAGATCGGTGGGCCGGAGTATGAAACTATTTTTGCCTTCGGCGGCTTGTGCCTGATTGACAGCCTTGAAGAAATCATGTATCTCAATGACCTCTGCGACAATCTGGGGATAGACACGATGACTGCCGGTAATCTGGCGGCATTCACCATTGAGGCTTCTCAGCGAGGGAAAATCTCCGAAAAGATCAATTACGGAGACGTCGATGCAATCGCTCAGCTGCTCAGAAAAATGGTGCATCGGGAGGGAATTGGTGCGGTACTGGCAGAGGGTATTGTCTATGCTGCCAAGACCTGGGGCCTGGAAGATCTAGCAGTGCACGTTAAAGGACAGGAACCGGCCGGATATGATCCGCGGATTCTGAAAGGAATGGCGTTGGCGTATGCCACTTCGCATCGCGGCGCATGCCATTTACGATCGAGCATGTTCGGGGCGGAGATCCAAGGTGATCTGACCCCTCAGTCAGTCGATGAAAAGGTAGCTGTCTTTGTGGATACTGAGGAACGGTATGTGCTGATGGACAGCCTGATTCTCTGCCGTTTCTATCGCGATCTGGCAGGCTGGGACCAGCTCGGACAGCTCATATATGCTGCCACCGGCATGTCACTTGATCAAACTGGCCTGAAGAAGATTGCTTCGACTATCATCGACGATACCAGACGGTTCAATATTCAGGAAGGAATCACCAGCAAAGACGACACAATTCCCAAGCGGTTTTTTAAGGAAGGAATCGGGCCGGACAAGGCGGTCATTAGGAAGGAAGACCTGGAGATGATGGTGAAGGCCTATTACCGTTTCCGTGGCTGGGATGAAAATGGTGTACCGCCGGAAAGAAGATGAGTCGACACTCACCACGCTGATTGACCTGTGCTGCGGAACAGAGCTCACTCCAAAGTAGCTCAAGGCTGCAGGGGATAAACTCGTGCAGAACTAAGCCGCAGCTGTATGGATGTGAATATACTGAAGCCTCCTTTGGATAAGCAAAGGGGGCTTTTTCGTTCCTTCACGGAGTGCGTCAAGGCAAGCGTGAATATCTTGAAAATGTCAGACGGAGATATATCCTTGTGGTCAGCGATTTCAGAGGAACATTGGCAGGAAATTTTCCGCATAGAAGAGACAGATTATGCATGAACATAATAAAAAGCACAACCGGCCCACCGTCGGCATGTTTCTGACCAATCTCCATGTCAATATGCCGCTATCGAAAAAGATGTGGCTTCTCTTTAAAAATAACATGAAAAAGATTCTGACTCTCAGCAGCTGTTGCGGTCATCACGGTGAACCCGGATGCTGACAGAGAGATGACGAGTCCACCGGTCGGTGAGACTTCAGTGGCTTTGGTACATTCTTACAGGAAGGCTCTCAGGCATGCATAATACGAAAGCCCGAATATGCTGTGGAGGACGAGCTGTTCGAGCCAGGTCAGGGAGCCTGATTTCCTGCCGAGAAATCCTTGGCCGGAAACGGGTAGGGCGACAAAAAGCATCGACAGCCACAGAAGCGCACTATAAGAAATGACCAAGCCGAAAGAAAGACTGTAGAAACCCAGCAGTACCGATGCCGCGGTATAGATGCTGCCGAAGATTCCGCTTGTTATCAAATGGATGCAAAGGCCTGCGGCGTAAAGGAGTGAGGGATTGTTTTTCAGACGGAGCGTCCGGAAGAAAAAGGAGCCATCAATTATAATGAGGCTGGATTTGAATACTTGAAGGCGGAAAAGAACATCGGAAGATAAGCCCATGATGATGCCGGAAAACACTCCTGAAATAAAGCCGGTCACGATTGGGTGCATAGTTCCTCCTTCTCATTGCAGAGATAACAATGCCGGTGGCATGAAAACAGTAAAACGGCCATAAGGAGCAATCAGAGCACTCTGAGGGTTAACTAGTTCTTTGTCAGTAAGAAGCCCGGAACTGACAAGGATGGGGCAATGGATTGTCGAGAGTTTTCCTCGTGACGCTTTGATTGCCGAGTGGTTTACCTCAAAGCGGATCAGCTTTTCTGACGCCCCATAGCAGCCTACAGCCGGACCAGTAATAAAATGGGTTGCTTCCTCGAGATCCTGAAAAGGTGCCAGATTGGGCACGGAATCGTGATCACTCGTTAATTCGATAGAGAAAGATTCCTCCCAGGTGCCCTCGACACGGTACTGGTCGAAGCGATCATTCTCATAGCGGACATCAACACCCATAGCAATCGAGATCCAAGGAATACTCAGAATTCCAGTAAGAAAGGAGACAAGCGGGGAGGTGATACCGCTTTTGAGGAAGAAAACCGCATGCTTACCGGTTACCGGATCAATAACATAGGTGCGGATATTTGCCTGATCATAGGAGAAACGAAGAAGCGGGAAGATCGAAGAGGTAACGTTTTTGCTCCGAAAGATGACGAGAGAAATAATAGTTTTGTCCTTATAAATGATGGAGAACGGTATCCTGTCGGGAACAGCGGGCCGCAGCCTTTTCTCAGGGATGAGATAGGAAAGGTAAAGAACGTCAAAGACGTCCATCTGTACACGGAAGGAGGGGATCAGATTCATAGGCGTACTTCGTAGTATACTGCACCATAGAAGAGTGTGGTAGTGCAAAAAACGCTCTGAGCTTTTGAAGGAGAAGGCGATGAAAGTCTTTTTGGCCGGAGGAACCGGATTTCTCGGTACCTGCCTCTGCAGGGCCTTCATCAGGCAGGGCCACGAGGTAACCGTACTTGCTCGTAATCCTGGTAAGACCGCAGGCCTTGTCCCAGGCATTCGGGTCATCAGGGGTGATCCGTCAACAGAAGGGGACTGGCAGGAGCAGCTCGCCGGTCATGATGTGGTAATAAATCTTACCGGAACCCCCATCTTTCAGAGATGGACTAAACGGGTGAGAAAATCGATTCTCGAAAGCAGAGTGCTCTCCACCGCGCATATCATTGATGCAATAAGGAGACGGTTGCCGCAGGAAAAGAGCGCTCTCTTTAATGCGTCCGGTGTCGGCTATTATGGTTCCTGTGGGGATGATGTTGTCGACGAAAAAGCTGAAGCAGGCACCACCTTTCTTGCTCGGGTTGCCTCACAATGGGAAGAAACAGCACTCAAGGCGGAAGAGGCGGGCATCAGAGTTGTTCTCTGTCGCTTTGGCATTGTTTTCGGCAGATCAGGCGGGGCTCTCCCGAAGCTGCGGACGCAAGCCCGGCTCCACCTCAACACTCCTTGGGGCAGCGGGGAGCAGTGGTTTTCCTGGATTCACGAAAATGACGTGTCCCGTACAATCGCTTTTCTCTTAGAACATACTGACATCCGCGGCCCGGTTAATGTTAGCTCGCCAGAACCGGTCAAGAACCGTGAGCTGTCTGCAATTCTCAACGACATGCTCAGAAAGAAGCCGTTTCTTCCAACCATACCGGCATGGATAGTGCGAAGCATTTTGGGAGAGTTTTCAGAGGTCTTCCTTACAGGCCAGCGGGTACGTCCTAATGTTCTCACCAGCCATGGCTTTGTTTTTCAGTTTCCAACGTGCAGGGAGGCGGTGGCTGATCTTCTGCACGCCGGGGAGGAATAAGCTCTAATCGATCCTTTGCAGTTCCTTCGGATACCGGTGGGCAAGGTCGACATATAACTGTTTCCCATAGAGCCAGAAGTCCTTATGGCTTTGCTGGACATCTCCGGCAACTGTTCCGGGGACCCCCCCACGATTTTCCCCGCCGGCACACTCATCCCACTCGGCACAACGCATCCTTCCCCCACAATACTCCATTCACCGATTCCCACGTCAAAACTCAACACTGCCCCCATCCCGATGACGGCAAAATCGTCAACACGATTACAGTGAAGGATGGCGCCATGGCCGATAGTTACCCTGGTCCCAATAAAGCTGTGGCCGTTGGGCCGGATGTGTATGGTCGCGTTCTCTTCTATCGCTGTTCCCGGACCGACGGTGATGCTTCCTAATCCCCGCGCACTATTGCACCATGGCCTACATAACAATCACTGCCAATGCTGACGTCGCCAATCACCTGGGCCGAATCGCTCACATAAGCGCCTTCCGCCACCCGTGGAACCCGATCTCCGAATCGATATAAGGCCATAACTTGCTTTCTCTCTACTAAGCGACCACATGAACAGGTACGGCACTGCCTTGCTCTCACTCATTATTTTCGGTACCCTGCTTTCCAAGGCTCGCGCTTGTTAGTGAGATAGTCCATCAGGGCTTGTTTGAGCGTATTACACGCCAGGTCGGCACAGTGATCATGCTCCGGAGGAAGACCGCCTGCTGCAGAAATGATGTCCTCTGGGCAAAGCCGCATGGCTTCCTGCACGGTCTTCCCTCTTGCCAGTTCAGAAGCGAGACTTCCTACCACTGCAGTAATGATGCAGCCTTCGGTAAGAAATTTGCTGTCAATAATGCGGTCATCCCTTATGCGTAACGACATCTCCATGGTGTCGCCGCAGCTGCCAGTAGATCTGCCAAGACCTTCTGCATCTGCAATCTGTCCCATGTTGCGCACGGTGAGACTTTGGCCGCCACTCTCCGGATCATCTTCTTCAGTCGGCTGCAGCACGCTTGCTATCAAGCGCTCAAAGCCATTCTGATCCTGGTTGTTCTCATCCATGAATATCAACTCCTTTACCCTTGATACTGGAAGACATGGCACATCTTCTTTGAGCAGCGACTAAAGCAGCAACGTGGCTCCCACACTGTTTAACAGAAACTGAGCGGGCATCTCCCGGGCCATTTCGGTTGTTGCCTTCCAGCCAGTACAGTGCATTGGACACACAACTTCCGGATTGATCTGCTTCAATTCTGCGATAGTCCTCCCGATCACAGCCTCGAACGCCGGTCCGCTCAAATGAAATCCGCCGACAATGGCATATACCTTCTCGATTCCAGTGATTACCTGAGCGTAGCGAATGGTGTTGATAATTCCCGCATGGCTGCATCCTGTCACCACAACCAGTCCCTTGCCGTGGACCGACATTACTATGGCCTGATCATCCAGGAGGTGGTCTTTTTCAATCTTTCCCTTGCGCTCGGCGTAGGCATTGGCCATCCCGTGTTCAAAATCAGTAGTCCGCACGATTTCGCCGGTTACCATCACCAGGCCTGAGACAATCAAAGAGGATGTGCGACTCTTTATAACACGTAGCCCCGCTTCCTGCAACGATGGCTCGGACAATACGGGAAATGCCGTAGTTGTTCCATCCGGATTTACCAGATAGCGTTTCGACAGAAATACATCCGGATGGACCACGAGGGGGAGAGGTTCTTTGCGCTCATGCGCAATATTCATTAAGCCGCCGTGATGATCCATGTGGCCGTGGCTGAGAACCGCTGCTTCAATCTCAGCCGGATCAACTTCAAGCTGTTTGAGATTATAAGCCGCACCAGTTGTCGACCACCCGGCATCCAGCAGCACGGAATGTGATTCGCCCTCGCTGAATACCCGGATCAGAAGTGAAAGGCCGTGTTCGGCAACCAGGGATGGAACAAAGTACCCATCCCGGTAGTGAAGGCATCTTCTAATCCGCTCATCTGAGGGGAGGAGCACATTACAGTAGTTGTCGATAATCGTGATGATCTCCACTCGTTCTGTTTCGCGCAGCATAGGCATGAGCATGTTCCTTTCTCTTGTGATTGACGTCTCGAAGCTCAGGATAAACTCCGTCGAAGGGTGTAGCGTGATCCCGGCCGGCGCCGGACTCAGGATGACAAAAACCTTTTCCGGCAGGCTGTCGGACCGGCTCTGCATCCCCTTTTAGTAAAGGGAATCTTGGATTGACAAGCAAATGGTTGCACTTCAGATCGTTGTTCCCTACCGGGAGCATACCTGTGCCTTTCCACCGAGCCTCCTAGCGAAATCGATCGTCTGAGCGTTTTTCCTGGACCCGCCCTTTTGCTTTTTCCACCCAGCCGACCCGCTCTGCCGGATGGTTATCAAACTCCGGCACATACGGTTTGATATCAATCAGCGGGGTACCGTCAATGATATCTACATTTTCAATATAAAGGATGGTTCCTTCGCGCCTCAAGAGTTTTACCACTGAAAGGCCAAGAGGGTTCGGACGCGTCGGGGCTCTGGTGGCAAACACACCGTGAGGCTCGATATCCAAAAAGGGAATCAGTGTCAGCCTCATATCTTTTACCAGATGGAAATGATACATCAGAATGATATGAGAAAAGCCCTCGAGGTCGTTTAGCCCTTCAGCATACTCCGGCAGCACTTCGACGGTACCCTGAATGCCGGAGGCACCACAGGACTGGATGGGCATTTCCCTGCTGTCTTTAAATGGACTATGAATGATGCCGATGGAGTTGTAGGTAATCTTCATGGCTGCAACACTCTCCTCAAAAAGATTTCAAAAACCTCATCGCACCTTATGGACACAGAGCTGCCTTTTTTCGCAATCGAGGGAGCAACCGGCATCCATGATCGAATCGATGGTATTAAGAAACTGATGAAGGTTTATTTTCTTGTCATTGCTGCTCCACACCGTGGGCATTTTACCTGTGTGCACGGTGTGCCTTGCTGGTGGAGAGCCGTGGCTCCACAGGAAGAACACATGCAGTCTCCTGTCGGTCCCGTTCTCCGCCCGGACCCGCTTCCTTGACTGCGTCTCATTCCTCTTCCGCCACCTGGCCCTCCATCTCCTGAGGACCGGTTCGGTCTTCTCGTACCATAACTGCACCCCGTTTCACCTCAAAAGTATGGTCTGATTTTGTATCCTATTTAGTGGCAAGTCGTTCCGAAAGAAAGACACTCGTTTTGCCACTGTCAAGAGCAATATCAAGCGGCACGAGCTTATTTTCAAATAACACATTCGTTGAGCTCCTGAATTCATAGCCCTCTGCTTCTTTCGAATCTGTCGTATAAATTTTCAGTTCCAAACGCTCCCCATATTTTCTCTTCATTTCCTCAGCTATCCCGATAGCTTTTTTGCAGCTCATTCAGGCCGGGTTGCCGCTGTGAAATACTATCAATTCCGCCATGACCAAATCCTCCATGTGTAATTGGCAGCCTTATTCAGATTAGTCAACATTGTCCGAACTGAACCCATCTAGACACTGAGATCAGAAGGGCTGCGGACGCACTAGACATCTCCTTTCCTGCTCATGCGGGTATCGGAGCTGTTGGACGGTCTGTACTCTGGAAGTCTTACACGTATTTACCTACGAAACAGCATTCGGCTGGCAACGGTAGAAGCACTCGCCTTTTACCCACGCCCACGTCAGTAACCCCTGGGTTTGCAGCTCCTCCAGACACTTAATCACTTCATTGTCATGCAGGCCCAGTCCCGTGGAAACGTCATGGATAGTGCATGGACGTCGCTGCAGCAGGCGTAATACATCTCCATAGTCGTGCTTAAATGCAGGAGGTTGATGATTAATGCAAGAATCGGAGATAACCTCTGCCTCAGGTGTAAACAGGGCTGCGAACTTCTTCAGCTTCTCTTGGTTGACTGAAGCGGCGTATTCTTCTGCAGGTGGCCGGCTTACTGTGTTCAGGTGAACTCGTGTGGGGTTGATCCTTCCAACGAACTTAAGATGTTGCAGGTTGTATAAGTTGCTCATGTTCTTTGATATTTATAAGCTCGAAGCCAAATTGTTTTGCTTTGCGTTTTAGGTTTGCGATCACTCGCTGCTGATAGCGTTGCTCGTAATAGTCTTGGCCACGATCAACGTATACGGTGCCATATTTGAGCATGGTATAAAAGATACGAGCTATTTTGTGCGCTGTGGCGGTAATGGCTTTAGGCGCCCCCAAGTGAGATTTCTTTCTGCGCAAGAATGCACCGATAGCGCTCTTGCTTCGCTGCAGGCTATAAGCAGCAAGGCGGAAGGCGTGAGCAGCACGGTTAGCAGAAGGTTTTGTTTTACTGCTTAAGCGCTTTCCTCCCGACACCTTGCTCCCAGGACACAGGCCCAGCCATGAGGTAAAGTGCTTTACCGTGGGCCACGGCGACATATCGATTCCAATTTCGCCGATTATCGTTAGCGCCGTGGGAGCTGCAATGCCGTCAATGCGGGTAAGATCAACCCCAGTCATGCGCCGCAAGGAGCCTCGAGCATCAAAATGCAATGGCTTGCAGGTGGAGCCGTCAGACTTGCCCGAAGGGTGTTCTAAGGTGCTTGCCGTGCTGCGGTCATCAAAGTTTTCAAGATGCCGTTCAATGCGGGATTCACATTCAATGATGTGCTTTTGGTAAAAATCGTACAGTTCCACCGCTTGCTTTAAGGCAAAAATATGTTCGGATCGCCACGTGCCTTCTAAGGCTTTAGCGATATCTGCTTCAGTATGAGTGCAGCGGGCATTTCGCATAGCGGCAAGCCGCAGCGGGTTGCGTTCACCGCCGATGATTGCCCGAATAATGTTCATTCCGGTAAGGCCGGTAATGTCGTTGAGAACCCGGTCAAGTTTGATATTCATCTGTTCGAGCGCTTTTTGCATATGCTGCACATGGTGAGAGGCATACGCTATCAACATTGCTCGCTGGCGCATATAGGCTCTGAGTTCGCAGATTTGCTGCTGCGGACGAAACGCGCTCTGCAGCAACCCGTAGGTGTGAAGCTGCTGAATCCATTGGCAATCAAGCACATCGGTTTTTCGGCCGGGAGCATTCTTGATTGCGCGTGGATTGACCAAGCGCACGTCAAAGCCTCGCGACTCCAGAACCTCAAATAAGGCGATCCAGTATATGCCGGTCGACTCCATGGCCACGGTGTCGATGCCGCAGACATGAAGCCAATCGGCTATCGTGTGAAGATCTGCGGTAAAGGTGGAAAAATGGCGAACGTCCTGTCCTTCGGGGTCTCGTCCCGGAGGAACGGCCACGTAGTGGCATTCTGATCCGATATCGATGCCAGCGGCATTGATATTGAGTTGTTGCAAAAGGGAAGTGTCCATCGTTGTGTATTTTTTACGTGTGCGTTTTCCTTTATTGCTCATTGCATCCTCCTTCAGGTAAAATGAGGACGCATCAGGCCGGAAGGGTACGGTGCTTTACAAACTTCCAAACGGGATCGATCTCACCAATGATAGTGCCGTATCCTTCCTTGCCACGCTTTTTAACGAGCACGAAGCATCACTGTCTCTACGGCATACGGTGCCTGATACGTCGGCCCGTATTATGCCCGTGCTCTCGAATTTATCAAGTTCGTTGCTCATAGGCTGCCGCAACGCGGCTTACTGGCGCTTTTTACGACTCCATCAGATTACATGCTGGCTTCCTTTATTCTCCGGTCTCTGCTGTAAAGGCGTTGATCCTGAAGTTAGCCTTGGTGATGTAACCTTTGAAGAACCGCATGCCTCCTCCTTCACTCACGATTCGAACAATGCCTGCCGGGTCAGTGATGACAACGCCGGAAAGAAGTGTAACGTGATGGGAGGAGAAGATACAGGGAAGAAGAAGGGTGGAAGCGCCGAGCAACACGACCTCGCGGCATTGAGCGGCAGCAGCAAGGAGGGAGTCGATTGTTCCGTTTATCAAGGATGTCGAGGTAATCAAAGCAACATCGCAGTTCGGCAGTTCCTTCTGTGCCAGTTCCGAAGGAAATAATCCTGGGGCGCGCTGAACCACCTTTTCAAAGATAAGCAACTCCTTCACCGTTTTCTTGAGCGCAGGTATCAAGGGACCAAAGAATCCCACCATGCCGACGCGGTCTTCTTTCCGAAGTTCCAGCACACTAAGGGTATCTCCTGCGTTTCCTACATCACGGTTTACCAGCGCGTTGGCAACCGCTACCCCTACTGATGACTCGATCAAGCGTGCGCTGCCCATATAGCCGAGAAGATCATGAGTCGATTTTCCTACCAGCGGCCTCATGCCAATAAAAATGCTGCAGCCCTCAGAGAGATTCTCCTTAAAAGTATATGCCACGCCGGCATTGCCATCTTCCAACAGAACCGCAGTGTACCCCAGACCAATGCGGACGTCGGCAATTCGTTGTTCCGGATACTGGGTACGGATATGGCGGCAAATATCATCAGCTATCATGTTCCCCTCAATAGTTTTCGGCAAAATCCCACCCTTTGGCTAAGAGGCTGCAGTACCGTTCCGCTTGGCATCAAACAATACGGATCAGGTCACACTGCACATTCATGGGCCTGGTGCCTTCTCGAATACGCGCCGGTCTTAGTCTTCTCCCAGAAGCGTCTCGACCACCATTCTGGCGATATTGCCGCAGTTGCGGCAGCAGGTTTCAAAGTTCGGACTCTCCACAAACTTCATGATATCATCCGGCCCCTTTATCGCCATGCCGGTTAACTCACGGCAGCTCACCGTACCTCCACACGCCTCCACACAACGGTCGTAGAATGCTCCTGCCGCTGCCTGCGCCGCCAGTACCCGATCGAGATCCCACGTGTTGAACTCATCCCACGGCCGGCCATATTTAGTTGAAGCCATACCCAG
>JAGOGO010000078.1 GCA_017996625.1 Deltaproteobacteria bacterium | reverse complement strand
TTATCGTATTTCTCGCGGTCACTACTACCAGCCAGATCCTCATTCGTCCAATCGATACCCTCTCTCCTGTGCCAGAGCCGGCCTCGCTTCGCTGCATTGCTCACCATCAGTTGCCAAATTCCCGGCTCCTATTCTACGCCCTACCAACGCTGTTCATGCTTCCACTCACACATAGTGTAATGCTCTCCCACATCAGTGAATTGCACACTGGAATTCAATAATGCAATGAGCGTCCCCTCTCCTCCTACGCTCTCCGAGCGATGACTGCAAACTCGTATGATTTCCGATCGTACGCGGCTCCCGCGACATTTGAATAAAGATTCTCAATGGAAAACCCTTCCTCCATGAACTCCCGCTCCAGCTTCTCCGGTGCAAAACATTGCAGCCAGTTGTATACCTGTCTGGTGCGCTCAGACTCAATTATTGTGTACTTGTCCAGTAGCACCTTCTCTTCACCGTACTTAAAAGTATTCAAAAAGCCATAATACTTGTTTGGCGACCAGAATCCATTGAGCAAGTTCACCTCATATGTCGCAGCCTCTTCCCTTTGTTCAAATGCCGACAGGGAATACACATCGAGAAGGACCGAACCGCTCGGTTTTAGGATCTTATGGAACTTGTTTAAAATCCGTTTTCTCTGTGTTGGGCTGAGGGCGCAGAAATCGCACATGATCATCAGAATGAGATCGAATCGATCTTCTGTTTCGAATTCCAGGTAATTCTGATGTACGTAGTTGATATCCAAATGCTCTCGGGCTGCACTTTCCTTTGCATGCTCGATTGACCTTTTTGAGAAATCGATGCCGGTCACTTTTGCTCCGCGTTTCGCCAAGCGTTCTGTATACAATCCAGGGCCACAACCAAAATCAGCTATCGTGGCGCCCTTGCCGATTTGGAACTCAGACGCGATCCATTCAACTGATTGGTTGATAAATTCCGGTCTTCGCGAAGAAACGTCGATGGCCTCGTTAAGGTGGAACGAAAGCATTTGCTTTGACGTGTGTTCATCGGTCCACAGATCGCTTGCTGTATAGAATTGGAACGGTTCGGGCCGTTCGTTAATCTTCTCCAACTCCTCAAACATTCTTCTTCCTCATCTTATACAATGAGCTGGGGAACGTTGTTCACTGGATTAACTAACGCCTGCTCGGCCAGTTCGTATATCCAGTGGACAACCCCCTATTCTTCCGATTATTACTTCAACGCCATTCCATAAACCTATCCTCACCCTGGTCCGCCGCCGGACCGCAGCCAAAACGGAGGACACCCATCTGTTAAAAACCCTTCATGAAATATGACGATTCCTTGAGGTACTGTTTTGGCAAATGGTATGGCAAGAAGTGCTTCCTCGGGAACACCGTTATGGATTAAACCGGGAACATTTCTAAAGCCGAACCGCTGATAGTAGAGAGGATCTCCTACCATGATACACCCTTTGCTGCCTTGGGATTTCAGCAGGTATAATCCTTCCTGGATAAGTCTCTTCCCGATACCTTGCCTCTGGTACTCAGGCAACACCGCCATCGGGCCAAGGCCATGCCAGTCGGGAGTGCGGTCGGAAATCGTCACCGGCGAGAAGGCGATATGGCCCACCACCTGTCCGTCGCGCTCTGCCACCAGCGAGAGAGTCAGCGCATTTGCTTGCCGCAATGCCGGTACAATGAATTGCTCCGTGTGATTGCTTATGAGAAGGTTCTTAAAGGCAGCTTTGGTGACTTCGGCTATTGCTCCTACATCTGAATTGGTTTCATTTCGGATGATCATTGTGCCTCCAAATTTCCACTAACTATATGTACGATAACTTACGCAGTGGCCATCGGCAAGGCGCTGCTTTGCCAGGCCTGGTGCAACGCCCCGTTATCCATCGTCTGCTCTTTACAAATTGCTCGATCGCTTGTTGGTATTTTCAGTCTCTCAGGCTCTTCATCGATCGCAATGAACCGCAAACACGCCTCACAGTAAAGGCCACAGACAGCGGCTACAGTTTTTTTCCATAAATCATCTTTCTCGTGAATGACACATTCAGGATTCCGATGAAAGCAGGAGAAAACCGAAGCGGCTCCGGACAGAAAATATATTTACATCCTTGTAGTAAATTTTACTTCATGAAGTTTGCCGTATAAGATTGCCGGTTAGTCGGCAAGCTCCAGCTTCTTCACATGAGTCTGAGAGACCGATATACGAAATTCGGACCAAAGGAATGCCGCTGAGACAGCGGATATGTTCTGATAATGAGGTTTGCTGGCAGGGAGGTGGATTGAAACAAACGCGTGGGCTTCCACCCGTGAAGGTAAGATTGTGGTTCTGCCGGTTCATGGCGGTTTTCTCCTCCGGTAGAGCACCCGGGAACAAAAAAATATAGATTTCATAGGATTTTACTGCACGGCGGGTGCGATGTAAAGAATTTTTTCTTCGGCTAAATGGGCCGGCGGCCAGAGCGCTCGTTCTCTGCAGCTCCGCCGGGGTGCTTCATCATGGAAATCCGGCGGGTGTATCTCTCGCCAGGAAGTGCTGGAAGGACGTTTTTGGTTCAATCAGTTCTTCTGCTCAGTCTTTCCTTCGTTCACGTACCATCGCTACGGCAATGTGCCTGCGTCTGCACTCTGATTCACCGCTGCCATTGCCACTCCCGGCCCTATACTCCAAAATGGATGCAGCGTTCCGGGAGCATCCGATCGCGTTTATCGTGCCATACTGCTGCGCCATCCTCTTTAGCCTTTAATTGATAGCTTGGAGAATGTCTCCTGATTCTTCTGACTCAATAGTACACCCTCAGCATCAGTACTTTGTCCCCGGCGAATTCTACGCCTTCCATTTCCAGCAGCGCACGTTTCATTCCGATTCCGCCTTGATATCCACCTAGTGCTCCATTCGCCCTTACCGCTCGATGACAAGGAATAATGATCGGAAACGGATTCTTCGCCAAAGCCGTCCCAACAGCACGGCTGCTGCCTGCTATCCCTATATGCTTGGCTATCCTGCCATACGTGCTGACCCAGCCTCGCGGTATCCCGTATTCAGCCAGTAATACGTTTCGCTGAAATTCTCCGCATAATTCGAGAGCAATTATTTTCAAATCAAAGACTACTGCCTCACCTCCCAGAAAACGTCGTACGTTATCGCCAAGCTCGGCAATTGCCGGAGACGACAGCCGATGCGTGTCCGGATAGCGCCGCCGGATGACTTCCACTGTTGACCGCGGTCCTCGCTCGAGAAGAGTTTCGCGAACTCGCGGTCCATCCGTTGTCTGCCACCAGATAATACCCATTGTTCCAAAGGAGGTGGAAACCAATTCGTAGAACGTATCGTGTAATCTCATGTCTCTTCATCCAATCAACTGCAGTGCCTGCGGCCTGTGCATAAAACGCCCTCAGCACATTGGCAGATGCGAAGCGGCTGGCACTCCGCCGGATGCCATTATCGTTCCTGCCCTGGAGCGTTACTGCTCTACAGCGAAACTACTATACATCGAGATCTGAGAGTTGGACAACACAGTGCACTTTGATTGATATCAAACAACATCACTACTTTTCCTGTGTCCCAGGATCAAAGCCTTTCCCTGGTTATTCCTACTCCCTGCCTAAAAATGGCGGAGCTAAAATGAAAAATAGGCGAGTTCCCTGAATCACTTGCTGTTCATTATACTCATAGGCGCCACGATCCCAGCCAGAACCCTGGGGCCGATTGACACTATTGATGCTGGTACTATATGGTGAAGACAAAAAAGCGCCCGAATCCTTTGCAGAAGAAGTACTGCTGAGGTTAAACCCTTCAGTATTGGGGCGAAGATCTGCCAGGTATGTTCCGGTGAAACCGGACGGAGGTGAGCTGCTATCCTGAAAACCTGGATCAGACCCCAATGCCGTAGTTTCCCAGTCTGCAATGAGTGATGTGGTATAGGTGTTTCTGCCGTCTTGTACAACGTCGGAAAAGCTACTATGGTAGTATGTATTATGAGCATGACTTGTCAGTCGGCCCTCTGTTTGGCTATAAAAAGCATACTTGCTCGGCAACGCATAAAGAATATTGTCCTTAAGTTCAAAAGGATTGAAGACAGCTGATGAATCAGCAACAAAGATTTCACCTGTGGCGGCTCTCCCGTTTTCAAAGCATGTATTATTGTAAATCCTTACAGTAATTGTCTTGCCCAACGTAGACTCAAGGTGGATCGCATTTAAGCCATTGTTAAAAAGTATATTACCATAGATATCAACATCAGACGTATTGCCTGGATCATTAATATCCAGAATGGTGATTCCCCTATGGAGGTTATCAAAAATAAGGTTATACCGAATCACCACAAGATCGGGAGCTCTAGTACCCGAATCTGCCTGAACCATTATGGCATGACCGGCATCATTATCCGTAATACCATGAATGGCGTTATGCTCAACCCTGATATCGTTCACATTGTTTTTGATCTTTACACCCTGACTCCAGACCGGTGAACCATTGATTCCTGTGCCTGTACCGCGTCCGACATTATAGATGTCGTTATCACGAATAGCGACATGGCCTATATGTGCTGTACCTCCACCATACTGTTCATACACAACAATCCCATTGGAAGACATGGTATAGATCTGACAATGGTAGACAACAACATTCTCGACATCAAAGCCGTCGCGAGCGCCAATCCTGATCCCGTCTCCGCCATTATGAACCGTAGAACTGTTATAAATTGAAACATTTCGGATCCATTTTGTTGCACCAACAAGGTCCCTCTTGCTTGGACGGTTAATCCATATTCCACTACCATCATAGCCATTGCAGTCGATTTCAAAATTACTGAATACCGTTTCAAAAACATCATTGTCAGAAAGCAAACGCACCACCGGGTTATCGCGGTACGTTGTATTATTGCTAATATAGGAAGCAAGATTGCCCGAAAGCTGAAGCTTTGCGCGATTTCCCATACCCCAGCTGCCGCCGTCATACGTCACGCCACCAGTGAGATTAAAATACTCGCTTTTATCTGCCCCACCACTCCACACCTGATTCCTTCTAAAAAAAACAGTATCACCCGCTGCCAATGTAGCCGTTCCTGTATAATCTGCCATTCCCGGACACCGAGCCCATGGATCATTAATGGAACCATCATGATATCTGTTATCATCATTTCCATTCACCCTATCAACATAATAGACAGCTGCTCCAGTCTCACCCCACACAAAGCAAGCAAACAATACTACTATGATTTGTACACACGGCAACATGTTTAATCCAATCATCAACCTCCTCCCCGTGAATAATGCTCACGCCCAGCAGGGCGTATACACTCCTCGCCCATGGTCAGGTGAGTTTCTGGTCTGTGCGCACGCGCCACCTTCTTCCATATGGCAAACAAAATAGACGTTCAGGATCTGGATACAAGGAGTGCCGCCTGGACAGCGGATGGATGCTGGTTAAGAGGCTTGATGGCAGGGGGATGGACTGAAGCGATTGTGTGTGCTTCCATCCCGGATAGGCATGATCGTGGTTCTGCCGGTTCACGGCGGTCTCCTCCTCCTGAGAGATACCGACAATAACAAAGAACATGGGTCTTAAATAATGCTATAGCAGCATCGACAGGATGTAAAGTTTTTTCTCTTCCGTCACAATTCGGCTGGCAAGGTTATTGATTGAAGTAATTGCCAGAAAATCAGCCACCGGAGCTAGCAGCGCCGATCTTTGGCAAATTGTAGAAGGAATTCGCGCTAATAAGAGATGGCGGGCCAGATTCTTCGTCCCACACCTCGGCCGGTCAAGCGGATTTTAGGACGACAGTAGCGTAGGGTAGGATGAGCGGAGCGAAACACACCATCAGGAATGGGAGCCTTTGGCGGGTTTGCCGCCTGCAGTGGCTCAATCCAACCCACATGACTAGAGGCTCTTACCGCGTATCTTGATACCGTTGCTGCGCAATTCGTCGGTTTTAACTTTAGAGCAGGCTGCACATAAAAACACGGGATTTGAGTCGCGCTTGTCGTAGTTAGGGGCCTTGACGAGTCGCCAGAGGCTTTCCTGTTTACCACACCGGTCGCAGGTCCCTTTCTCCTTGAACTGCCATACCTCGACGGCGTAACTGGTGAAAATGAACCTGTCTACCCAGAAGAATATCGCACCGCCGATGAGATTGGCCATGATCGTAGCCCAGATACCGGTGCCCATGTTCCTAACCACGAGCCACAATATCGGCGTGCTCAACTGCCAGCGAATAAGATAAAGGATGAATTTGCGTGCAGTCACCATCTTATAATTTCTCCTGTTATCAAGACGTATACCTTATATTTGATGTTGGCGCTTTCCTTACAATGACCTGACGTTTTCTCAACGACAATGACTATACAGCGGATAGCACCTGCGGAGTCACGCATGCGTGCATGGCGGAAGCTAACGATTTCCTGATCGTTCCGGATTCCGCTTTAGTCCATCCGGTCTGCTGTACCTTACCCGAAAGGGGAAAAACATGGGTACCCGCTCCTTATACTCAATATAGTCCCGGCCGAGTCGCTTCACTAATTCCGGCTCTTCAACATTTTTCAGCTCCCATACATTCATGATGACAAAGAGGGGCGTAAAAATAAACACCAGCGACAGGGAGCCCAGCGCAATACCAAGGCCAAAAAGCTGCATGAATAACCCTGAGAGCATAGGGTTCCGGGCGAATCGGTACGGGCCTGTTGTTATGACTTATTTTCCAACTTCCCGTGGCTGTCTTGTAGACGAGGTCTATCCACGCACCTGCGAAGGACATTCCCTTACCCCTCCCTTTTCCCGGCTTGTTAATCAGTACCGTAGCTGGTTTCAGGAAAGCCATACTGAGATATGAAGCCCTCATTGTTTCGGAGAATATTTCACTCCCGGTATATTCTGAAAATCTGTGTCCTGAGTCCAGATTATAGCACTGTATTCTTTTGCGGTTGCGAGAATGATGCTGCCGGCCATCGGCAGATTATGTTCCATGCTCAGTCTTGATGCAGCAATGGCGATTGTAGTTGTCAGATCCACCACCGTTCCTTTTCTCATAGCAGCCACTGCTTGCAGTGCATCATTCTCAGTAGACTCGCGAAGAACGACCTTGAAGACCTCGTATAGCGTAATGGTTGGAACTACAAGCGAAGATGGCTCCTTCAACGGAGCCATGAAGACTTTAGCATTCGGTTCATCCGCAAAATATGCGAGCCAACCTGAAGAATCAACAATATTCATACCCGGTCCGCCTCTCGCTCGAAGTCCGTACGTATGCCCTTCAGAAAACCACGGAGTTCCTTAATATCCCGTTCGGGAATGAGCTCGATTCGGCCATTATATTCCAGAATCTGCATTTCTTGGCCAGGTCGAAGGTGCAATGCTTCTCTGATCTTTTTTGGAATAACGATTTGATACTTGGGTGATATTATCACAGTATTCATACCGAACCCTCATCGATATTGTTTTGTAATACGATATCACGGTCGATGAGGCTATTCAAGGGTAAATAGTTTCTATTCTCCGGGGTCGGACCACGGTATGCTAGTGATAGTTATGGCATATCTTGCCTAAAGTACTCATTTTGAAGCCTTAGAACTGCATTTTCATGCCCTAAAATGCCCTTGTAAGGAGCTGCAGATTCCTTCAGTTCATAGCTTCCTTGATCCCCAGTCACTTCACGCCCCTTTGCTTTGATCCCGAGCCTTTCCTTCACAGCCCTAACAAAGCTCTCGGTTCCAACTGCGATGCTTTCTGTCCACCTCTTGTCTCTGGAAGGCACTCCTTCCTTGAGACTTTCCTCAATCCACCCTTGATACGCAGCAGCGAGCTGGTCCATGGTGCTGCAATTGAGCAAATCCTTTAATCCATTATAATCAATGAGGCTATACCGTTCTCGAGGCGATTGGATCTCATTATACCCTGCCCATATCCACTCGGATGGATGTGCAACAGCTCCAGCTCGAACCATGTTGAGATCAATGTAGGCCAGACATCGCATCAGGTGCTCGTCTGTGTCAACAGCAGTCGCATGATAGCGATCTTCCCAGGATGCACCGTTGCGATGCTTCCTCCGATTGAACTCCTGCCCGGTTCTTCCTGCAGCCAGTTGGATGGACCGTGCTATTGCATCTTCATCAGCAGTATCTCGGATAAGGAGATGAACATGATTGGAGGTCACTGTGTAATTGAGAATGCTTAATCCATAGCGCTTCTTCGCTTCAAAGAGCCACTGGAGGTAGCGGCGCCGATCTCGTGCAAATCGCAGAAGATATTCTCTCTTATGGCACCGATGAGTGATGTGCCAGACACATCCAGGGAGGTGATGCCTATTTGCTCTCGGCATACTCATCCATCCTAGAGTGAGGTTTTCAGGGGCAAAAACACACTCCTAAGGCTCAAAAAAGTCCTGTTTCGGTCCACTTTCTTCATTCATCACAACTACTTGTCTTGGTCCGACCCGAGAAACGAGACTTTTCGAAAGAGCTTTTTGCTAGCATCACAATATCTTCGCCTTTTGTACAACGTTGCATGAAAGCGCTATGATCATCATACGAATATCCCTCTTTCCACTTTTCCAGCCTTACTATCCGGCTTTTCTTACTAAAATCTGTGCGCTCCTCTCTTGAAGGGAAAATCAGATCCTGATCCCAACACACGTATCCGGGCTTATACACTGTCAGATGCGGCCTGTTAGCCTTGAACATTTTCCAATCCCAAAAACTATCGATGGTGATTTTTCCTTCTTTGTCAGATACAGCTTCTTCGATGCGACATGCCTCCATACTCGCATCCTCCCAAAATGCCTTCTTCTCCTTCCACTTCCGCCAGATTGCTATCGCTACCGCGCCTTCAATGGGGTCGCCGCTCCAGCTGTCGATCACCACTGCTGTAGAAGATTTCACTGGATAACCGGTTCTCTCACAGGAAGAACTCGCTGCCAGACACATCACCATCAGCAATACACAGGCCGGCGCCATGGGCCTTGTGTCTCGTATAGGATCATGCATAATTCAACCTCCTGTCTTACGAGGTGCAGAACGAATGAACGCTCCAGCTTCCACAGGCATCTTCTCAAATGTTAATACCCTTCTAGTACCTCGGCTACTCTGACCGACCACAGTTCGCTCATGGAAGCGCTATACTTCACCACTACTTCTGAGAACCGGTACGTGTATGTTGCCGGCTCTGTCCCGTTTTGATGTCGGTCTGCCAGCACCGTAACCCCGTAGACAATGATGTTGCCTGCGCTATCAACACTCGTCACCTTTACCAGATCATGGAGTATGTCATTTTTAAGAGCAGTGCTCGGTGCCTCAGGCATATGATCCTTGCTATCGTACCGGGCACTGCTGCCGCCGATGCATGCCGTTGCGATATCGTAGTTTTTTTCTCCGTAGCTCGATCCACTCACATACAGACTCCCGCTGCTGCTGAGGGCAAGTTGCCGTGGTGAGTCGTAGCGGCCCACACCGCTATCATACTTGACCGGGTCGCCTAGGAGAGATCCGTTTCTGTCATAGGTGATGACCAGACAATCATAATTGGTACCACCCCGATAGGCAATGCCCGCGATATGAATATTGTCATTACCATCAATGATCATATCCCGTGCCATTTCGGCATAACCGATAGTTTCATACCGCTTTACACTATGCGACTCACCATTGCCGTTAGCATCAAACCGCACCAGAATTACATCTAAATCTGTCGTCCCAGCAACAAACAGGTTGTTTGCCGAATCGGTTGCTATGGCGATTGCTTGATCTCCCGGGAACCATTGCTGCCATTCCTCAACTCCATCCGGAGAATATTTGATTACAAAGTACTTTCGGATATATCCTACCTGTGTGTCGTAGTGCACATTATCGACCACATAGTTGTACAGATCGCTTGCTCCCAAAACATATACATTCCCCAGACCATCAACAGTTATTTTCAAAGGATAATCGCCTACCGACGCTCCTCCGGTGCTAGCATTGTCATAGCGGCTGATCCATTCCCGGCTGCCTCCGGAACCGTATTTGATAGTGACGATGTCAGGGTACGTTTGCGGGTTACCGCTCGCACCGGCAACGTATACATTTCCGTTCGCGTCAAAAGCAATGGCATCGATCATATCACTTAGATGAGCAGGACCGTCATAATATGCCGACCATTGGTGTTGTCCCTGTTCATTATATTTCACCAGAGCGAAATCATCATTGGTGTCCTCACCCACAGCGGCAGTACCAGCTATATAGACGTTTCCTCCCGCATCCACCTTGCTCACTCGGGCCTGCACCGGGATTCTGGGATCATCGTTAAAGTGGTGGACAAACGTGATATGCTTCCCCTCAGAATCATCAACGAAGTACTCGCCGGCGTCAGCGTTGACATCTGCCCGCAGTTTCAAGCTGCGCGCTACACTGCTGACAACCACATTCCCCTGCGGATCGCACCCTATTCCGATCGGTTTATAGTCGGTCGGCAACATTTCGATTCCATTTCCTGACCCGGCGCTCAGGCACACTATCAGACACACCATCGTCATTACGATTGTTCGCTTTTCCATACTCACCTCCCTTTCAGCCCTTGATCGGTCAGAATCATCTCTTTGCTATCATTGCCAAGGTACACGATGCTCTCTTCCTCAAGAATGGGAGCCGGGACAATTTCATTTTTGCTCCAGAACACATCCTCCGGCGTAGAATCGTCACCTTCAGCGTTGCGGCTGTTGGCAGCATCATCGGAAACAATCGTTTTTGAGAGAAGCTTCTCTTCGGCCCCTGCCGCGGCATGCTGCCCAAGGTCCCATTCATTGGTGCTGATGCTGTAAGGACTGCCCAGCATCTCGCTGAGAACCAACTCCGTGCCCAGCTGATTCATTGTCGGCGTTATGAACGCATAATGCATTCTTCGATCCCGATGAAGATACGTTCGAGCGAAAAACCGATATGCCGTAACCGATTCCACTGGCGATTGCAGAACATCATAGCCGTTTTCTACAACACCTTCTTCGGACAGGTATTCCTGATTGCGCACCCCGGTAAGCTGACACAGCGTCCACTGAGTGGAAGGGGGCTGCAGGCGCTCCCTGTACACCCGGCACCAAAAGGCGCTGCGGTCCTGAAGTATGAGATACCTCCTCATTTCTCCTCCGTTCAGGGTGACGGAAATGTGCGGATGAGCCGGCCGGGGCTCCGGAATGGGCTCATCGGAAAAGGTAAGGTCAAAGATATAGCTCAGCGGACTACAGCTAAAATCAGGCTCCCCATCGCCATCAAAGTCATCACCGGGAACCGAGCAGAGCGGTTCATCAAGCAGATCGAAGAAATCGGTCACGTTGCTCACTTCAAGTGTTGCCGGCTCGCACACATCCACCCGGCCTACTGCAACGGCATCTTCCTCCTGCCCGAGCTGTCCACGGTACACCACCAGCAACTCCAGCTCATACACATTGGCCGGAATAGGTTGCATGGTGAAATCAAAGGTGTACTGCTGAAATTCCCGGGTGGGTATGTTCTGATCCAGCGGTGCAGAAATTGAATAGCTGTATGGAACCTTCGCATGCTGATCCACCATAAAATCGTCCCAGGAGGGAAACTGCACGCCGGTGTCTTTCGGCAGCCGGTAACGAGCTACACACACCATATTTCCCCCGCTCATCTCTTCTCCTGCCGGTATGATTACCTGTCCATTCTGCCCTTCCTGCTCGCCGGTAGAATTTCTGACCTTCATCATGATTTGTGTAAGATGCCGTTGCGGGTCGGGGTCCTCCGCCGTAGGAGTGAGCTCCTCAAACCCATAGAAGAAACCATCCGGCTGCGCTATCTCCATGGTACCCCGGAAAAAGTAGTTGATCAGGCCTGCGGTGTAGCCGATAGTCCGGGGAATCAAACGATTCGCATACGCGTCATGAACTGCATTATCAAGTTTACAACCATAATATCTGGAATAGGTGTCGAAGTATGTATCGTGTTCAACAAGGAACTGATACCAGTATTCTGCCCTTGCAAGCAGATATCCTGCGTCGCCATCATCCGTTTTTAGCAAGTACAGCGCCTTATCGCAGCTGAAAGGCTCTACGCTGTTCATCCTTGGAAACGGAAAGAAGTGCCTGTCGTCAGGATTGCAGTTTTCCGGAAACATTGAGCATTTGCTTAAAAAATTGGTATTTGCATACTCGGCAAGTCCGCAATGCAACACTTCACCATCAGGTGCGGTTTCACTGGGAAACCACTCCGTATTCTTTCCCTGGTCCCAGAATTTTTCAATAGAATCGAACTCCGCAAGATCCGGAATATACCCAAGCGGAACCGTTGCCTCTGTCACCAGAGTGGGGTTTTTCTCTACCCGGTATTCATACAGGTTAGAAAACCAGCCGGTAATGATCGTGAGAGGATCGCTTATATCAATAAAATAGTCGCCTGGTTCCCGGAAGCTAAGATGTCCCTTGAAGTCATTTCGTGTATGAGCCGGCACACTGCTATCTTCCAGAAGGTGCAGAATCCTTCCAAGCTGTTCGCAAAACAACGCAAAATACTCTTCGTGCTCCTGCTGACTATTGCTGGTGAGCGCCTGATAAAACGATGCGCGCGCCTTCCTCCAGGAATACGCGTTGCACTCTGAATCATCGAAAAACTCTTCTCCCGGCTCGCAATCATCAAGATCGCCGGCAGCAGAATACCCTCGCGCCCAGTCCAGGTTCGATTCCCCCCTGAATGACTTAAAGAGCACTTCATCATCAAGCCCACTGTTATTGATGGGATTGTGAAAGTGGTTAAACCCTCGCGGCTTCTCGTCTTCGTTAGTCGAGCCGAGTTGGAGCAATTCAATAATTGTTTTCTGATTGTATATC
>JAGOGO010000252.1 GCA_017996625.1 Deltaproteobacteria bacterium | reverse complement strand
GCGGGACTGCGCGGGAATGACAGTACTTGAAATTTTGCTTCCAGCTGCAGCGGATGTTTGGGTAGCATTGCGGGATTGTTAATAGTAAGTCACTATACGAAATATCGCTTTTTTCTGCAAGCGCGAGGCTATTTACCCGAACGCGCGACTCTTGACGAAAAGGGTTTTTGGGCTATTATGATCGTGACCGGGTACTCAAGGTATGGTACCTGCGTGTTCACTTACTATACGGAGGAATTAAACGACTAGTATGGATGACGTACCGAAAGATCGACGCCGAGAGCGCAAGATAGTCAAAGGGCTTGAACTACGTGAAATGGAACTGGACGACTTGCCTCTGGTGTATAGTCTGGGAGAAAAGCTTTTTACCGCTGAACGATGGCCGTCTCTGTATCGAACCTGGGATGAATATGAAATGCTGGACATTTTTACCTCGGATGGCGAGTTCTGTCTCGTGGCTGAGCTTGATGGAAAAATTGTCGGGTTCGCTCTCGGTTCACTTATTGAAAAGAGGCGCAGCGCCTGGACCTACGGCTGGCTGATCTGGTTCGGCGTAGAGCAGGAGCTGAAGGGCTGCGGAATCGGCACCCGGCTGCTCAATCAGCTGACACAGCAGTTTATCGAGCATGGTGCTCGAATGATGATTGTCGATACGGATATTGATAATCTCGAGGCTCTCGATTTTTTTGACAAGCACGGATTCGGTGATCGGATCGGGCATGTCTATTTGTCTAAAAATCTTACTAGCCATCCTGCATATCTCCGGCGGCGAGGAAAGAAGAAAACACCATCCACGGCAGCGCCGCGCTGCAAAAAAGCGCCGGTGCCCCGGTCGGGTAAGATTGTGCGCTAACTCAAGTGATTCAAGGTTCAAGGATGCTGATCTGGGATGTGGGATATGCGATGTGGGATGTGGAATATAAGAACTGGCTTAGCACTAAATCCTTTATCACACATCTCATAACGCACATCGCACATCACAAGAAGCTCATTCCACCTCAACTTCGACTGTGATGATGAAAAAGGATACTGCACGGATTCTCGACTCCATTGATCGAAACCGGATCACGTCGCTGCTCATCGAGGCAATCAACAGTTACAGCCCGTCTTTTGCAGAGTCACAGGCTGTTGAGGTCTTCTCTGCTGCCCTTGAGAAAGCCGGTGTTCCCTACACGCTTCAGCCCGTACCGTGGACGACCGGTGATGATTCCCGGGCAAATCTGATTGTCCAGCTGGGACCGTCACCACTGGTATTGCTGCTCGTGGGACATGTAGATACCATCGGGCTGTGGCACGAAGGCGGCCATGGTGCTCGTCGAAACGACGATATCATATATGGCCTGGGAGCAGCGGACATGAAGGGCGGATGCGTTGCCCTTATCGAAGCACTGATCGCAGTTGTTAAGGCCGGTATACCGATGAAACACGGTATTGGGGTGGCATTCGTCGTGGGTGAAGAGGAATCTGGCGATGGCGCTCAGGAGCTGATAAAAACCGTGTCAGCCCCGCTTACCATTATCGGAGAGCCGACCGCACTGGTTCCCTGCACTGCTCACTATGGATATCTGGAAACGCGCCTGATCAGCACAGGACAACGTGCTCACGCGGCAGTGCCGGAGGCAGGAGGTAATGCGATCAATGCCATGCTTGCCTGGATGATGAAGATCATCGGGCAGAGTCAAAGTCCTCCTTTCCCTTCGCAGCTTGCGGTGAACCCGCGCGAGATCCACGGCGGTGAGCCTTATTTTGTCGTTGCCGAGCATTGTGAGGCGCTGATCGATTTTCATGTGTCTCCGGACGTGACCCGCGAAGATATCGAGATGCTGATTCGTACGGCACATAAAAGCGTGTCCACTGCACATCCGCTGGTACACCTTGAACACCAGCACCTGCTCTGGGCTCCCGGATTTCGGCATTCGGAGGAGGACCAGCGCCTTGGTTCGCTGCGGCGGGCTTACGAGCAAGCGGGTCTTTCCTGGCAGCCGGGTGATTTTCGTTCTCATTCGGATGCGAATATTTTTAACACTACCGGCACCCTCACCGTAGTATGCGGCCCGGGTGATCTCGCAGTTGCGCACGGACGGGAAGAGCATGTCCGACTGGATGAGGTAGAGCAGGCAGCGCGTCTCTATGCAGCGCTTATCTGCGAAGCAGGAGGCGATCAGGTGGAATCCGGAAGCCGATGATTTTTCCTGAGATCGCAGAAGAGCAGCGTTGCTCCTATTGCACACACAGGAATTGCCATGAGATTGGCAAGAGGAATGAAAAGCAGGAGCGACGCACCGGCGCCAAAGCCTAGAAATGCCGAGCCATTTGCTGTCGCTGTCTTCAGTTTCAGTCTGAGACTGTACTTCCATCGTTCCATCGAATAGTCGATATACTCCCAGCCGAGAAAATACAACGTATACACCATAATCAGGCTGCCGGAAAAAACACTTCCCACCAGAGGAACAAGGTTGAGGCTGAGCAGAAGCATAAGCCCGGCCAAGTACACGAGCAGCTTGCCAATCTCTACTCGGATCGATCGTAGGATGTCGGCCAATACTGTTTTCAGGGAAAAAGCCTCCTCATATCCGGTTCCGGCGTAGATCCGTTCGACTTTTTCCGAGATAAGGTCATTAAATGGCCCCAGAAGAATATTTCCTAACAGAGTGAAGGCGTAGATGAGGACCACCGCGAGCAGCACCGCGAGAACCGCAATAAGCACATAGTATACAATGGCTCCATACCACGTGTCTTTGCCCGGCAGAAAGCCTGAGGCCCAGGTCCATGCTCTGGGGACTGCGAACCAGAAAAAAACTGAGAACA
>JAGOGO010000077.1 GCA_017996625.1 Deltaproteobacteria bacterium | reverse complement strand
TTTGCACTCGGATCGTACGGCCAGCCGCCTTTCAAGACGTCGGTTACACAAAGTCTGAAGGGGCGGCCAAGCCAGCTCCAACTGGAGGTACAGCTGGCAACGCCATCAGCATCGGTATAATAAAAATAAATAGCCATGGGTTGTTGATTGTTCATCACCTCCACGACGGCATCAGCTACCGGCCTGCCAGTGGAATCAACAACGTGAATCGCTGCGGTGCTGCGTTTGAAGAGCCACCAGCGCTGTTCAGTCACCGTGATAGTCTGTATATGGATGTTGTATCCGGTCACCGTAATCTCCTCCGTAATCGTATCCGACCCGCATTCATTCATTACTGTCAAAGTGACGGTAGTGGTTCCGATCTCCGTATAAGTGTGCGTGGGGTTCTGAGCTGTAGAGCTGCTGCCATCACCAAAGTCCCATAGCCAGGCAGTAGCATTCTGTGACTGATCAGTGAAGGTGACCGTGAGTGGGCTGGGGCCATCCAAGGGAGCAGCACTGAAAACAGCAACGAGTTTACAGGCGACGACGGCTGCAATGTAGTCCGCCTTTGTTTCCATATTCGAAACCCGCGGGCTAGCAGCGGTCAAAGCGGCTGCATGGACTTCGGGAACGGTACAAAAGTGAGAAGGGTTAGGCTCTGAGCCAGCTCCGAGGTCCCTAGGACGATGCGGAAGGGTAACCCGCGAATGGGACCGTAGTAATCGGAGGGCATGCTTCCTCTTCCTTTGTCTAGGCTCCGGTTTTTCACCGCATTTGATCATTTCCTCCTCCTGTTCGTTTTGCTCGCCCTACCACAACTCCAGTTCGCTCACCGGCATCGGACGCGGCTGGGTGATTGCGCTGCTTGCATAAGGATTAACAGAACTCCAAGTCCACATGGTTCCGTCATCCTTGAGGGCAATACTATACAGATCGCCGGCGGCAACCGCAACGGCATGCGAAAGGTTCAGTGTTTGAACGGGGCTTAGACGATCAATTGTGGTGCCGTCCCCCAGCTGGCCAGACTCATTATGTCCCCAGGTCCAGACCGTACCATCACTCCTGACGGCGACCGTATGGTCATTTCCACCATCAATGACCTGCCGTGATAGCACATCGACTCGACCGAACACTCCCATGGTTCCGGTAGTGAGATTCTGGCAGCGAAGCTGGTCGGTTTCGCTGAAGGCATAGAAACAATGATCAGGAAAGCGATAGGCGTAAGGCCAGCGGGTAAAGAGGAGTCCGATGCTGAGCGCTTCATAGCCGAAAAGCGGTACCTCACCGGTGCAGTAATTGTAGACGTAGAAGGAATCCTGCTCGTTGAAGTAATACCAGGTTTCTTCTCCAACTGAATAGCCGTAGGGCCAGGCCATATACACCCAGCCATTCGGTACCCAGGCAGAGCCGGTTTTGGTGGTCAGCAGCAGTACAAGTAACGTAAGAGTTGAGAAAACTCGTTTCATTCTCTCCTCCCCCTTTTCTCTGATGCGAGTTAAAGGGAATGCTTCTTAGATCCCATGGATCTGCTTCGAGAAGCAGTATTTCCAGGGATGGAATTAACAATTACTCGTTTGACCTAAAGCAAAGATCATGCCTTCGCAACAGCCGGAAGAGCCAATATTGTTTCGCCAGTAATGTCGTTAACTTAGGAGGATGTGGGCATTCGGCGCATTCGAAGATTGTGGCACTCAGTGGCTATATTTAGCCAGTGTGATTTGTGTTAGAGCCGACTTTATTGCGAAAATATTTTGAGTTATTATCTACTATCAGCGGATTAGAGTAGTGGGTTAATTCTAGCCAGGGGGATTGAGCGGCTGGCTGAATTTAGCCACAAAAAGCCCTGACCGTTAGAGCACCTGGAAAAAAACCTATTGACATGATTCCTTAAACCGGATACAACCAAATTCGCATCATTCAGTTCTGGGGAAAAGGCGGGGAAGGAGATAGTCTCTTCACTACCATAAGGAGGATGTATCATGAGGAGATTGTCTCTCGCAACAGTATTGGCCGTCATGTTGGGATTGGTGTGGCTGTCGGCAGCGGATGTATCGTTCGCTGCGGATTCAGTTGCCGCAAAAGGTACTGCGCAGGCAGCGCAGCCTGGTCACACAGCTCTGGTCAACGTCAACACTGCCTCTGTCGCCGAGCTTTCAACCCTGAGCGGCATCGGAGAAAAGATCGCCCAGGACATCATTGCCTATCGGCAGGCGAATGGTCAGTTTGCACGAATCGAAGACCTCATGAACGTTAAAGGCGTTGGAGGGAAGAAATTCGAGGCCATTAAGGGCAACATCACGGTGAAGTAATGGTTATCGTCGTCGCCTGTTCTAAGCGTCATGAGACCACGGCACCATAACGAAAACCAGAAAGGCTCCCAAAAGGAGCCTTTTTTTGTGCATCGTTGAAAGTGAATGATTGGATCGGCGGAAGAAGAGCTGGTATTCTGTTCACTATAAACATCTTTGTGCTACAGTTTACCATAGGATAATGTCTCCGATAATCGGATAGCAAACAATACTCATTATCGTATGGAGGAGATTTCCATGAGCGATATACGACAGCGCATCTTCACGTTATTGCAGGAGCCGCAGCTGGCTTCTTTTGCGACGACAACTGAAAAGGGCAGCCCTTGGGTCCGCTATGTCATAGCCCATGCTGCTCGCGACCTCAGTATTCGCTTTGCTACCAGCCGGGAATCTCGCAAGGTAGCTCAGATCCAGAATAACCCTGACGTTCACATCACTGCCGGAGTCGCTGATCCGACCTCTGCGAAATCGTACGTACAGATTGAAGGAACCGCGAAATTTGTTACCGATCAGACCGAACGCGATGCCTTCTGGCATGAAAATCTCAAGAATTACTTTTCCGGTCCTCAGGACCCTCACTATGGTGTGGTGGTCGTGCAACCCCGCCGCATCGAGCTCTATACAATGGGCAAACATGAGCCTGAAGTATGGGAGAGGAAGTAAGAAAATCTAAAATCCACCTCAACCCCCTTTAGAAAAGGAGGGAGCAGAGAAGAGCGGCCCCTTTGAGACAAGAAGGCAAAAACGAATGGCCGCGCTGCACCCTACGACTTCCCTCAGGGTGACCCTGAGCTTGCCGAAGAGTCGAAGCATGCATCTTTTCTTATGGCGCGGGAGCATCAGGTATCGAGGCTTGCTCGGAGGATCGCTGCTATGACTATATCAAAAGGAAACATCCTGGAGAACATTCCCGTACGATTGCCGGACGAACTGCAGGAGACCTTAACTGAGAGCGCGGCTATCCGCATTGAGCGCATCGTTTCTCGCGGACATATAAGCCCGGAAGATTTCTGGTATGATCAGGAGCACCACGAGTTCGTCATTGTCCTTCAAGGACGGGCGGAGCTGGCGTTTGAAGGACAGGCAAACCATATTACTTTAGGCGCCGGCGACTATTTCGACATTCCGGCGCATACCCGACATCGCGTTGTGTGGACCGACCCAATGCAAGATACCATCTGGCTCGCTGTTCATTATCAGTAATCCTGCCGGTAACCCTTCTTGACCTTTCCGGAATTAATTGCTTGACAGGCATTCCCACCGCATGATAGCCTTTCTATACAAAGTCTATCGAAAAAGTCGATTTGTCCTGTGTGCTTCTGCTTAATTTACCTAACAGATGCTCCTTTCACGGAAAGCAGGTTTCTCTTTTGGAAGTGAAGAGGGCAGCTAAGCTCTGGAAAGACGTTTTATTGTATCTTGGTTTCCTACTATTCTGATGTTTTTAGTCATGAATTATGCTCATTAACAGCATGGTCGAAGGATTTTTAAAGTATCTTAAGTAGTCTTCCTGCTTGGTTTTGTCGATTTCTGTACCCGACGATCCAGTCGGAATTCGTTCTGAGGTGCTCGCCCATGCCAGCAGCGTATGAGCACGTACCGGCAAGACCTTTTCCACTGCACTAGAGAGGGAGAGAAGAGTATGAAAAAAATAATACATGGAATGCTGAGTAGTCTTGTGCTTTTCAGCCTTATTCTGCTGGATGCTCATGTTGCACCTGCCGCCGGTGCAGCGGTTGCTTTCGATTCAGCGTGTACCCAAGGATCAGAGGCTCTAAAAGCTGCTCCGGTGGCGGCACCGCCGGTCACTCCCTGGCCGCTCCTGAAAAACCAGCCCTATGGTCCCTTCAAAGTCAGTTTCGGCGGAGATTCGCGACTCCGCTATGAAAGCCGACAGGACTACTACAATGATACCGGCATTCAAAATGACGACGGACTGTGGTTTCTGCGTACACGGATTAACATAGGAGTTGCTGCTGGCGACCACCTGTCCTTTTTCATTGAAGGCCTGGATGCCCGCGAATGGGAATCCGACCCCAGCCCCAACCCGCAAGAAGATAACCTTGATCTGCACCAGGCTTTCGTAAAGGTTGCCAAGCCTGCTGATCTCCCTCTCAGCCTCACGGTCGGACGGCAGAAGCTTGAATACGGGGCGAAGCGTTTAATCGCCGCGCCACAGTGGAGCAACCGAATTCGTTCCTTTGACGCAGTACGGTTGAGCTACACTCCCTCCTGGTTCGGCGACATTGATTTCTTCTTCGCCAATCAGGTTATTTATGATGATAACAACCTCAATAATCCTCGCTGGGGCGAGAATTTCTTTGGCGTATACTCTACCTACAAGAAGATCCCCAATCAGGTCTTTGACCTTTACTGGCTCGCCTTATATGATAATCGCCATGAGGTTTCCGGAGAAATCGGCGGGCAGCAGCCGGAAGATCTGGAGCGTTATACGGTGGGCACGCGTGGCGAAGGAAAGATACCTGGCATAGCTAATCTTGGCTATGGCTACGAAGTTGCCTACCAGTACGGAGACAACGGGCCGGACGATATCAGTGCTTACGGCTGGCATGCTGATCTGAACTATACCTTCTCCACGCTGCGCTATAAGCCCAAGGTGACGCTTGACTGTAATGTTGCCAGCGGTGATGATGATCCTACCGATGGAGATGCGGAGACTTTTAACCCTCTGTTCCAGACCACTCACGACCCTTACGGCATCATCGACTTCTTCCGGTGGCAGAACGTCAACCATTACGGATTAATATGTGACTTGGCGCTCCATCCCAAGGTAAAAACATCGATTCAGTACCACCGCTTTTACCTGGATGAAAAAGAGGATGCCTGGTATAACTCTTCGGGAAGGAAGATTCGGCAGGACAAGAACGGGAACTCGGATGATTACGTTGGTGACGAGCTTGACTGGTTCGTCAGATACCAGGTACTTTCTTATTTGTGTTTTGAGACCGGCTACGCCCACTTCTTCGCCGGTGATTTTGTCGAGGATACGGATGATCTTACGGGTAAAGGAGACAGCGATTCTGACTGGTTCTACGCTCAGGCAGTATTTACGTTTTAGCAGGCTGGTGAAGAAATCAGCGTGCACGCGCCGAAGGAGTAAGCAACTGAGGCGGATGCAGGATTAACCATATGAAGGTCAGAGGTGCAATTGCTGGACTTGTCAGCGTTATCGTAGTCTTGCTCTCAGGATCGACGTGTATCAGTTCGTCGAAGCCTATTCAGACCACCCTGGAAAAGAGCAACTATACCCAGCTCACCAGTTCTGAAGAAATCCTGCAGTTCCTCGATACCCTTTCTCAGAGAAATCCAGGCAATACCGAGATGAGTATTCTCGGCGCTTCCGCAAAAGGCAAACCACTCGGCGCTTTGTTGATTTCTCAGAAACCGGGCCATTTCAATCAGAAGCTTTCTTCCCCATCCCGTCTCACGGTCATGCTCGTCGGTTCACAGCATGGCAGTGAACCTTCCGGTGCAGAAGCGCTGCTTCTGCTCTCCCGGGACATTCTCGAAGGAGCGCTGCGGCACTATCTATCCGTTGCGGATTTCATCGTCATACCGGACAGCAATCCCGACGGCAGAACTGCCAACCGGAGGGTGAACGGCAACGGAGTGAACCTGAGCACTAACTACGACCTTCTCACGGAGCCGGAGTGCCGCGCTTTGGTCGATGCATTGTACCGTTGGCAGCCCGAAGTAATTCTGGATATTCATGAGTCCGCTGTGCTCAAGAAGCAATCACTGGGTCGGGAAGGTTTCCTCACGGATGTCGAAGCCCAGTTTGAAGCAGCCAACAATCCCAATGTCGATAGCGGCATCCGGA
Organism: Deltaproteobacteria bacterium; assembly: GCA_017996625.1. Classification (GTDB taxonomy): domain Bacteria; phylum Desulfobacterota; class WTBG01; order JAGOGO01; family JAGOGO01; genus JAGOGO01. The sequence continues at coordinate 6,969 of JAGOGO010000077.1, read as the reverse complement.
CTTTCACCTACGAGCGCTTTCTTCCGGAGCTGGTTGCGGCAGTATCTGCCAAGGGCCTTCCGTGCCAGCGCTACATTGGCGAAATCACAAGCGTCAACCAGGTCATTACCCACGCTGGACTGTCTCTGCGCAATCTGCGCAACCGTGCAGGCATGGCGGGTTGTTTTTCCTTTCTTCTGGAAAACAAGCTCGATCCTTCCACCAGCACCTATTCTACTCCCCGCAACATCAAAGAACGGGTTCGAAAACAGTCGCTTTGTCTAAGAGAGTTCATTGCCTGCATTGCAGCACATGAGAAAAAGGTGTTGTTTCAGACTGCAGCAGCTCGCAGCGGAAAAATACCAGGGGGAGAGCAGGAGCCGCTGTTTCTTTCCTTTTTCTACCAGAGCGACCCCCGGCAGCCTACTATCACCCTCCCGCTACGACGGCGCGACACCGGAGAGCGAATCTTTCATACCTTTCCCTATCGCGGTCTCATCAGCAGCGCTTCTCCGCTGCGACTGCCGAAAGCATATATCATCCGGAGCCATCACGAGCTGATGCGAGCATTTCTGACCCATCAACATGTCGAGTATAGCGTTGCTGCCGAGAGCGTCACCGTGCCGGTGATTATTCATAATCTTGAGCACTACAAAGGTCTCGGAGATGAGAAAAGATTTGCCCAAATCCCACCTCCTGCTCTGCCTGAGCAGGCTGATCGCTATTCCATGCAGCCGGGCGACATCGTTGTCCCGATCGATCAACCGAATCAGAAGCTGGCCGTCTTGCTGCTTGAACCTCGATCCATGAGCAGCGTTTTTCTCGCTCCTCCGTTTTCGCGCCTGATCGAAACGAAGGGCGATCTTTTTATCTGTCGAGTTCCCTATGAATGAAGCAAGATTAGGAAACTAACCCCTCTTTCTGGCGACGATAACAACATGATCGGCGGGCAAGAGACCTCTATCGATCAACTCACCTTCGCGCTCAGCCAGTTGGGTCAAACACCGTAAGCCCTCAGGTGAATTGAGGATGCTGCAATCAAGACAGCCGGATCCAAAAATGGGAGCAAGCAAAGTGCCTCCCCTGGGCTTTCGTTCTATGATCTGAAAGTGGAAGGTAATGGTATCCTCAATGAAATGAGAACAGACGGCTTCTGAAGGATCCTGCTTTATCAGTGTGTCCGGATCACATCGTGCAACCTTTTCCCGGCTGATCCATTTCCTGGGTACAGATTCCAATAACTCATTCGCCACTCGCATCTGCAGGTCTGACCACTGAAATCGCTGTGGTCCTATATAATCATTTACATAGAGCAGCCCGGATGGGCGAAGGCTGCGTTCGATTTGACCCAAGCACCAATCCAGGGCTTCAATGTGGTGAAGAGCGCCGTTTGCCGTGACAACATCAAAGCACGCGGGGTCCCAAATCTTTGTGTTTAAGTCAGCCACCTCGAACCGTGCATTGGGGAATGCTGAACAGTTCTTCCGTGCAATCTCGAGGGAGTGCGGCGATATGTCATATCCGATTACCCGACCCTTAAAGTCCGGCAAAGAACAGAGTGCGTGTTCGAGGATACCGGTTCCGGTACCAAGATTGGCAACATCTTGAAACGGACCATACTTCCTCCAGAACCAGTTGAGTGCAGTCACCTGTTTATCACCGCTGACGCGGACGTTCTGATGAGCCATGATCGGCTCATTTGCTTCCCAATGAAAAAACGAACTGAGGTGATCACCGACATGTTCATCCCAGTACTGAGACACCACCGAGGGTTCACTGGATGCAGCCATTTCATCTGCCTCCTCCGTATTTCTTGGTTCTTGACACCTTTCATGCTCAGATGCGGCAAAAAGTAATCTCTTCAATCGCTTTAGGATCTGCTCACAGTAGATCATTGCTCTCGTTCCTGCGAAAACTGTTGAGCTGTGTGCCTCACCACTTTTTGGGTAACAAACGTCCAGCGCGTACTTCAAGAACGGCAGGTTCATAATGATATGGTGCATACGTATCGCATGCCACCCCAGGAAAATAAGAAAGCAAGTGTATTCTCAAATAACACTGAGAATTAGTCAATGAGTTTTTGCAGACGGGCCGATGGTACAAAGGAATGTCCCTTGCTTGTGAATCCATTGAACCTCTTTACAATTTTCCAGAACCAGTGTACTGTACAGTGCAGCAGTCGGTCTCGAAATACAAGCACCTGACGGCATGCAGGAAGCTTCAAAAAAACATCACACATTGGCAAGAATCAACATGCAGGAAGAATTCAGACAGCGACGCAAAACAGTCATGGAGAGCATTGGTTCGGGTACCGCCGTCTTTCGCAGTGCCCCGGTAGCCGTGATGCATAATGATGTTGAGTACGCGTATCGGCAGGATAGTGATTTTTACTACCTTACCGGGTTCAATGAACCTGATGCCGTAGCGGTTCTGGCGCCGCGTCATGAAAAACACCACTTTATACTCTTTGTGCGGCCTAAGGACCCTGGTCAGGAGACATGGACAGGAAATCGCGCGGGTATAGCTGGCGCGATTGAACAGTACGGAGCCGATGAAGCCTACGAGATTGGCGAACTCGATCAGAAGCTGCCTCAGTACCTCGAAAAGGCTGACAGTCTTTACTATCATTTTGGTCGCGATCAGGCATTCAATGCAACCATTATCAGGCACTGGCAGAAGCTTCTTGCGGCCTTGCCGGGAAAGGGCGAAGGCCCCACCGCCATTATAGATTCAGGTACAATTCTGCATCCTCTGCGCATGGTCAAAAGCGTTTTCGAGATTGAGCTTATGCGGCAGGCAGCCGCTATTTCAGTCGAAGCACACCAGGCTGCCTGGGATATCATACGACCGGGCCGCCATGAGTATGAAATTCAAGCTGAGATCGATTATGTCTTTCGCAGGCGTGGAGGTGACGGGCCGGCATATCCTTCGATTGTGGCATCAGGGCCAAACAGCTGTACGCTCCATTATATCGACAACACACGGCAATTACAGGATCAGGATGTGCTTGTTATCGATGCTGGCTGTGCGTATCACTTTTACAGTGCGGATATATCCCGCACGCTTCCGGTAAGCGGACGGTTCAGCCCTGAGCAGCGAACGATCTATGAGATTGTCCTGGTCGCACAGCGGCAGGCAATTGCGGCGATTCGACCCGGTCGTACCTATCAGGATGCATTTGATGCAGCAATACGGACAATCACGGAAGGGTTGGTGGATCGAGGACTGCTGCAGGGAACAGTTGACGATCTTATTCAAGGAGGGGCGTACAAGCCCTTTTTCATGCACCGCATCGGTCACTGGATCGGTCTCGATGTTCATGATTGCGGTCGCTATCGCATTGGCGAGGCTTCTCACTGCTTTGAACCCGGCAACGTGGTCACCGTAGAGCCGGGCATATATATTGGGCCTGCTACGCAGCCGGTAGAAGGACAGCCGGCGATTGACCCTCGATGGCGGGATATTGGAGTACGTATCGAGGATGATGTGCTGGTAACAGCAGACGGCAATGAGGTCCTCACCGCCCGCTTGCCGAAGGAACTCGATGAGATAGAACGCCGGTGAGCTGAGAGGCTGTTGCGGGCTGCGCGTGACGGGTTACAAGTTCTTGTTTAATCAAGAACCTGTAACTCGCAACCTGTAACGTGTAACGCGTACCCAGTCTTTTTAACCATTCCATCCTCCAACTCCTTACTTTTCACCCCTCACTTCTTACCGCAGCGGTACCTCCTTAAATTGCAGTCCAAGGGTAGCCGCAAGGTCCTGCAGGTCATCACCGAGCACTCCCATAGACCCGTTTGACCGCTTGGCGCCGATATTCTTGTCGCCTACCACGAAAATCTGCAAGTTTCGTGGATCCAGATACCGATTGCTCAGCATCGTCAACTCTTCCGCCGTAGCAGAGGTAAAGGCATCCTGAATAAGCTCCAGGGTATTCAGCGGCTCGTTTCGCAGCTGGTAATGTGCATACACATTCACGAGCGCTGCCGGGGTGTCGACGTTGAAAACAAAACTGTTGAGAGCATTGAGCCGCTGGCGCTCAAGCTCTTCAGAAGGAACATTCTGCCGGAGCGATTCCATGACTTTTATTGTTTCTTCAAGGGCGAGTTTGGTCTGATCTCCTTTGCAACCGATGTATCCTGCCAGAATTCCGGCTTTCCATTTGTACGTCTGAAAGAACCAGGTTGCATAGACTAAACCGAGATCTTCCCGCAGCCGCTTGTACATAAGGGAGTCTTCGCCTCCAAACACGTTCATGAGCAGAGAAAGCTTCCAGTACTCGGGCTGCGTGCGCAAGACGCCGGGAAGGGTGAGACTCACTTGCGACTGGCTCTGACCTGGCTTATTGATAAGAGCAAGAACCGGAGGTGTGTCGGCTGGCTGCGGCAAGGTGCGTTCGGCCTTTGACCCGTCCGGCAGACTAGCAAGCAGCTTCTGCAGGCCCTTGATGATCTCAGCCTTATCCAAGTCGCCGGAGACCGCAACTACCATATTGGAGGGTACACAGTACCGCTTGAGAAAAGCCTCAAGATCTTCACGCGTGATAGTCGGGATAGTCTCCAGCCCTTGAAGAGGGTCACGACCGTACGGATGTCCTTTGAAGCGCCAGATTTCGGCCTCCCGCATGGCAACTGCACTCGCATTATCCGATTGACGTTTGAGGTCAGTCAGTTCCTGCATCTTGACAGCATTGAGTATCTCGGGATCAAAGCGGGGTTTGGTAAGCACCTGCTCAAGAAGATCGAGGCCTCGCTGCCAATCGCCGTTCAAAACCGAAAGACTTATCGCTGTTTCTTCTTCTGCTGCTGAAAACGAAAGCTGGATAGCGTTTTCATCCAGGACCAGAGCGAATTCCGTCGGATCGTGCTGCTTTGTGCCACCGCGAACAATGCTGCCGCTGAGGGTGCTGGCCAGACCGATTTTGTCCTCGGGCACATCAACCCCTCCAGCCTTGATCAGAAGCGTCAGATCCACCAATGGAAGCTCGTGATCGGGCAAATAAAAGACAGTAGCACCCTCCAGCTCGATTTTTTCTGCAGCCGGGAAAAAAATTTTTTCAGGTTTCCGCTCGAAAGACATCGGGTGCTTCCAGCCCGCCGGTGTCGGGTATTGAGAGCGGTTAACCGTAGTATCCGCCTTTGTCGCCATGGTGGCAGCAGCTGCGCCGCTCACAGTGCGGACTTCCGTGTAGGTTTCTGCCGGTTTCTCGGGAATTCCTCCAGGAATAATGAAGACCGTTGTGCGATTCTCCTGATCCAGGTAGCGCTGAGCAGCCTGCCGAATATCTTCGGGAGTAATGGCTGCCATCGCGGCAAGATAGGTATCCAGATAACGCCAGCCCACCTCGACTTCAAGTGTAGCCAATCTACTGGCCAGGGTTTCATTGCTGCGCATACTGTCCAGGAAATCCCGTTGATTGAGCTTCTTGATGCGCTCAAGCTCGCGTGGAGAAATCAGCTCGTTTTTCAGGACCTCCACTTCCTTAAGAAGCAGCGCCTCGAGCGCTTCACAGGATTCCAGATACCCGGCTTTCATTGCGTCTGTACTCAGTTGTTTTCCCGCAGAGCTTGAACGTTCGTTGGGTGAGCCTCCAAGGATAAACATGCTCTCGTAACGACCGTCAGGATTTGCCGCCCAAGCTTCGATGGCTTTTCCCCTATTGACCAGATTCTGCGCCATCCGGGCACTGCGGCCGGCGCTGAGGGCCATGGACAGTGCATCGAGGGCATAAAAATCCTTGGTGCCCATGCGAGTCCCGTGGTAGCTGATCCTCACCAGCGGCGTGACCGCTCCTTTCACATAGCGCACGCTGCGGCGCGGGCCTTCCTGCTCAGGCTCCTGAGTAACCAGCTCTGTGGAGCGCTGACCGGCCGGATAGCGCTCAAAATAGATGGAAGCAAGGCGCTTCGCTTCGGCAACCGTCAGGTCTCCCACAAGAACGCATACCGCATTCGTGGGATTATAATGCTTGGCATGGTAGATGACGGCGTCGGCAATAGAATAGGCATCCATATCGCTCCGCCACCCGATAACCGGATTGCGGTACGGATGGGCTGTATAGGCAGTAGCGTAAAGATCAAGCCAGGCAGCTCCTTCCGGGCTATTGATGTAGCGGTAGGCCCATTCGCGCTGTACCACCTCTTTCTCGACATAGAATTCCCGCCAGGCTGGTTCAAAGAGCTGCTCGCTTACAATGGAGAACCACTGCTCCAGCATGTCGGAAGGGATGGACATGACATACTGGGTTTCATCATGGCTGGTAAAGGCATTGATGCCGACCGCGCCGTTCTTGCCTAGCTGAGATGAAAACGCCTGCGGAACATACAACTGCTGAACCTCGGTCCGCAATGATTCCATTTCCGCCAGCTTCTTATCGATAAGACTTTTATCCGGTTCGCGCTTTCGCCTTTCTGCAGCGACAACCTGATACGCGTCATCAATCTTCTTCCGTAACGCTTCATCCCTTTCCGGATCCGTGGTGCCGAAATTCTTGGTGCCTTTGAACATCATATGTTCGATGAGATGCGCAATCCCGGTCTTTCCCTGCTCCTCAAGGGCGGAGCCTGCTCGTATCGATACCCGGCAGGCGATCTGAGGAGTCACCGGCCTCTCTACCACCAGGAACTGCATGCCATTGTTAAGAGAGAACTCTTTGACATTGAGCTTAACAGTATCTTCTAGTGCGACTGCCGGGCCGAGAAGTCCGAGCAGAAAGAGAAGGAAAAAGCTTAGGGAAGCAGCCTGTTTTTTCCATACATGCATGAGTAAATCTCCTTGGTAGAGGTGATAAAGAGGCAACCATATAGTAGTGACATCCGGATATTTGAACGCCTTCTTTTATTACTTCGTTGGCAGCCGAAAGTAAAGTCCGAGAGAGGGAAAGGGAAGAAAGTCGGAAGCCTAGGGTGAAAGTCAGGAGGACACCAGCAAGGCAGAATAGACACTTACTATTCTCGCGCTGGGACGCAGAGCACGCGGAGAAGAGGGTTC
>JAGOGO010000076.1 GCA_017996625.1 Deltaproteobacteria bacterium | reverse complement strand
TAGCCGCCTGAAGGAGTGGCGCTCCATTGCCACTCGCTACGAGAAGTTGGCCGAAAGCTTCGAGAGTGTCATGCTCCTGCGCTTTATCAGAATTTGGCTCCATGACCTATTGTCATACACTCCCTAGAAGAATAATTCTTTACCACGTCGGCAATCTTGAATTTTGAACCTTGAATTTTGAATCCGGCCCTTGTTTCCCGGTTTTCCGGAGTGTGGTATGATGAACATCCATGAGAGACTGTTTTCGTTAATTTAATACGTATGATAGGATACGATTCATGTCGAACCCCATGCCTCATCGAGATCTCGTTCGCACGATACTTTCGGTGCTCTTTATCAGCGCGCTGATTGGTTCTACCTTCTGGATCCTGCAGCCCTTCCTGCCGGCCCTGCTCTGGGCAACGATGATTGTCATCGCCACCCGGCCGCTCATGCTCCACTTGCAGGAGCGGCTCTGGGGCAAGCGGGCTCTGGCCGTGGCGGTTATGATTGTAGTATTGTTGCTGCTGTTTGTGGTGCCGCTTTCGCTGGCGATCGTGAATATTGTTGAGAACGCTGATCGGATCGCTGGCTGGTGGACTGCACTCCAGGAGTTCAGGGTTCCACCCCCGCCTGACTGGCTGGCGCAGATTCCTCTGGTCGGGTCTGAGCTGACCGCCACCTGGGAACAGGTGGCCGCCGCCCATCCGGAAGAGGCGACTGCTCGTCTTACGCCATATGTGGGGAAATTCATTCGCTGGATTGTCAATGAGACCGGCAACGCTGCGGTCGTTTCGGTCAACTTTGTCCTGACGGTCATTATTGCCGCTATTTTGTACTCGAAAGGAGAAGTGGCTGCTTATGGGGTCACCAGTTTCGCTCAGCGGGTAGCGGGAGCGCGCGGAGAGAATGCCACACGCCTGGCTGCGCAGGCCATCCGGGCCGTAGCGCTCGGGATTGTGGTCACCGCGCTGATCCAATCCGCTCTTTCCGGTATGGGGCTCGCCGTCGCCGGTGTACCGTATGCTGCGTTCCTCACTGCTCTGATCTTTATCCTTACGATCGCACAAATCGGGACCGTGCCGGTTTTGATCTGTGCAGTAATTTGGCTCTACTGGAAAGGTGACGTCGGATGGGGAACGGCACTTCTCGTCTGGACGCTGATTATGGGCTCTCTCGACAATTTTCTCCGGCCAATTCTCATCAAGAGAGGCGCCAATCTGCCCTTGCTGCTCATTTTTGCCGGCGTCATCGGTGGCTTGATGGCATTCGGTATTATCGGTATCTTTATTGGACCGGTCGTGCTCGCTGTATCGTACACGCTCCTAGTGGCCTGGGTCAGGGATGCTGACCTGCAGACAGAGCCTCTGGTCATCCCTGTGTCCCAAGCCGTTTCAGGTGAGGATGCCGGAAAAAAAGAGTCACCGCCTGAACGGTAGCTCTGTACCGGAGACGGCAGAGTCCACATTCTCTCGCGAGCGGTCTTTTCAACCGGCGGGCGGGGATCGCGTGTGCCGGACGCAACAGAGGTTGTTTCACGGAGACGGACAATGAAAACGACATTCGCAATCCTTGTGGTAGCATTTGTCATACTGCTGGTGAGCGGGCGACCCTCCGCGGAAGTTCCCCCGGCGGATGACATCGTGCGGCGCTCTTTTGATTATATGCGCGGCAAGGCCTCGACTGCGATTGTGAATATGACCATTCACCGTCCCGATTGGGAACGCCTGATGCGCATCAAGGTATGGACGAAGGGAGAAACGGACAGCCTCTTTACCATTATTGCGCCGGCCAAGGATGCGGATAACGCCACCTTGAAGAAAGGGCGGGAGATGTGGATGTTCAACCCCAAGGTAAACCGCGTGATCAAAGTGCCGCCATCCATGATGTCTCAGTCCTGGATGGGGTCGGATTTTTCCAACAATGACTTGGCAAAGTCTGATAGCATTATTCATGACTACACGCACACGATTACCGGAAAGGAGACCGTTGACAGTGTCACGGTTTATTCCGTCACTTCCCTTCCAAAACCCAATGCACCGGTAATCTGGGGCATGCAGAAGCTGAAAATCCGCGAGGACGGCATATACCTGCGGGAGGAATTTTACGACGAAGACCTGAGGCTCGTGAAGGCTTTGACTTTTTCCGACCTTCAACCTCTCGGCGGAAAACTCTATCCCCGAACCATGAAAATGGAACAGGCTGACAAGCCTGATGAGTATACCGTGGTGACGTATGATGAACTGGAATTCATGGAAACGCTACCGGACAGCTTGTTCACGCTGTCTTCACTGAAGACCCCCCGGAGATAGCCCTTGGTGTCTCTTCACGTTCGCATGGCCTGGCGCAACATCTGGAGAAATCGTCGCCGGACGGTTCTGACGCTCAGCGCTATTGCGTTTGCAACCGTACTTCTCGTTTTTATGCTCTCCTTTCAGTTCGGCAGCTATGACGTCATGATCAACACCGCGGTGCGCATTCACACCGGTCATGTGCAAGTTCAGGCGCGAGGCTATCATGAGAACAACGATATCCGGCTGGTCGTAACCAACTATCAGATGATCGGCGACAGGATCAAGACCATTCCCTCGGTCCAGGCATACACGTACCGGGCTAATGCATTTTCCCTGGTCTCTTCAAAGAACCGTACATATGGAGCCATAGTGACCGGCATCGATCCTCCCAGGGAAGCTGCAGTCTCCACGACAGCCTCTACTATGCGTCAAGGGGTGTTTCTCTCCGAAGGTGATTTCAACCAAACCGTGCTCGGGGAACTGCTTGCCGCCAATCTCAAGGTAACTGTCGGGGACGAGGTAACCATCCTGGGGCAAGGACGCGACGGTTCCATTGCGGCTACAGTGGCCGAGGTCAAAGGGATATATCGGTCCGGTCAGGATGAGTTCGACCGAGGTTCCCTGCAGATTCCTTTAGCCTTCTTCCAGGAGGTCTACGCCATGCCTGATGCTGTTCACGAAGTGGTTGCAGTATGCCATTCCTTGAGCGATGTCGACACGGTCAAAGCAATCCTCATCGCCGATCTGGCGACGATTACCTCACCCTATTCGCTGGTTGTACTCGACTGGAAAGAGCTGATGCCCGGACTGGCGCAGGGAATTGCCATCGACCTGGTAAGCGGTATCATTATGTACCTGCTTCTGGTCTTTGTGGTCGCTTTCAGCATCTTAAACACTTTTCTCATGGCTATCTTCGAGCGCACCCGCGAATTCGGCGTGATGATGGCCATCGGGGTCAGCCCGAATCGGTTGGCCAGATTGCTTTTCCTGGAGGCAATCCTGATGACGGCACTCGGGGTACTGATCGGAATTATTGGCGGGAGCATGCTCACCTGGTATTTTCAGATTCACGGCATTACTCTGGAAGGAGTAGCAGAGATTGCCCGGCAGTACGGCCTTTCCAGCACCATGTATCCCAGGCTGACTCTGGTGACTGCATCGGTGGGTCCGGCTGCGGTGATGGTCATTACCTGTTTATCGGCCCTCTATCCTACGCTTAAGGTGCGCAAGCTAAGGCCGGTGGAGGCGATGACCTATGTGTGAGAGCTGCGAGCAGGGAGTGAAGCATTGCCGTTTGCAGTTGGCAACTCACGACATGACGATTTGATGAAGAATCGACTCCACCATTTTACGAAGTGAAGAAATAACCATGCACTTCACCTTGGCGTGGCGCAATATCTGGCGCAACCCCCGACGTACATTCGTTATCACCATCGCTATAGTCATCGGCACCTGGAGCATGATTATGGGCAGCGGTTTTGTGCGCGGCATGGTCGAACAGATGGTGACTAACGCTATTGCTACGCTTACCGGGCATATCCAGGTACATGCACAAGGGTTCCGCAGCGACCCGGCAGTGCACTGCAGCATGCCGCAGGAAGAAGTAACCCGGCTCATGAAAGCATTTCTCCCCGCGGAATCCTGCTGGGCAAAACGTGCGCGGGTGAACGCGGTTGCCAGCAATGCCCGTCACTCCCGCGGGGTGACGCTGGTGGGTATTGATCCTGCTGCCGAAGCGGAAGTCTCCTTCATCGGCAAGGCAGTCACACAAGGCCGGTACCTTGAATCGGAAGATCCGTATGGTATCCTGATCGGGAACGCACTGATGAATACCCTGGAAACCAGACTTGGCCACAAGCTGGTGCTGATGTCCGAAGATACGAACAACGATGTCGCCTCCCGAGCTTTTCGCATCGTCGGGGTTTTTCAAGCCGGGCTGGAGGCGACGGAAAGGCAGTACGTTTTCGTGACGCTGCCGGCAGCTCAGGAGATGCTTCACCTTGATGATCGCCTTTCCGAAGTTGCCATCATGCTGGCTGATCCCGGCATGGTTGACGAGACAGCCTCGGCCCTGGCCCGAAAGCTTCCCGCATCCTACGAGGTGGCCACCTGGCAGAAGCTTCTACCCATTATGACCGCCTATCTGAAGTTAATGGACAGCTGGATCTTCATCTGGTATCTGGTCATCTTCATTGCCATGGGCTTTGGCATTGTCAATACCATGCTCATGGCGGTTTTTGAACGGATCAGGGAATTCGGTCTGCTGAAGGCCCTGGGCATGAAGCCCTGGTGGATAGTTCGCGGTGTGCTTACCGAATCAGTGCTTCTGCTGATTCTGGGATCAGCAGTCGGCAATGTTGCGGGACTCCTGACCACCATGATCTTGTCGACAACCGGCATCGATCTTTCCGGGTTGGCCGCGGGTGCGGAATATGCAGGATTGCCGCGCATCATTTATCCTTCTGTTCGCTGGCCGGATATCGTGCTGGCCAATGTCCTGATCCTTATCCTCGGACTCGGCATCAGTCTCTACCCGGCCGCCAGAGCGGCCAGGTTCAAGCCGGTGGAGGCGCTGGCACATACCTGAGGTGCTCTTGCGAAGAGGAACTGATTATGCCTAGTGTAGAATGTCGCGATGTCCATAAAGTGTACCACCAGGGAACGGTGGACGTTTATGCGCTGCGCGGCGTAAGCCTGACAGCAGAAAAGGGAGCTTTTCTGGCGCTGGCGGGCCCCTCTGGGTCGGGGAAGACAACCCTGCTCAACCTTATCGGCGGGCTTGATGTGCCTGACTCGGGCAGTATCAGCGTGAACGGCAATGCCTATGGCACCATGAGCCAGTCGGAACTGGCGTTGCTGCGGTTGCATAAGATCGGATTTGTGTTTCAGTCCTTTAATCTGATCCCCGTGCTATCGGCACTGGAGAATGTTGAGTACGTCATGCTCCTGCAAGGGGTTCCGGAAAAAGAGCGCCGCGAGCGCGCCCGGCACATCCTTGATGAAGTCGAGCTTGCGGACATGTATGCCCGGCGTCCGGCGCAGCTCTCAGGAGGACAGCAGCAGCGCGTGGCCGTGGCCCGGGCGATTGTGACCAATCCGTCTATCGTTCTGGCCGATGAGCCTACTGCCAATCTCGACTCCGCAACCGGAAAAGGCCTTCTCGAGCTGATGGTTCGAATGAATGAAGAGAAGGGGGTGACGTTCATTTTCTCCACCCACGACAAAATGGTAATGGATTATGCCCGCCGCTTGATTTATCTCCGGGATGGGGTCATCGCCCATGACGAGAAACGCACTTAGCAGGGAGTTGAAAAAGGCGCATCTGCTGTGTTGCCTTCAGTCGCTCCTCTTTGCGGCGTATAACTACATACGCCTCAGTTGTCGCTCCTTCGGCGCCTTGCATTTGCACCTTTTTGAACTCCCTGCGAGCAGGCTGCTTGTTCACCAGCCTGCCAGGGGTCGCCGTGCTGGTTTCATTCGCCGGATGCGCTCTCAGTTCGGCGGAGGGGATGGACTCCTTCTTCTTTGTGTAGTGATCCTCGTGATGAATCAGGCGCCCGGCAGCACTGCGGCCCTGTCGGACGAAGTGCCTGATGCCTCCGCTCCGTCGATGGCTTCGGATGCTCGCGGGGACCGCGCATTCGATCTTACCCTGGGCGGATACACCAAGATTCGCGGGGCTGCCTCATGGCCGGATGACGATTCCTTCTACCGGTTCATGGGGACCGATACGTACTATGACGGCAGCGTTGAGCTGCGGTGCACTACGCGGACGTTTTTTGGAAAACGCGCTGCTTTCGAGCTCGATTACGAAGCGGTGTCTCTTGGCGGCGATACCAGGCGCCGCAGCAGAAGGCTGGGAGTGGAGCCTCTTCCGGAGCTGGCCGCCTTCAGCGCTTTTGATATCCCTCCCCTGAATGACGACCGCCGGCTTTTTGACCTTACCAAAACTCTCCATAGCACCGACAGCTCATTGGTATACCACCGCCTCGACCGGCTGTATTGCACCGTTATACCCGCCTGGGGCCTTATTACTGTCGGCCGTCAGGCAGTGACCTGGGGCAACGGTCTGATTTTCAATCCCATGGACTTGTTCAATCCCTTTGCTCCTACTGACATCGAGCGGGACTATAAGGTGGGCGACGATATGGTGTCGACACATATCAATCTGTCGAACCAGATGAATCTGCAATTACTTTCCGTAGTCCGCCGTGACCCTGAGCATCATGCTGTCCGTTGGGATCAATCGTCGCAGGCTGCTAAGCTGCATGCTGCCGCTTCAACGACCGAATTCGACCTGATGGCGGCCAAGCACTATGACGAGTATGTTGTCGGTTTCGGCAGCACCGGGTATCTTCGCGATGCGGCCTGGCGCTTCGATGCGGTCTGGACATTTCTGAATGGGAAAAGCGGACTCGGCGGTTTCCTCTCCCTGGTGAGCAACATTGATTACTCCTGGGTCTGGTGGGACAAGAACTTCTACGGCCTGGCGGAATGCTACTATAGTGGTGTAGGTGAGCCTCGCGGCAGTTATGGTGATGCGCTCACTGACACCGATATCTCCCTGCGTCTGGCCCGGGGGGAGCTCTTTGCGCTCGGAAGATGGTATCTGGCCAGCCATGTGACGGCGGAACTGCACCCGCTGTTCAACCTGTCGCTGAGCCTCATCACCAATCTTGCCGACCCTTCCGGCATTGTTCAGCCCCGGGCGATCTGGGATGTTGCTGAGGACGTTGAGCTGACCTTCGGGGTCAATCTTTTCTGGGGAGGAGATGAGACCGAATACGGCGGATTCGATCTGCCGGGCACCGACGTAACCTACCAGGCTCCCCAGAGTGCCTACCTGTGGATTGCCTTTTATTTCTGACGAGCCATGCGCCCGTCATTTGCTTTGTTCTTTTGCGTTGCTTTCCGCTTTCCGGGCGGCGTATGGCAATTCTCCTGACGACAAGGGGACCATTCCACATGCATCCATACAACGCAGCCCGTTGGGAGTCTTGTTACGCGGATAAAGCGAAGCGCAATCCGGGATCACCACTCAATCTGTATGAGGTGAATCCTGTCGGTGAAGCAGTGAACACCGCGTCATGATTTCGGAATTGCCAATTTCCCCTTGACAAGCCGCTGAGATTTCCAGTAGCATTAATTTTTCTCAACCGTTTACCGGAATACATTTTCCAATCTGAATAGCTGATGATCCGTGAGGGATTCCGCACTTCATAAGGATTCTCAGCTGCCTCTGCTTACAAGCCATACGTGCGGATACCTATACTGAAGCATGCCATGTATAGATGCAATCCCGGACCCGATTCATGCTGGTTTATTGTGATGGCGGTCAAAGTCCCCTTTTCCCGGCAGGGATCATGGGCGAATTGAGGATATTGACATGATTGATCCAAAAGAAATGATGGCGAAGTTGTCCATTGAGGACCTTTGCTCCACTGCAGAGAATTACTTCGTGAGCATTTCATCAGATATGAGATCTCTTTTGAGTAAGCCTTTCAGCTCACTGCGTGATGCCCCCGGGTTGCTGGAGAACGTGAGTTTGTTGTTGTCAGGGCTATATCTTGGCAAGAGCATGACGGTATTGGACTTCGGTGCCGGAACCTGCTGGTTTTCGCGCTTTCTGAATCAATTGCAGTGCCGGACGATATCCTGTGATGTCTCACGAACTGCCCTGGAAATTGGTAAGCGTTTATTTGCCGAACACCCTGTCATTGGCGATTATGTCTCCGAACCTCGATTCTTGCTTTTTGATGGGCACACACTGGATTTGCCCGATAATGCTGTTGATAGAGTAGTCTGCTTCGATGCATTTCATCATATCCCTAATCAAGATGAGGTGCTCTCGGAGTTTGCGCGGGTGCTCAAGGACGGCGGCATCGCGGGATTCGCTGAACCGGGGAGATTCCATTCTCAGGCCCCGACATCACAATTTGAAATGAAAAATTTCAATATCCTGGAAAACGATGTTGATCTGAATGAGATTTTTTCAATTGCTCAGACGAAAGGTTTTTCGCATATATCCTGTAGGCTGCTCAACACCATGGAAGTGACACTGGATGACTATAATTCGCTCACCGCTGACAGCGCTGATGCCTCATTGTGGCACCCTGTGAAGTCATTGAAGATGAATGCGCTGCAAAGAAGCGTACTTGAGAATATTCGTACCGCAACAACGATGAAGAGTATTTTCTTTTTGTATAAAGGAGCGTTCGTTCCTGACAGCAGAAGCCATGTCGGGCTTGCCCATTCCATTACTGTCGATAAAGACGAGGCTGCTGTAAAACCAGGCGAGGATCTCGATATACTGGTACGGGTTGCAAATACCGGCAGCGCCAGATGGCTCAATGAAAATATTCGCTCCATCGGAGTGGTGGGACTCGGAACGCATCTCTATGACAAAGAAATGGTCCTGATCAACCATGATTTTTCACGACATGAGCTTGCGAAACCTCTCGCGCCGGGTGAGACTCTCGAAGAGACTATTACCGTGCGATTCGATACCAGGGGAACGTTCATACTTGCTATAGATTTGCTGGCGGAAGCGATCGGGTGGTTCGAAATCCTGGGTTCTCAGCCCCGATACCTTCGTGTAGACGTCTCATAACCCAGTCTTCTGCTTTTATTGGCGTAGATTTTCGATCGATGATCTCTTGTGTATATGATTGCGGCCGGATAAAGCAATAAACCGAGCAAACAAGAAGCCTGCCGGTTCTGAATAGCAGATACGACTCCAAAGCTGCTTTTCAATGACATGAGCAGACGTGCGAGATATTCATCCAGTGATCGGTCCATATCTATATTTCTATTTATTATTAAAATGTTGTTTCAAAACCCGACCACATGCCCTACCATCGAAAATTCACTCCTGGAAGTGAAGAAATAGCCACTTACGCGCCTTTACCGCTCCTGTAAGAGGTTTTAAGTTGAAGGTGAGAGCCACTGCTGCAGCCGAATTTCGACTGTGGCACAAGACAGGTTGATTATCCGCTGTACAGATGTCGACCTGGGACATACCAGAAACCCTTTTGCCAGGGAGGAACATGCCATGGAATGGGGTGCAATCATTTGCAGCATTGTGAGTCTGGGTTTAGCCTTACTGGTCTTTGTGGCCTATTGTGAAGGCAAACTGGAGAAAATGACGAACAAATCCAGCGCATTTTCTGAGCGGAGCATCCACGCAGCATAAGGTAGTCAGCTCCCTTCGTGCCTTCTATAGAGCGGTACCATGGAAAAAAGCTGAAGACTGTGGTATAGGAATAACCGATAGGAAGTACCGGGACGAGGTTGCGCTGTCGATTGAGAAAGGGTCTCCCGGTATGGAGGACTTAGCTTACAAACCTGTCGGAGTTGCCTATGCTATGAAAGAGAAAAAGAGAATGCGAATTGTGATTGCGGAAGATCATGCCATCGTACGGAAGGGTTTACGAACGCTTCTTTCCAAAGACCCCGAAATGGTGGTCGTTGGGGAAGCATCAGATGGCCGGGAGGCAATCCAGTGCACTGAACGCTTTAAGCCTGACCTCCTTCTCATTGATCTCTCCATGCCAAAGATGGATGGTACCACCGCAATTCGGGAATTGAAGCGGCGCAATCAGAAAACCAAGGTTTTGGTCCTCACTATGCACAAGACCGAAGACAACGTGCTGGCAGCTCTGCAGGCGGGTGCTGATGGATATCTGCTCAAGGATGACACTCCCTCCGAGCTTCCCATGGCGATACGGACTGTACTAGAGGACAAATTTTACTTGAGCCCCGGAGTGTCAGGAACGATCGTAAAAGGCTATCTGGAAGGCAGAAAGGTGATCGAGCCAATCTCGGCCTGGGAGCGACTTACCCCGCGAGAAAAAGAAGTCTTGAAGCTGGTTGCAGAAGGATATAAAAACCGGGAGATGGCCGAACAGCTTTGCATCGATATCAAGACGATCGAGAAGCACCGGGCCAATATCAGAGAGAAACTCGATCTGCACAACACTGCTGCCTTAACAAAGTACGCGAAGGAAAAAGGGTTAATCGGCGAGTAGATGTTCCGCAGTATCTCCCCGCACCGGATCGGCATGCATCAATCGTTCTGCTGAAGCGATTCCAACGGCCAGCTGGCTTTAATCAACGTTCCCGCGCCAGGTTCGGATTCGATACGAAAAACGCCTCCGGAAAGAATCGTTCGCTCATTCATGTTGGTGAGCCCGAGACCTCTTACCGAGGCATCACGATAATTTGTGGTGTCCAGAGCGAACCCTTTGCCATTGTCCCGAATAGACAGCTCGATCCTTTTTTGCTTTTTCACCAGCGAGATCGTAACCAGGCTTGCCTGACTGTGTTTGACGATATTGGTCAAAGCCTCCTGCAAAAGCCGGTACATGGTGATTTTCAATGGCCGGGAGATCTCCTGCTCATTTACCGTGACCTTCTGCCTGACCCGAACGTGCGGCTGCACCTTCATGAATTCCCGGCATAACCAAGAGATCGTTGCTACGATACCGGCATTATCCAGCACCGTCGGCCGAAGGTCCATTGAAACCTTCCGCACCTCCTCTACCGCATGCTTTAATATATGAACAACTTCTTCGAGAAGCGGCAGCGCTGCAGTGCTGTTATGAGCACGTATTTCATCCACGGCATTTGCAACTTCGAATCTGATTGCAGTCAGGGTTTGTCCGAATCCATCATGCAGCTCACGGGCAAGCCGCTTTTTTTCGGTTTCTTGAACCGTTAGAAGCTTGAGAGATAGGGTGCGAAGCTCGCGTGAGCTTTTCCTGAGGCACTCTTCGATTTGTTTGCGTTCGGTGATATCCCTTTGGATTGCCAGGAGATGCTTTTTCCCTTGATAGTCGAACTGAACCCCTTTGACATCAACGATGAAAGAGGTCCCATCCTTTCGTACGTCTAAGGCTTCCGTGTGGAATTTTCCTCTGGTCTTTGTTTCCTTTCGAAATTGGTCGAAAAGAGGATGACAATCGGGATGGATGAAATCGTTGCCGGTCAGTTTTATGAATTCTGCATGCGAATAGCCGTGCATCCTGCAGGCCTGAGGATTTGCTTCAACAACGTTTCCGTTCAGATCTAAAATGATAAATCCGTCGGTGGCGGAGACAAAAATCTTCTTGTACTGCAGTTCACCGCTCTTGAGCGCCCGCTCTCTTTCCTTGCATGCCTTCAGCTCTGATTCCAGTGCGGTGATCTTCTTCAGCAATGCTTCATAGGATAGTTTTCTTGCCATAATTGTTCAAGCCGTTCAAGGCGCTTAAACCGTTCAAGCCGTTAGAACCGTTTCGACCGTTTCAGGCCCGGGTCATCCGCGGGTGAAACGGCTCTCATCAATTATCAAGAAAACCGGGGATCTTGTCAAACAAGGACTTGAGAAAAGCATGTACAGGCCAACGGCAGCAGAAATTGATGCGGATCGAAAATTTGGGTTGACAATTTCTGTTGATAAGATTGTACTACTCAAAGACGTGCCGATATTGATACGTTTTTCTTGTCTGACTGCTTCGAGCACGCATCTTTTCTGGACACGTATGACTGCGGAGTGTGTGCATGAATTCATTACAGGCTACACAGCCAATAGGCATTTTTGACTCGGGAGTAGGGGGCTTGACGGTAGCTAATGCCATTAAACTGCTGCTGCCAAATGAGGACATCATCTATTTCGGTGATACCGCTCACCTGCCGTACGGCGAAAAGTCGCCGGAAACGATACGACACTATTCAGAGAGAATTTCAGATTTTCTTCTGGAGCATGGCTGCAAGGTGATTCTCATCGCGTGCAACACCGCTTCCGCTGTCGCCCACGAATGCGTATCCCGGCATGTGGACAATCGGGCGATTGTGCTCGATGTTATCGATCCGGTGGTGGAAACTATTGTCCAGCTGAGTGGTCACAAACGGGTCGGAGTCATTGGAACCAAAACGACTATTCATAGTGCCGCCTATCCAAAGAAAATAAAAGCCGCTAGGCCGGATCTCGATGTGCAGGTGCTGGCAACGCCGTTGCTTGTCCCGATGATCGAAGAGGGTTTCATTTTCGATGACATCAGCAATGCGATCATCCGTTCGTATCTGTCCAACCCAGTGCTGGCGGATATCGATGCGTTGATTCTGGGTTGTACTCATTATCCGATCATCAAGAATCAGATCAGCAAGTACTATAACTTCACAGTGCATATCCTCGATTCTGCTACCGCCGTGGCAACGCAGCTGCGGAACACTCTTGCCAGACGTGCTTTGCTTAATCTGAATGAAGGATCAACACGAAAGTTTTTTATTTCCGATTATACCGACAACTTTAAGGCTATCTCGCGTATATTTTTTGAGGAAGACATCGATCTTCAAAAGCTCGACCTTTGGCACGGATGAAAACTGAAATACTGGAAAACTGGATGTCTTGCTGGCTGTGTGAGAAAGGAATGGGGAAAATACTAAATCCGAATTTCTAAGCACTAAACAAATTCAAAGTCCAAAAGCTTTAAGGTTCTAAACCTGGATTCCCGCCTTCGCGGGAATGACAGTATTTTGCTGCATGCGGCTCTACATTGTCTTCTGAAAGATGACAAATGTGGCTGTGTGCTCTGAAAAAAAGATCGAGGAATGTCCGTCATTCCCTCGAAGGCGGGAATCCAGGCTATACGGCGTCTGTTTTGGACATTGCTGTTTTGAGTTGAGGTATTGTTTAGGATTTAGAGCTTAGCGCTTAGGATTTCCTGTTCGTGCCCAGAAGTTGCGTCAGCTCTTCTCACCAGTATTCTACCATTCCACTATTCCATTTACCCAGCTTGTAGGGTTGCGCTGTGCACACCATTACTGTGCTGCGTTGTATGAGGAGAACAGGATATGCCCGCAAAAAAGCTTTTGGTGCTTTTTC
>JAGOGO010000004.1 GCA_017996625.1 Deltaproteobacteria bacterium | reverse complement strand
GTTCAGCTCCGAGCAGCTTCATGAGGTTCTGACTCTCCTCGATGAGCGATCCATAACCTATGTAACCTTTGAAGAGAGCTCGGATGACCGGGAACATTATGCTGAGGTTATTGAGCTGATAGGAGATGGGACCTGGTCTTGTCGACCCGTTGAGCGGAAAGAATCGACTAGAGGCTCTCTGCTGCTGGTCCATAGCCACTGAACCGAACAGTCACTCCGGATAAGAAGACAGAGATCTGTTTCGAGCGTCGTGCCTGCTGCACAGGTACGACATCGGATAACACACCTTCCTTTGAGCGATCGCGATGCATGATGAGATAATCGACACCTTCGCCGACCTTTCTGAATGGACCACGTTTGCCTCCGGCGAGGCACAGCTGGCTGTCTACCCGGACCATGGCTGTCGTGGAAATGCTATGCGGATGGAGTTCGACTTCCGTGGTGGCGGAGGTTTTGTCGTTGCCCGCAAATCGTTTCCTCTTGATCTGCCCGAGAGCTACCTGTTTAGCTTCCATGTCCGGGGTGATGCGCCAAGCAATATCTTCGAGTTTAAGCTGACCGATGAAACCAACCAAAACGTCTGGCGCTATCGCATCGAGACTCTAGACCTTTCCGAAACCTGGCAGCCGGTCACGATCCGCAACAGTCAGATCGAATTCGCCTGGGGACCATTGGGAGGAGGTCCTGCCCGGCGAGTGGCGGCCATCGAGCTGGTCATTGCTGCAGGACCGGGCGGCAGGGGCACGATCTGGATCGACGAGCTGCATTTTCAGGATGTCACTTACCGGCTGACTCCTGCTGTTCAGGCTTCCAGCAGCCTTACCGGATATGATCCACAGCACATTCTCACTTCAGCTTCTTCCGAATGCTGGCGCAGCGAACCTGCTAGTACGCCACAGTGGCTTATCGTCGATTTTCTCCAGGAGCGCGAATTCGGCGGATTGGTGATTCACTGGGATCCCGGATTTCAGGCGCGGCATTTTGAGGTGCTGCTGTCTATGGACGGCATCCAGTGGGAGAGAGCCTACGCCACTACTCAGGCGGACAGTGAGCGAAATTATGTGTATCTGTCCCAAACCATATCCCGGTACATCCGCCTTGACCTTTACCAAAGCGTCGGCAACCAGGGATTCGGCATTGTTGCTATGGACGTCAAACCTTACGACTTTTCCCGATCCCTGAATCATTTCTTTCAAAATATCGCCCGAGAGGCTCCTGCCGGGCTTTACCCCAAATACTTTCTAGGGCAACAGACGTACTGGACGCCGGTGAGCAGCGGCGCCGGCACTACCCAAGCACTGGTCAACGAGGAAGGCATGGTGGAGGTAGACAAGGGATTATTTTCAATTGAGCCGTTTCTCTTGATCGAGAACCACCTCCTCACCTGGGCTGACGTGACTCTCACCCAGGACCTGATGAACGGGTATCTTCCCATACCCTCTTCGTACTGGAAAACCAGCGGACTGATCATGCAGATCACCGCGTTTGCAGCTGCCGATCAGGCCAGTCAGGTGCTCTACCTTCGTTACGTCATCAACAATACGCAATCGCGCCTACAATCACTGCGCCTCTTTCTGGCAATCCGGCCATTCCAGGTGACGCCCACTTGGCAAAACTGGCGATCGTTCGGAGGCGTCACGGATGTGACGGAACTGGCGTTCAATAATGACATGGTCATGGTAAATCGATCCAAGGCAGTGATCCCCTTCGCTCCGCCCACCGGTTTCGGCGCGGCAGCGTTCGCAGAAGGAGACGTACTGGCGTATGTGGCCGCCGGCAGGCTTCCACCTCAGCGGGAAGTCATTGACGATTTCGGCCACGCATCGGGAGCGCTGTGTTTCGATCTCACATTGGACGCCGGCCGCAGTCAGACGGTATATGTTGCAGTGCCATTCGGCGCTGTCGATCCGGCTTCAGCCTGCACCAGCACTTCACTCCTCAGCATTCCGGCGGATGAGCAGCTGGAGCGGGCGACTCGAAGCTGGCAGTCGCAGCTTGACACAATTGAGATAAAGCTGCCGCCTTCTGTCCAGAGTGTTGTCAATACCATGAAGACAGCTGCTGCCCATATTCTCGTCAATCGTGACGGGCCTGCGCTTCACCCGGGACCGCGCCGCTATTCGCGCTCCTGGATTCGGGATGGCGCCCTGATGGGCGCGGCTCTGCTGCGGATGGGGCACACTGATCCAATGCGGGATTTCATTACTTGGTACGCACAGTATCAGGCTGAAGACGGTGCCATACCAGATTGTGCTGATCGGGAAGGGGCGGAGTGGCTGCCTGAATTTGATGCTTACGGCGAATTCATCTTTGCGGTGATGGAGTATTATCGCTTCAGCGGAGATCGAGAGTTTCTCATGCAGGCATGGCCGGCAGTTACAAAAACAGTGGCCTACCTGGAACATCTGCGCAGTCAGCGCCTGACCGCGGAATACCAGAAACCACAGAAGCTGGCCTGCTATGGCCTTCTGCCGGAGTCCATGAGTCACGAAGGGTATATGGCGCACCCTGTGCATGCATACTGGGATGATTTCTGGGCCTTGCAGGGTTTTAAAGATGCCGCCGACATGGCCACTGTATTGGAAAAACACGCCGAGGCAACCCGCCTGGAGACTCTGGCTCAGGCGTTCAGTGAAACCATACGCATTTCCCTGGCTGCCACCATCGAACGGCATGGAATTGATTTCGTCCCTGGATCGGTTGAGTTCGGGGATTTCGATCCGACCGCCACCTCGGTCGCTATCGGACTTTTGGATCAGCTTCATCTCTTCCCGGCTGCGGAGACTACCAACACCTTTGACACGTATCTCACAGGATTCCGTAAACGTGCAAGTGGAACCATACCGTGGAATAATTACAGTGCGTACGAAATCCGGATCATCGGCGCGCTGGTGCGGCTCGGACGGCGGCGGGACGCTCTTGAGCTCTTGAGCTTCATGCTCTCCGACCGGCGCATTCCTGCCTGGAACCAGTGGCCCGAGATTTCCTGGCGTGATCCCTCAAGTCCAAGCTTCATCGGCGATCTGCCCCACAGCTGGATCAGCGGCGAATACATTCTGGCGGGCCGCACCCTGTTTGCGTATGAACAACCATCGTTAAGAGCGCTCGTTATTGCAGCGGGATTGTCTCCGGACTGGCTGGCAGATGGATTTGTCCTGACGGTTGAAAATCTACCCACCTATTACGGTACCATTTCCTATTCGCTCCGCCAGGAGAGTGTGGACATCATGCGGTTGAATATTGCCGGAAACGTTGTTGCACCAGGCAGCATCGTGGTTAAACCACCCGTACCCGGGCCGATCCGACGCGTTGAAATCAATGGTCACGCTCTTGCTGATTTTGAGGAGGATGGTTTCATCTGCCCTGAATGTCCGGCAGACGTGCTCATCAGGTTTGATACAGCATCTTGAAAGAAAAGAACTGTGTCACCCGATCTCAACAACGAGGCGGTTAACACCTTTGGTGAGTACCTTCTTCATCGTTGCCAGAGATATCTCGGCAGCTCCGGTGCGATACGGATTGACGCGGCGGATAAACGGCAGTTCGCTGCCATTGAGGTTCACTCTCGAAGCACCACACCCATCGTCTCCAATATGGTAGATCACCTCGAATCGGTGATTTGCTAATTCAAGCTCAGCACGCATGCCATCCAGCGATGGAGGAATGACCGGATCCACCACAAATGCTGATGCTTCCCGCCTCAATCCCAGAAAGCACTGTAGGATAAGCCTCACCGCAATCCCTGCACCGCTTGAATATACCCGCCAACCTCCGTCAAAAGGAATGCTTCCCTGTTTCATCCGACCATATTCACTGAACGCATGATACCGATCGGCAAAGGCTGCATCCGAACTGGAATAATAGCAGTTCGCCTGACGCACGGCAGCCCCAGGAGCTGCTGCTTGAATGCCGATGGGATTTGCTAACGTCAGAGCCCGGAAAAAACCATGAGCATCACCGTAATGGGCTAGTGCTTCCGCATACCGAAGATGGGCATGCATGTACATCAGTCCGATTTCCCGGCCGAAGAACGCGCTGCTTTCGGCTCGCTGAAAGTAACGCTGAGGACCTCCCCGGTACTGCATGGGCTGATCAAACAGGCGGGCGCCGTCCGGGCCGAGGAGATGGGCCTGAATGAGGCTGAGGTGACTGGCTGCCTGTTCTGGAGTCAGTAAGTCATTGATAATAGCGTGCATCATGGGCAGCAGGCTGTAGGAAAGACCAGTGATCTGGTCACGGGGATGCAGGAGGTAGTCGACCTGGCCACCCTCCTGAAAATACGCAAAGCCGGCGATAGTGCCATCCACGATAAGAAGGCGCCGGAACTCGGCATGAATATCCTCAGCCTGGGACTTAAGGCTGGCAGCCCAGTCGCATCGGTCAAAGCGGGACAGAGCCGCAGCCAGAGCGCGAAGCGTCTGGTAGTGAAGCGTGACCGTCCAGGAGCTGCAGAGCCGCTCGCGCATTGCCGGCTGGACTGGCTGAAGCGAGTCGTTCCAATCCCCGTGGCCGTAAGCAGCCAGGTTGGTACCGGAAATGAGTCGACTGCTGATGACCCTCAAAGCAGCCTCCACATGTTTCCACACCTCGGCCGACTCAGCTTTGTCGTCGCCCTCAGGGTGAAAGAAAGGCACTCGTTCTTCTAGCAGGGTATCGTCCTGCGAAGCACTTAGATACTGCGCCAGCGCAAGCAGCGGCCAGAAAACGATATCGCCATGAGAATCATTCGGCCGGATATTCCGTTCCCGGTCGAAAAACATGAACCACTGCGGCCAGTCACCGTCCGCGTTCTGGGTTTTGAACACGGTCAGGAGCAGATCCCGTACTGATTCGAAGCGGCCCAGGGCAAGCAGCATCTCCACCGGCCCCTGACAAACATCTCGGGTTCCCCAGCCCCCTCCCGAATATTGTTCCAGTCCGCGCGGAGCGAGATAATGAATAAGAGCGTTATGAACAAACCAGGGTAGGATCTCAAAGAGGCGGGCAGCCGCTTCACCGGCAGAATTGTCAGTAGATGGAAGAAATCGAAAGGTCGAGCTCAGGGCGGTCAAAAGGGAAGGGGCTTGTGCCGCCGATTTTTCCTCCGGAATCAGGCAGCCCTTCAGCCTGAACCCGATCGAGTCTGCCGCAGCAGTAATCATGCAGAGATAGGGCTGGTTACGGGAGATTCCGTCGCTGAAAAGCAGCTCATCCCGGCCGACCGTTTGGATGCTGGTCCCACGAGCTGCATCGATCCGGAACCCGCCTTCAGGAAAACGGCGGCCGACATCGGAGTCGGGGATCGGCCGCACGAAAACACCGTGATGATCCTGAATATAGTCAACAGGCTGGCCAGCACTGCCGTCATCTCCGTTGATGGCCACATGGCTGCATAAGAGGAAACGTACCGGAGAACCTGAGAGTACATCAACAGACAGCGTCAGTTCATGGCGGTCAGTGAGTGCCTGACTGCGGACTGTAATCAATTCGGCGCGGTGTTTATAGTACCAGCAGCAGCCCTCAGTCCCCATTTCAAAAGCTGAAGGCACATCCAGCAGTCGCCATCCGTCAGAAAGCTCCACAAAGAGCCGCTGCCCGTTTCCGCGCAAGAGACTGAGGTAGCTGTGCGTTGTAGACAGGAAGCGGTTGATATTGACGTGGCCCTGAGTTACCATGGAATGAAAAACTCCGTTCATCCATACGGTCGAGGTCATCGAAGCTTCATCGGGAGTAAGGCTGCTGCCGGTGCGAAGAATATGACCATGAGGTCGCAGCACGGTGAGTTCTTTCGCTTTAAGCACAACGTGGCGCCGGGTATCCGTAAAGAAGGACAAGAGGACGCCCGCTTCACGTTCTTCCTCGGCCCGGACGCTGCCGAAGAGGTGTTCAATCTCGGTTTCGGTCAGCTCCTGGGCCTCCAGAAATGGAGCCGTACTGAAGAGGGTCTTCGCCGGTGGTGTTCCGCCCTTCTTACCGTGGCTTCGGTCAGGAACAGCCTCTGGCAAGGCCAGAGCCCGATTGACAAAGACGAGATCAGCATCACTCGTTGCCGCTGGATGGTCCTCTTCGAACCATCCGAAAAATCCGCGTTCAGCTGTTTCCTGGGGTTGGAGTACTACGGGAACATCCTGAATTGCGGCCATCGAATGCTCATGCTGCCGTCGAATGCCAGGCAATCCTTCAACCAGCCCGACCGGCATCCGGCCGGCCCGGGTCGCCAGTCCGTGAACCTGAAGTGCATCGGTAGCAAAGCTCACGCCTCTGCCGAGTGAGCCGATCAGGGTCCAGGGATTTCGGCCCTCCATGGAAAGATTCTGGCGGGAAGCAAGAACAAAGCCTCGTTCCGGATGGTTTAAAGGGCAGTGATCGACATAGTGGCTGACGTAATATTCGTTCAATCGTACCAGCCAATAATTGGCCAGGCCGAGGTCCTGAGTATACACGAGATTCATGGTCTCCGTTGAAGATCCGGTATTTTTGAGCAGTACATGCCAGAACCAGGCTGAGGCCGATTCAGCCAGCTTCAGGGAAAGCTGAAACTGAATCCCATGCCAATCACCGGAAGCGGTGAGGCCATGCTCATCCGTCTGAATGACTGCAGGGCTGCATGGCCCGAGCAGAGGTACGATCTCCACGGGTGCAGTGTGGCGACGCAGGTAAATACCGGCGGGAGCACCCTCGACCTCGGTACCGAGGAAGAGATTGAGCACAACACTGTGGTGATCCATTCGTTGCAACGAGCCGTTCGCGTTGATCAGAGCGCTCAAGCCCGAAGGACTCTCGATGCGGCGAGGATAGGCTAGAGGTGGTACATTGTGAGGTGCCATCGGATTTTTCCTGAGTTCGAGTTTGCGCAAGGGCGGGAAGTAGTAGAAAGGTGCCGTTGCAGTGACGAGACTATATGCTCTGGTAAGCAGTATATCCGAAAGGCATTGATACAGCAAAAGAAATGTCAAACAAAACCGAATCCGGACAGCTACCTATGGCCTTCCCAACAGATTTCATCTGGGGAGCGGCAACATCAGCATACCAGATCGAGGGAGCAGCCGCTGAAGACGGCAGGGGCCCCTCAATTTGGGATCACTTCTGCCGGAAGCAGGGCGCCGTATGGCAGGAACAAAGCGGCGACACAGCATGCGACCATTACCATCGGTATGCGAACGATGTGGCACTCATGAAGAGGATTGGCCTTCAAGCGTATCGCTTTTCGGTTTCCTGGTCGCGGGTGTTGCCGCAGGGTTTCGGCACCGCCAACGCAAAAGGACTCGATTTTTACGACCGATTGGTCGATAGGCTGCTTGCAGCCGGTATCACTCCTTTCCTGACCCTCTATCACTGGGACTTCCCGCAGGCCTTGCAGGAACGCGGAGGATGGCTGCAGCCGGAAAGTTCGGATTGGTTTGCCGCTTACACCGATTTGGTGGTGAATCGGCTTTCCGATCGTGTACAGTACTGGTTTACCTTCAACGAACCTCAAATTTTCGTAGAACTCGGTTTCCACGATGGCCGCCATGCTCCGGGTGAACGCCTGCCTTTCAGTGAGGTGCTGGCCATCAGCCATAATGTACTCCGTGCTCACGGCAAAGCAGTACAGGCAATCCGCCAGATTAGCCGATCAAAGCCATGGGTGGGGTACGCGGCAGCCGTCAGCGAGGTGCCGGTGCCGGCAACACTGAAAGCTGATGACATCGAAGCAGCTCGTCAGGCTTTTTTCTCCATCGAGACCGAAAATCTGATCAGCAACTCCTGGTGGACCGATCCGATGATTTTCGGTCAGTATCCTTCCGAAGGCTTGCAGCGTTTTGAACGATCGCTGCCGGCCTTGGAGAGCGACTCGATGAGAATAATAAACCAGCCGCTCGATTTCATCGGAATCAACGTTTACTCCGGAAAGAAGTACCGCCAGGCGAAGGATGGGAAACCGAAAGCGGTTCCCTTCGAAGCAGGTCATCCCCTCACCAGTTTTCAGTGGCCGGTGGTACCGGAATCGCTCTATTGGGCGGCACGATTTTACGCCGAGCGATACCATAAGCCGCTGTACGTTTCCGAAAACGGCATGTCCAATGTAGATTGGGTCAGCCTTGACGGCAGAGTGCATGACCCGCAGCGCATTGATTTTCTTCGGCGCTATCTCCAAGAATTAAGACGGGCATGCGACACGGGCATCGATATCCGAGGTTATTTTCACTGGTCGCTCATGGATAATTTTGAATGGGCGGCGGGCTATCGAGAACGGTTCGGCATTGTGCATATCGATTATCCAACCCAAAAAAGGACCCTGAAAGACTCTGCATTCTGGTATAAAAAGGTAATCAGTGCCCGCGGATTACATCTCTAAGTATCTATTGAATGTTTTTCACCAACCGGTAATTTTCGTGCTTGACATTCGACCCCGGTAAATGCGAAGGTTAGAAAAATTACCACGGTGGGGCTCTTCCACTGTCAGATCCGCAGAAGGCAGAGACGGAGCATCACAAAGCGTGGTTCAATGATTCTAGGAGAAGAAGAGGTTTTTTCACGAAGGAGGACATGATCATGAAGTTCATCCCTTCCTGTCTAGTGGTCTTCACCCTGCTCCTGCTTCTCACTATTTTTTCGGCAGTGCATTCCGTCGAGCAGCCAGTTAATCCTGAGGCAATGGTAATCGCAGGCAAGCTATTTAAAGAAAAATGCGCTCAGTGCCATGGGGAAGATGGCCGAGCAAGGACTTTTCGAGGCTTTGTTTTCGGGGCTCAGAATCTTGCCGATGCAGAATGGCAGCAAAAATCAACCGACGACGAGATTATCGAGGCTATCAAAAAAGGACCCGGGTTTATGCCGGCGTTTGACAAGGAATTCACTCAAAGTGAACTTGAGACTCTGACGATCTTCATTCGCAACTTCAAGGAAACAGAAAAGGACGAGAAAGAAAGCGAGTAATCACCACCGCCTCAGCACCGTTGACATGCTGACGCTCCGATGAAACGATGACTATTCCCGGTTTGATTGCTGTCAGTCGAACCGGGTTTTTTTCTCGTTTGAATTTTGACGACATCGTAAAAAGCCCCGCCTCCGGCGGGCCAGAGGAGCTGATGGGTAACCCGCATTCGGCGGGCCGGAAGAGCTGATGGGTAACCATCTGTCCCACGCCTCGCGGGATTACTTCGTCGTCTCCAAGACGGCTTCCAACGAAGTGGGCATCACTTCGTTGCTCATAGGTTGCCGCCACGCGGCTTACTGGCGCTTTTTACGAGTCCATCAATTTTAACCAGTGGTCTTGCCAAATCGGAGTATTGTAATTATTATTTTTTACCTTGGCTGAGTCGATGCTGGTAGCCAAATCACGCGTAACCAAGCGTCGTTTGTATGATGAACAGCACTGAGTCTTTAGTGCAGGAGGATACGAGGTATGTGGGAATATTCCGAAAAGCTTAAAGATCATTTTTACAATCCCCGCAATGTCGGCTTTTTAGAAAACGCCGATGGGGTTGGCGAGGCTGGATCACTGGCCTGCGGCGATGCACTCAAACTCATGATTAAGCTCGACGACCAGGGGAGGATCAGTGAGGCAAAATTTCAGACTTTTGGATGCGGCAGTGCCATTGCCTCCGCCTCTGCATTGACCGAGTTGATCAAGGGAAAAACTATCGAGGAAGCAGAAAAAATTACTAACCAGGATATTGCTGACTTCCTCGGCGGCATGCCCCTGGAAAAAATGCACTGTTCGGTCATGGGTCGGGAGGCTCTTGAGGCAGCTATTGCCAATTACCGGGGCATCGACCTGGACAAGAAGCAGGAAGCGGGAGAAATCGTCTGTCAATGTTTCGGCATCACCGACAAGGAGATCCTGCGCGCGGTCAAAGAGAATCAGCTGACCACGGTCGAGCAGGTTACCAACTACACCAAGGCAGGCGGGGGCTGTGGTACCTGTCATACGAAAATTGAAGAGCTGATCGCACTGGCTCAAGGAGAGCAGGGGCAGGTGCCGAAAGAACCTCAGCGTAAGAAACTTACCACCATTCAAAAGATCAAACAGGTAGAAGAGACCCTCGAGCGCGAAATCCGGCCGGCCTTAAAGGCTGATGGAGGTGATATCGAGCTTATCGATGTTGAGGGCAATACCGTCATTGTGGCATTACGGGGGAAGTGTACTGCGTGCCCCAGTTCGGGTTTTACTCTGGAAAAATACGTGGAAGCGAAACTGAAGGAGCTCGTGAGTGGTGAACTTGTCGTCGTGGAGGAAAAGTCATGAGACAGGTCTATGCTGACAACAATGCCACTACTTGTGTGGCACCGGAGGTGGTAGCGGCTATGGAGCCTTTTTTGCGAGACCACTACGGCAATCCCTCCAGCATGCATCATTTCGGGGAAGTAGTGGAAAAGCATATTAAAGCAGCTCGCGAGCAGGTAGCTGCATTCCTGAACACTGATCCGGAGGAGATCGTATTTACCAGTTGTGGCACTGAAAGTGATAATGCCGCTATTTATAGCACTATTCTTTCTTACCCCGAGAAGCATCACATCATCACCACCAAAGTGGAACACAATGCAGTGCTTCACTATTGCCGCCATCACCAGAAAAACGGACATCGGCTTACTGAGTTGTCCGTGAATCGGCAAGGGCAGATCGATCTTGACGAACTCGAGGCTTCTCTGAGTGACGATACGGTATTGGTGACGATCATGTATGCCAACAATGAAACCGGTGTGATATTCCCGATTGAAAAAATCGGTGAAATGGTTAAGAGCCGCGGTATCATCTTTCACACCGATGCCGTACAGGCCGGCGGTAAAATCCCCCTTGATCTGAAATCGCTGCCGGTTGATCTGCTTTCGCTCTCAGGCCATAAAATCCACGCTCCGAAAGGAATCGGCGTGCTGTATATCAGAAAAGGAACGCGGTTTTCGCCGCTGCTCATCGGCGGGCATCAGGAAAGGGGGCGCCGAGCCGGAACGGAGAATGTTCCTTATATTGTCGGACTGGCAAAAGCCTGCGAGCTGGCCAAGGCTCACTTGGCTGAAGATAGCGTCCGGATTCGCTTAATGCGTGACCGCCTGGAAGCAGAGTTGCTCAGACGGATTCCTCGCAGTCGAATCAACGGCGACCGAGAACGTCGGCTTCCAAACACGCTCAACATCAGCTTTGAGGCAGTTGAAGGCGAGTCGATTCTTCTGCTCCTCAGTAAAGAAGGCATCGGTGCTTCTTCCGGCTCTGCCTGCACCTCCGGATCATTGGAGCCTTCCCACGTACTCCGTGCCATGGGAGTTCCTTTCAATGCGATTCATGGCTCTATTCGCCTCAGCCTGAGCCGCTATAGCACTGAAGAAGAAATAGACTATATCATCGAGAAGCTGCCTCCGATTATCCTGCGACTGCGTGAGATGTCGCCGTTCTGGTCAGACTCGGCCCAGTGCCAGGTGGTTTAAGAGTGGTTCAAGGTCTAAGAAACAGTGGAGAGTGAGGAGTAAAGAGTAAGGAGTTGGAAGTAAAAAGTAAGAAGTTAAAATTTTGAAGTAAAACGAACTCTCCCTGACTTACCTGTCACTTCGAGTCCCATCTGCGGCGGGATCATTTCGAGCGCAGCGTGAGATCTCGGGCAGAGATTTCGCAGCCGGCGCTGTGTGCACTCCTTCGAAATGACCCGTATAGGTCCCCTTTCTCCAAAGAGGGGCTTTCGGGAGTTCGCGTCTTGCCCGGAGTCCCGGGTTTCGCTTCGCTCTACCCAGGCTACAGAGCTGTCCGCCATGACTGTACCACTTTAGTAACGCGTGGTGCGGGCTGCGCTTCAGATCGTTATCCCCCTCCGAAGGAGGAACTTTTTACAATGTCATCAACCTTGAACATTGAACCTGCAACCTTGGACTTGTTGGTGAAGGCTCTGCGAGCAGGCAGCATCTTCAAGAGTTCTCTCTCCTGCACCTAGGGGGCCTGCAATGACGAGGCTTTATGATGTGGCTGATACTCGCTATAAGTGTTGCGGTAGTTGTCCTCTGGCTCCTGGTTCGCTGGAAGAAGGGAAGCACGCGAAGGCGGCTTTTACGCCAACCTTTTCCGCAGCCGTGGAAAGAGATCCTTCGTCATACTGTTCCACTCTATCGTATCCTTCCTGAGCCGCTGCAAAAGGAGCTGGAAGGACACATGCTCGTATTCCTTCATGAGAAAAACTTCGAAGGCGCCGGCGGACTGCGCATGACCGATGAAGTCCGCGTAACTATCTCCGCCTATGCCTGCCTGCTGCTCCTCAACCGAAGGTCCCAGTACTATCCACATCTCTATTCCATCATCGTCTATCCTGGTGCCTATGTCACCAAAACAGTCGAGCATGAGGGGGATCTGGAATACATCGATCAGGAACCACTGCAGGGAGAGGCGTGGGAGCATGGTGCGGTAGTCTTTTCATGGAATGATATTCTCCACGGTCGATCACAGGATGGATCGAATGTCGGCATTCACGAGTTCGCGCATCAGCTTGACTTCGAGGATGGAGCCGCGGACGGGGTACCCATCCTCGAAAAATCAGATCAGTACGTTCACTGGAAACAGGTAATGAGCAGTGAGTTCGAAGCCTCGCGGAAACGCACCGCACGCGGCACGCGATCGGTTCTGGACAGTTACGGAGCCACCGATCCCAGTGAGTTCTTTGCCGTTGCCACCGAGGCCTTCTTTGAGCGGCCCATTGCGTTGCGCAAGAAATACCCTGCACTCTATGCCGAACTGCAGCAGTATTATCACCTCGATCCGGCGGCGTGGTATGATTAGCCACGGGGACGTTCATTGCATTATTACATTCACCTCTGACCAGCCAGCTACTTATTCGCTCAGCCGATATTTCCTCTCTTCAGTCACCTGCCGGCCCCGCCTCACCGCAATGCTCACGGTCGGCTGGCAGATCCCCAGTTCCTGGCCTACTTCCATCATGCTGTAGCTCGCTTCCCTTGCTATCCAGTGGCAGTAAAAATCTCGGGCTTCCACTGTCCAGTCACGCAGAACAACAATCTCTCCTATCAGGCAATAGCACCCGCGAATGCAATAATGCAATGAGCGTTCCTTCAGCCCTCCTTCGTTGTAGGGCGCACCCGCGGGTGCGCCCTTGTTGTCAGGGCTTGAATCTGGTTTCCGGGCTGGCATTTCTTATCTTCTGCAGTATACTGCTGAGCAAAGGGATCAAGGAAATGGTGCGGCTAGCGCACCTTACGCCAATGACCGAATCCGTGGGGTCTGTTTTAGGTCATGATCACCGTTACGTTGCGTTTTTATGAAGAACTGAATGATTTTCTGCCGGCACCGAACAGGAAGAGCCTCGTTGTAAGAACGTTGACGCGGCCCACGTCAGTGAAAGACCTGATCGAATCGTGTGGTGTTCCTCACACCGAGGTCGATCTGATTCTGGTTAACAGCGAGTCCCAGGGTTTTCACTACCTGGTCGCTGACGGCGATTCCATCAGCATTTACCCGGTCTTTGAATCGTTCGATATCTCTGGTTCAACCCGGCTTCAGGAAAGACCTTTGCGCCATCTGCATTTCGTAGCAGATCGCCATCTCGGGAAGCTGGTCCGCAAGCTGCGGGTGCTCGGGTTCGACGTGGCTTTCGATGCTCAGGCTACCCATGATGATCTTATTCAGCGTATGCTGAACGAAAACCGGGTTATTCTCAGTACGGATCGCAGGCTGCTGATGCGCAAGGTGGTTGTTCGGGGGTACTGCATCCGCTCCAACGATACGGGCCAGCAGGTCCTTGAGGTGGTTCGACGATTCGATCTCATCGACGCTATCCAACTCTTGAGCCGCTGCGCTGCCTGCAACGGACTGATCAAGGCGGTGAGCAAAGAATCGGTGGAGGAGTATCTTGAGCCGCGCACCAGAAAATATTACAGTGCGTTTACTCAGTGCGTTCACTGCAAGAAAATATACTGGCAAGGATCACACACTCTCGAACTTGCGTCATTTATTGAATGGTTAAGGAAAGCGGTACAGCAGCAGGATCGCTAGCAGGCAGGCCGCAGTGAAAGTGGGGGAATTGAGACTCAAAACGGGTACGATGCATTGCGCAGATTCCACCGGGCAGGCGCAAAGCCTGCCCTTGCTTTTGGCCTTTGCCTGTTGCTGCTCGGCTTTATGCCCTTCTTCCTGTTTGTCGACCGGATGAATACACAATCCTGAACGTTGCCTCCTTTACACGTTATAAATCACTGGGTATAATAACATTTTTGATAGATGTCTGCAGACCGAGTGAGGTGCTGACCCGACCATTTTTTTATGTGATCACCATGAAATCATACCTCGTCGCCACAAAAGATCTGGTTTCATACCGCATTGCTCATGAGTGCCTGGGAACTGAGGACAGCGTCACCTATGCGGAGAGCAAAGAGGCTGCTATGGAAGCCTTGCAGCAGCAGCGGTTCGACGTCTTGCTGATCGATGTGAGCTTTGTCAGTCAGACTGAAAGCGAACGGCTCATCCAAGAAGCCTTTCAGCAGTTCTGGCATTTGCGGCCTGCAATTCATATCATTGTGATGATCCCCCCGCATCAGGTACGGTTGGCGGTAATGGCGGTCAAAGCTGGCGCAAGCAACTATCTGACGCAGCCGCTGACAGCCGTGGAAGTGCAAGCGGTGACAGAAGCAACTGCCCGGACACTGCAGGATCGAGGTGAACGGGAATACCAGCTTGACCAGTTCTGGCATCAGGATTCGCTTCAGGTGGTAAAAACCGATAATCCGATCATGCAGAGGATTTTTGGCCGGGTTCGTTCGGTTGCCCCCACTAAGAGCACGGTTCTCCTGATCGGAGAGACCGGAACCGGGAAAGGGGTCCTGGCGAAGCTGATTCACCGACACAGCAGCCGTAAGGATGGACCTTTTATCAGTGTCCACTGCGGAGCCATACCGGAAACACTTCTGGAGAGTGAACTGTTCGGGCATGAAAAGGGTGCCTTTACCGGAGCCATACGCAAGAAACTGGGAAAATTCGAAATTGCTGAAGGCGGCACTATTTTTCTCGATGAAATCGGCACCATACCGCCTTCAGCGCAGATCAAGCTTCTTCAGGTGCTTCAGGACGGAACCTTTAGTCGTGTCGGCGGCGAGGACAGCATCCAGGCTGATGTGCGAATCATTGCTGCCACTAATGCTGATTTAAAGGCCATGTCCGACGATGGACAATTTCGCAATGATCTCTACTATCGGTTAAACGTTTTTCCCTTGGAGATTCCTCCGCTGAGGGATCGACTCGAGGACCTGTCGTTTCTCGTCGCTTCCATTCTGGCCAGGTTGAATCGTCAGTTTTCGAAAGACATAAAAGGCGTTCATCCTCAGGTGGTTGAGGCCTTTCAATGGTATGAATGGCCGGGAAACATCCGGGAATTGGAAAATCTCCTGGAGCGAGCCTGCATCCTGGAGAGCTCCTCGGTTCTTACTGTCGGGAGTTTTCCAGAGGAGCTTTTTGCCGAAGACCGTCATCTCGCCAGCGTTCCAGTGGATTCTTCCCTGACGCTGGCCGAGGCGCGGAACCAGGCTTTGGAAGATTTTGAACGTCGTTATCTTAATGCCCTTCTTGCTCGACATCGGGGAAAGATCAATGAGTCCGCGGAGAGCGCAGGAGTGAGTACGCGGCAGCTTCACAAGTTAATGACCAAGTACAGTATCAAGAAAGAAGAGTATAAGCATTCTTCAATGACGTAGACGTTCAGGGATATGAC
Source organism: Deltaproteobacteria bacterium (assembly GCA_017996625.1). GTDB lineage: Bacteria > Desulfobacterota > WTBG01 > JAGOGO01 > JAGOGO01 > JAGOGO01. The sequence continues at coordinate 40,243 of JAGOGO010000004.1, read as the reverse complement.
TCCCGGCAGTCGTGCTGATTTTCCCGGCAGCAGAACCGCGAGAGGCTGATGAACGTGCAGATTTCAGGAGGAGCAAAATATTTTTGCCCTTACTGAGACAGGAAACTCTTTCCATGGCAAAAGACTATTACCGAATACTGGGCATTTCTAAGAACAGTGCGCAGGCTGACATAAAAAAAGCATACCGGAAGCTGGCCCGAAAGTGGCATCCGGATATTAACCCGGGCAATCCCGAAGCAGAGAAGACGTTTAAAGATATCTCTGAAGCGTATGATGTTCTGGGCGATGAAAAGAAGCGAAAGCTCTATGATGAATTCGGTGAAGAAGGATTGCGTTCTGGTTTTGACCCGGAAAGAGCGCGTCAGTACCAACAGTGGAGCGCGTATCAGCAGGCACAGCAGGCTCGACAGGCACAAGCCGGCCAGCGCCAGCAGGATTTCGGCCGCTATCAAAGCTATGAAGATATCTTTGATGTTTTTGATTCGGGTAGCTTCCGGCAGGGTGGTCGAGGCGCTACCTTCGATTTTGCTGGTGTCGGAAGAGATGTGGAGCATGAAATGATCATTGACCTGCTTTCTGCTCTGCGAGGAGTGAAAACGGAACTGTCCGTGGAAAGAAGGCAACGATGTCCGATCTGTCAGGGATCGGGTATTGACATCAACGCTTCGGTCTCAACGTGTCCGGCGTGTGGTGGATCCGGCCGGGTCAATATCGCACAAGGCCCGATGCGGTTTACCCGCACGTGTCCGGAGTGCCGTGGCACCGGACAACAGGGAAAGCCGTGTCCTCAGTGTGGTGGAATCGGCCAGGTGAATGGCATTGAGCGTATCAGCGTAACAATTCCGAAAGGGGTGAAAGAAGGAATGCGGGTTCGTGTGCCAGGAAAAGGCGAACCGGGCGGTGACGGCAAAAACGGCGATCTCTTTCTGGTCATTCACATCTCACCCCATCCGCTTTTGAAGCGAGAGGGCGATGATCTCTATATGGATCTGCCGGTTACCCTGAGGGAGGCCATGGCAGGAGCGACAGTCAGGATTCCTACCGTCGACGGAATGGTTGCATTGAAGGTGCCGCCGCAGAGTCAAAGCGGGCAGATTCTCAAGCTGAAGGGTAAGGGTGCTGTGGATCCAAAAACAAGAAGACGAGGAGACCTCATGGTGAAAATCATAGTAAAGATACCGCAGACTGACGATCGGGAGGCACTTGAATCGGCCGCGCGGATGGAAAAACTTTACAAAGAAGATGTGCGAAAGAATCTGAGACTCTAAAGAGTAAAGAGTAAAGAGTAAAGAGTAAAGAGTAAAGAGTAAAGAGTAAAGAGATCCTTCCCTGGTGCCCACCCATGCTTTCGCGCAAGACGCGGAGAGCGCAGGGAAAAGGGGCTGCGCGTCAGTTCGTTGTCCCTGGTCTGAGGCAGAACTTTTACGAGTCTATCATGATTGAAGAGTCCCGGTTTGTGGTTGAGATCCATCACCAATGCTCACGGCCGGCAATCCAGGATAATCTAAAATACTGAAGGCAGAGATGAAAGTTTTTCTTCATCTCTGCCTTTGTGCCAAGTAGGCGACAACCTTGCGGTAAGTTGTAACTCTGAAAAAACACTACTGTGCAGGAGGCTCTTGTGTTTCAGGAACTGGTGCTTCTTCAGGCGCCATAGGCGCTTCAGCCGGCGGTGGCGTCGGCTCTATTGCTGGTGGTGCTGGTTCGGTAGCTGGCGGTGCTGGTTCGGTAGCTGGCGGTGCTGGTTCGGTTGGAGCAGGTGCCTCTTCCTCGGCTTGTTGCTTACATCCACTCACTGTTAACATCATACAGGCACACCCAAAGAGCAAAGCGATAAGATACTTCTTCATATCCTTTCACCTCCTTTCTCCTCTGGAGAGCTGTTTTTCCCCTATAATATCACGTTAGTGGCACAAGATCAATCTCTATCTGGGGCATACGAAAAAACATTTTTATAGCACTTGGCTTCGGAGTAGTACTGTTTCCCGGCGGTACAAAAAACCGATACGAGCATAACCTTTATTTTGATACGTGGACATCATTCTTGATGAAGATGACAAATTTTGAAAAGCCGGACACGATCTTCCTGCATTTCCCCTTTGCTATTCGCTTTCGATACCGGAATGGAATACGCCGACTTCGATCAGGTCCAACAGGAGCTGGTGCGGGAGTTCGCCTTGATACCAGCCGGTCACTGCTGCAATAGCTTGTCCATCCGGACTGATGACGTGCTGCAGGTTGGCAGCAGTGCCTTGCAGGACAAGATCTTGAGTGCCGCCGGGGTGAGCGGCCACGAGCTCCCAGCCGGGCGACTCTTCCGAGAAGTTCCACAGATACAGCGCATGCTGAACCGCAGTGGTATCCTGACAGACGGCAGTCAGGCGCAGGCTGGTAACGGTTGAAGCATCAGGAATGGTAAAGACGGTCAGCACGGACGCAAACCCGTTATCTGCATTCACCGCATATACCCTCTGGTCGTTCTGTTTTGCTTCCAGCCATACGTCCGATACCGAGCCTTGTCCGGTGCCTTGACCGGTCTGTATGGCTACAGGCCGGTATACCCGCTCAGCATGTACTGTCTTGTCTTTGAAAAAGTTCCATACCTCCGTGCTTACTTCGAAGTCGTGGCACTGCGACCCGAATCGGAACAGCATATGTTCATACCATTGCGGATAGATTTCGGTTTGGCTCGGTTCGGCGTGACCTCCTTCATGTACTGTATACTGCAGCACTGCAGGACTTCCCGGTTTCTGCACATCGGCATAGGTTATGAGATCCGTCCAGACATTTATCGACGGATCTTCGGGAATCGGACTGTCGGGGAGTGTTGTGTAGGAAGGGCTCACTCCAAGAAGACTATTGTGCTCCAGCCAGCAGTCGACACCTTGCTGGATAGTGGTGAAAGGAACATAGGGATCACTGGTTCCGTTCATAAAGAGGATGCTTACCTTTTCCGTCGGTGCGTAACATTCATTATCGAATTCAGCTGGAATAGCGGAACATATTGCTGCGGAAGCGGCGATCTGTTCTCCCAGCTGGCATCCAAGCCGCAATGCCAGGCCGCCTCCGTTCGAGGTTCCGGCCGCATAGATTCGGTTGGCGTCGATGTTGTAGCCATTATCCAGGAACCATCGGATCACGTCGGCAATGAACATGACGTCGTTCGTCTGGGGATGTCGCAGGGCAAGTCTTTGACATTCGTTCCAGCCGCGCTGGCCCGTGGGGCCTTCCCATCCGTCCGGTGCACATATAATGAAGGCTTCATTGTCGGCATGCTCCATCATCCGGCACCAGGGATGAGCTTCAATCATGGCGTCTGGTGAACCGAGTATGGCGTCAGAAGAGAGACCGTACCCATGGAGGATAAAAACCAAGGGGCACTGTAGAGAGGGTGTCGGTGGATAGAGTCCGGGTGGTACATACAAGTCGAACGTGCGAAGGATAGGTCCCATGACATCATCGTTGACGGCAACTGACGCATCCCGAAAAATGGTGCCTTGATATGTATAGGAGCAGGGTTCACGTGCGATACCGTTCGTTGCTGAAATAACCACGGCGGCAGCGGCAACGAACGGGATGATCCAAGAGAGTGCAAGCGGTGAAAGTGCAGATTTCTGCGGGAGCATAGATGCTCTGAATATGCATGAACAGGGTAGCCGCATACGATAATCTCCTCTTATCTCCTGAGTTAAGCAGATCCACACTGACGATGAGTCGCGCACGAGTACCCGAACTGATGAAGTAGCCCGGATGCTACTTGGCTATCTGAATAGAAGCATGAGACCGGACATTCAATGGGGATTCGCTGGTATTTGGGTGGCAGTGACTAAGTATTCGGGAAAGGAAAAAAGAGCAGGGAATATGAGCAGGGATCAGGGGAGCGAAAGGCGTGAGGCGCGTTGCACTGAGGCGCCGCTACGCTGAGGCAAGAGGGGAAAGAGGGTTTAAAGTTCAAGGCTAGGCGGACAGATTGGTGTAGCGCGTGACTCGGAATGGACAACGTCAAGTAACCAGTGTTTAGGGCGCTGCAGTCTGCTCAAGGTAGGGAAGATGGAGGCAACGAAACAGACTTAGTGGCAGGCCTTGCGCCTTCAGCAGGAGGCATAGAGCGCGGACGCGCAGATAGTTCAGACACTTCGTTGCGTGCTCTGATGGATGAAAGGCCTTAGGAAATCATGAGATTGGAGCACTGAGACGGGTGACAGCATCTGCGATCTCGCGGCTGAGAGCAGCCAGGGTTTTGCTCTGGGCCGCTACCAGAGGCGTGTAGCCTTCTCCGCTGAAGGATTCCTTATAGGATGTGATCCGTTCGACGCGTTTGTTGTACTGTGCATCAGCTACGGCCCAACGGGCGACCAGCGTCGCGGCATTCGGTTCCTCACATTCAAAGCGGAGTATGCTGACGCGGATCTGGAGATCAGTGCCCTCCGGACGGGGAAGGGGCTCGCGGTAGATACGATCAGTGGCAAGCAGAGTGATAAGGTTCTCGGCCAGGACACGCTGAATGTTTTCCTGCAGGGGTTCAGCCCAGCGGTGTAACCGGGAAAAGGTAACTTCATTCCGAGCCGTCTGAGTGACGATTTGAGGCCGGTCGAGGTATTCCGGGATCTCCACCGGCATAATGGTGACCGTAAGATTGGGCTGTTGCGGTTGCGAGGCGGTTTCGGATGTGGGAAGGGGCGTCAACACATAGTAGCGTGAAGGCGTGGACGTGCCTAAGCATCCGGCCATACAAAGCATAAGGGTTGTGATGAGGAGCGTTCGATTGAGCTGCAGTCTCCATGCGGATACCATATCATCCTCCAGTGCTGTTGTTAAAACCATTGCGGTGTCACAACGGACAAGGTCATGTGCCTCTGCCGGCCTACTCGGTACTTCCGCGCAGGAGCGATTCGGGATGCTGTTCAAGGTATTCAGCCAAATCCCGAAGCGAGCGCGCGGCAGAACGCAGTTCAATCAAGGTTGATCGTGCCTCATACTGCAGAGCAGAGCGCTCTCCATACGTGAGATCCATCCCTTTGAGGGTTTTTTCGAGCTGCACGAGAGCAGCGCTTGCCGCTTCGGCGGTGACCTTTGCTGAAGCGGTGAGTTCGCTAACCCGGTTGTCCATATTGTCTACGAGGGTGCGCGTTTCCGTTAAGGTACCCTCAACGTTGTTTGCCATCACGTCGAACCGGCTGTTAAAGCGTCCGACGAGGACCTGGATTTCTTTCACCGCCGCATACATCTCCCGAAGCGTGCCGGTCAGTTCAGGAGAGTTCACCGCCGCATCAATTCCCTGAAGGGCTGAGGTCAGATTGACAACGAGCTGTTCGATAGGCAGACGCTCAATCGTTTCCGAGATCGCTTGAAGCGGCGATGGAATGGTCGGGATCTCAGGATACTCAGTGTCTTTCCCTCGGAACCGGGCCGGCTCGTCAGGATAAAAATCGAATGCAATCATCAACTGTCCGGTCACAAAGCTTTGTATCTGAAGCTGCGCCCGTAGTCCCCGGTCCACAAGCTTTTTCGTCTGTGCGCGGATCGCTTCTTCTGATTTCGCTTTTTCACCGCCATCGGTCCGCTGGAAACGGTCGAGATCGAGTTCTCCGATAACGGGAATCTCAACGGCTACTCGTTCGGGATCGTACCTGAGTATGATGTCTGTGACACTCCCAATGCTTACGCCACGAAAGACCAAGGGAGCTCCGATATTCAATCCCTTGACCGATCCATCGAAGTACATTACCACCTCTTGGGTTTTACTGAAGATTTGCCCAGACCCAAAGACCACGATGGCCGCAATCAGGAGTAGAACCGCCCCCACCACAAAGGCGCCGATCAGTGTTCTGTTTGCTTGTTTGCTCATGGGTAGACTCTGTCCTGTGTAAGATGCTCGCCTGGTTAATTCGCTTTTATGCTAGTACAGTGCGCGAGGTGCGTTCTCCTTGGTTGAGTAATGAACAACGGCATCACCATCCACGCCGGGATGTAGCCTCTTGTCGGTCCAGCCTCAAAGGTTTTCTTGCCCTCTGGTAAGGAAAGCCCTGACCTTTGGGTCGTCACACTCTTGCAGCAGCTGGCGAGGATGCCCGCTGGCGGTCATGGTTTTGGCATCAGCATCAAGAAATACGGAATTGGTTCCGATGGCAAAGATGCTTGCCAATTCGTGAGTCACAACTACCACCGTGGCGCCCAGACTCTGCTTGAGCTCGATAATCAGGTCATCAAGGAGCTTGGCACTGATAGGATCCAGACCGGCAGAAGGTTCGTCAAAAAAGAATATTTCGGGGTCCAGCGCCATGGCCCGCGCCAACCCGGCGCGCTTGCGCATGCCGCCGCTGATTTCAGACGGGTAATAATCCTCGAAGCCGGCCAGTCCGACCAGCGAGAGCTTTAACGACACTAGTTCCTGAATCTGCTTTGAGCTCAGATCAGTATACTGTTCCAGGGGGAGAGCGATATTTTCCGCCAGGGTCATGGAGCTCCAGAGGGCGCCATTTTGATAGAGAATGCCTATCCGTTGCATGATCCGTTCCTGCGCCGCCGGATCGGAGTCCCAGAAACTTTCGCCATCGTAGCTGATCGTTCCGGTAGCGGGCTGCTTGAGACCCACCATGATCTTCATGAGCGTGCTCTTCCCGCAGCCGCTGCCCCCCATGATAATGAAAATATCGCCCCGGTTGACCGTGAAGGTCAGGTTCCGCTGCAGTACAAAGCTGCCGTAGGCCATGGTGACATCGCGAACGGTTATGTGGGGCTCAGGGCTGTTCATGATAGCACGAGTCCATCTTCCTCCGGCAATGCACCATGAAGGAAAAGGGGATTAATATCAATAATTGCCTCGCAGGAATCATATTTCAGCATTAACCGGCTTCTGCACCTTTTGCACCACTGACAAACCTGGATTCCCGCCTGCGCGGGAATGACGTGGTGTGGTTTTTTCCGGCTTCAGACCACCGCATTACGTTAGACAGTTCTGATGAAGTCGCAAGTCGCGAAACACTACTATGCTTGTTCGTCATTCCCGCGCAGGCGGGAATCCAGACAGAGCCTTTTCTCTTACTACTTCATTCACGCTCCTTTAAGCACTGGAGCAACGTTTCGTGACTGCATCTGCACTTTACATCGCGTGCACCGCTCAGATTCCCAGCACTTCACAGATAACAGTAATGAACGCTGTAGCAACAACGATCGAGACGATACCGGTAACAACCGCGGAAGTGGTTGCACTTCCCACAGCGGTGGCGCTGCGGCCGCACTGGATACCGCGCAGGCATCCGGCCAGCGATACCAGAATGCCGAACACGAAACTATGGACCAGGCCGATCCAGACGTTGACGAGGCTCACGGATTCAGCGGTCTGATTGTAATATGCGACGACATTCAGATCCAGCATCGCCACACCTACGATCAGTCCACCAAGAATGCCCATCAGATCGGCATACAGACACAGCAGCGGCATCATAATCGTCAGAGCCAGCATGCGGGGAAGAACGAGAAATTCGACCGGAGACACGCCGAGCGTCACCAGCGCATCGATTTCTTCATTGACCTGCATGGTGCCCAGTTCAGCGGCAAACCGGGCACCGGTTCGACCAGCCATAATCACGCCGGTCATGACTGCGCCCATCACTCGCAGCATCGCAATGCCCACCAGACTGGCCACGAAGATCTGTGCGCCGAAAATCCGCAGTTGAACCGCTCCCACAAATGCCAGGATCAATCCTACCAGGAGGCTGATGAGACTTACGATCGGAAGGGCCTGGCTGCCGCATTGCAGAAGGCTAGCGACAAAATCAGAACCGCGGAAGGTCGCACGACCGCGCGCCAGTCTGCCGAGTGCGACGGTGACGTCTCCCATAAAACCAAGCACCCCAGCTGCCGAGTGGCTGAAATTGACGGCATGATCGCCGATACGATGGAAAAAGGACTTCTGGGTGGCTGTCCGGCGTGCGCCCTTGCGCTCCGGTACAGCGGCGGCTAGATCCAGCAGACGCGTGACTCCTTCCGGAAGCCCTTCTTTTTGAATGGCCACGGCGTGTTTCGCGGCCAGCGAATGCACCGCCATAAGAAAGGTGAGAATACTGCTGTCCCAACCGGTGAGCTGCGCAGAATCAAAATTGAGAACGGCCGGAGCGGTTGCATCGAGCTCCGCCGAGACGTCTTCTGCGGAAGGTATCGTGCTGCTGGCTCTCCAGGCTCCACCAAAATGAAGCGTAAGAACGCCTTCCGGAGTCTTCGTAAACCAATATCGCGCAGTATTACCGTTGCCTGCACTATCACTCACAGACTACTAGCCTTTCTGCTGCTTCGGTCGGATCGAGAGCACCGGGCAGGCAGCAAGTCGAACCACTTTTTCGGCAACGGAGCCGAAGATAAGGTGCCGGAAACCGGTCCGGCCGTGAGTAGAAATGACGATCATGTTCGCCTTCTCCTGAACGGCATAGTCCACAATGGATTCTGCAGGAGAGCCATGAAGAATCACTGAACGAGATTGAATTACTTCCGGAACCGAGTCATTGAGAATTTTGTCCAGCGACTGTTTTGCCGCAACTTCCACTTCCGTGAGATATTCGGCAAGATCAAACTGCGGAGTGGCACTTGCGTCAGACAGGCCGGCAGCAGTGTAACTGGGAATAGGAGTGATGACGTGGACCAGGATAATTTCTGAAAAAAAATGCCCTGCCAGTTCCACAGCAATCTTGAGGGCATCATAGGAGTGCTCACTGAAATCGATCGGACAGATGATTTTCTGGATTGGAAACATTCTGTACTCCTCCTATATGGGCGTTCAAAATCCCTCGATCAGACCGTGCTCTCCTTATCTTTCTCCCTTTTAACACGGGCATGAGATTTTGGCAATGGTGTCAGGATCCGATAATGCGCACTGGATCAGATGACAGCAGGGCCAAAGCACTGTCTGGTTACCATCGCACTGGTACCTTCCCGGTCCGATTTCATGGCTAAGGGAAGATACTCAAGGATATCCCGCGCTGTGATCCCGTCCTCTCCTCTATCTCGAGCAGCCAGATCTCCGGCCAGTCCATGAATGAAAACGCCTTTCTTTACTGCTTCTTCTAACGGAAGCCCCAGACAAGCCATGGCCGCAATGCTCCCGTTCAGCACATCGCCAGATCCTGCCGTTGCCATGCCGGAGTTGCCGGTAAGGTTGACGAAAATTCTTCCATCGGGCAGCCCAATAAGACTGTGGGCACCCTTGAGGACGATAGTAGCGTGCAGCTTCTGTGCGGCTTGCTGAAGAACAGGGATTCGGTTCTCCTCGATTGCTGCAGCGGATGCCTGGACGATCCGTCCCATTTCTCCCGGGTGAGGAGTAATAACCGTGGGGCCGGTGCGTTTACCGATAATGTCCGGTTGAGAACAAAACGCTGTAATCCCATCTCCATCGATAAGCAATGGCTTATGGATTTCCCGTATAAGTTCCCGGGCAAGCTGCTGCGTTTCCGGGTCGAGCGAGATGCCTGGTCCGAGCACGACCATGTCCACAGCTGCAGCCATGGCAAGAAGCGCTTTTTTGTTGTTCAGCGCAATGCTTCTGCCCGGGGTTTCCTGCTGAGGGAGGAACACGAGCTCGCTCCCCCGGCTCGCGAGAAAGGGAATCATTGAGGCGGGAGCAGCCAGGCGGGAATATCCTCCACCAGCTTTCAGGAAGGACAGAGCCGCAAAGCACGGGGCCCCAAAGTAGCTGGATGAACCGGCGATAAAAAGTACATCACCGAAGGTTCCCTTGTGTCCATCCCTGGCCCGTGCCGGCAGGCTCTGAGGAATGTTGACCGCTACCTTGATCCGGTCCGACGCGTAGAGCTGCGGGGGAAAGGAAATGTGGCTCACAAAGAGCTCTCCGCAGTACTCGCAGCCCGGGAAAAGAATGGTACCGATCTTGGGCAGGCCAAAGGTGACCGTGTAGTGAGCGCGCACAGCGGTCCCCATAACCCGGCCGGTATCACCGTTTATGCCCGAAGGAATGTCTACACTGACCACGGTCTTTCCGCTTCGGTTTATCTGATCGATAACCTTTCGGTGTTGACCGGCCACCTTCCGGGTCAGCCCGGTTCCCAGGAGAGCATCGATAAGTACATCGGCACCATCGATGCCGGATCGCAGGGATCTCACCTGGTCAATGGTTTGCACTACAATCGGAAGGCGTCTGATAATGGTGTAATTGAGCTTTGCAGCAGCGGTATAGCGATTCGGATCTCCAACGATAATAACCGAAACCTCACCGCCATTTGAGAGGATCTTGCGGGCGATAACCAACCCATCTCCGCCATTGTTGCCGTCCCCACAGAAGACTAAAAAACGTTTTTCCGAAATACCGAGATGCTGAAGGATACAAAAATAAGCAGCCTCTCCGGCATTTTCCATCAACAGTTCGTCAGCAATACCATACTGCTCGATGGCGGTGCGATCCATGGCTCTCATTTCGGCCACACTGCTTATTTTCATGATGGTCCCTCCAGGGAGGTTCAAGATTCAACATACAGTAAGGAGTGAGCGCAAGCCTCTGGGCGCCATCGGGCCCAGGTTGAGCGAAGAAGAAACGTTCCCATCGTCATTCCCGCCTGCGCGGGTTGCGCGTCAGCTCTTTATCCGCCGAAGGAATGACAGACGGACGTGAAGTTTCATACGAGAAGATTTTTCCCTGGTGCCCAGCCTGCGCATGAAATCACGGGCAGGCACGAGGGACATTTCTAACTCCTGACTCTTCACTCTTTACTGTTTCCTGGCGCTGAGAGCGCAGGGGAAAAAGGATTGTCATTGCGGGCAGACCCGCCCTCAAGCTGAGATTGCCGCGCTCGTTAGAAACTCGCTCGCAACGACCAGCCTCTTTCCTCATGTTCCCCGCGGATCGACGTGGCAATCTCCTGAACCCTCTTCTCCGCGTGCTCCGCGTCCCTGCGCGAGGTCAAGTTTCATACGAGGAGTGAAAAGTAAGAATTTAAGAGACAGCTCTGGTCCCGCCCTTAATCTCAGCTTATACTCCTTGCATTTTACTTTTTCCTTCTTACTTCTCACTGTTGACGCCTTACCGTTCAACCTTGAACTTTGAATCCAATGCATCGGTTCATAAGCTTGACGGATGCCGCTGTAGACCATATCATAGCAAATGAGGACGGGCAAAGAAAGCGTAAAGCCCGTTTATGTTTATCTGCTTTATGTGACGTATGGAATCGATCAATCAGAACGTTTTATCAGTGAGAAAAGTCGAGACTGTCCGCAGATGTCTTTCATGCGGAACGACTCGCAATCTGGGTCGGAAGTGGTATTGCTCCAAAGCGTGCCGGCAGGATTTGTTTCGTGGCCTGGAGATTCTTGTGAATCTCTTGCGGGCATTGGCGACACGGTACGCTACGTTTACGTTCGACCGCGAATATCTCACGCTTGATATTGTCATCTGCAGCGCAAAGTCAGGCCACCGATTTATTTTCGAACGAAGCGAAGGGAAAAAGCCGTCGCAGGATTTGCGCCAGATGATCAATGAGCTGGGAGAACTCTGGTGGGAAAAAAAACGGCGCACCGGAAAGCGCTACCGCGCTTCTCAGCATGTTCTGGATTGTGCAGCTAAAAAGGATATTCCACGGGAATGGATCGAACCGCTGGAGATAACCCGCCCTCATGCTATCGGCAAGTCATTGCGGTATCTGAAACTTACCGTCAGGGATCTGAATTCGGAAAATGCCCGGGATGCAGTTAAGACCGCCTATCGGCGACAGGCTCTCAAGCATCATCCTGACTGCGGAGGATCAGAACGATCGTTTCATGATCTCCACAGCGCCTACCAGGAACTGGTTTCCTGGTTGGACATGCCCAAGGTACGGACACGCCGCGGTCTTCCCGGCAAGTGGTGTTTTGACGGAAAGTCATGGCGGAGTCCATTGCGCAACCGAACCGCTGCACGATCCGGTGAGTCCGCTGCACGCTCAACAGCGCAGCCAAAAGCTGGGTTCCAAGACATCTGAACGTCCTGCAGAACAATTATCGGCGCTTTAGCTCAATGCTGATCGAAGTGGTTCGGGCTGGGTAAATTTCCACATCCTGAATCTTTTCCTGATATCCGTCGGCGGTCACTTCAAGAGTATGCTTCCCAGTAAGAAGGCCGATAGTATATGCCTGGGTGCTATCTCTATCAGTCACTGTCTGGCCATCCACCATCACGACCGCCTCGGGCGGAACGACCTTAACCCGCAATTCCCCCGCTGTCTTGACCCCCTGGTAGTACTGAGGTTTTTGCTCTTGCTGCGGATACGCTACATCCGGGTAATAGGGTGACTGGTAGTACCAGAAGGGAAAGTACACAAATCCCTCCGGCCCCAGCCATTCGGGAGGTGGTACCGGAGGCACAGGCAATGGATGGTGGCCATAGTATGGCGGATAACCAGGAGGCCAATGACCAGGAGGACAGGGCGGTGCGGGATGGCCGGAATGGTGATGGGAATCGTCTGCCCAGGATACTGAACAGCAGAGTACGAGTACGACGAGAACGATATTGCAAAACTGTTTCATCTCCAAAGCCCTCGCTGCGGCAGCCTGCCGGCGCCTGGTATGCATTGGAATCGTGAAAGGATTTCAATACCTTTGATAGACCCATTTTCAGTATACGGAGCCGCCCGTCTGCTGTCAATCACGGAATGAATGACTGTTTGCCATTCGGCGCTTGTCTCGGTTCCTGTTCATTCTTGTATTGATTTAGCTCGTCTGATGTGGATAATAGGTAGAATTTGACCCTGAATGGTTTGACGGATGAGTGAAGGAGGCTTTTTTATGAATTATCGCTCTAAATTATACCCGCACTACTATAATCCGCTCCTGATCAAGCCGACCCGGCCGCTGCCCAAGGAAGCCGCCATTGTCGGTTCTGGTACAATAGGCCCTGATATCGGATACTACCTGAAGAACGCTCTTCCCGACATGATTCTCACTATTGTTGATATCAAAGAATCGGCTCTTCATGATGCTCAGACCCGTATCCAAACCTATGTGGACAAGGCGATCCGAAAACGAAAGATGAACGAGCGGCAAGGCAAGATGCTTCTGGAAAATATCTCCTTTACTACTGACTACGCTGCACTGGAAAAGTGTGACCTTGTCATTGAAGCCACCCATGAGGATCCGCGCATCAAAAAAGCAGTCATCAGCCAGATCGAAGAAATCGTTTCTCCGGAAACGATCATTACTTCTACAACCAGTTCAATCCCTGCGGAGCGCATCTTCTCAGATCTGAAATATCCGGAACGAGCTACTATTTCTCATTTTTTTGCTCCTGCCTGGCACAACCCGGTGGTGGAGGTTGTAACCTGGGGCAAGGTTGAGCGGGAGATCGTGGATTACCTGCGCTGGATGTTTTGCATGACCGGCAAGATGCCAATCGTTTCAGACAATGCCATCTGCTTTATCCTGAATCGCGTGTTTGTGAACTGGTGCAATGAAGCTGCTTACCTGCTTGAAGCAGCGACGGCGGGTGAGATCGACCGGGTAGCGGAAGATCTGGTCTTTGCCGGTCCTTTTTATGTTCTCAATATGACTAAAGGCAATCACCTTATTGTAGAGATCAATAACAGGATGATGGATGAGGGTGAGCATTACCGGCCGTCCATTCTTTTTAAATCTGTTGACCATTGGAATACTATTGGGCTCGGAAAAGCCCTGCACGTGCCACAGGAAACCGCCGGCCTGGTTCGGGGTCGGCTGTTGGGAGTGCTGTTTTCTCAGTGTTTCGATATTATCAATCAGGGGATCGGCATTCCTGAGGATCTCAATACCGGCTGTCAGCTTGCACTTGGTTTTCGTAAAGGTCCATTTGATATTATGCGCGAACTGGGCGAGGAAGCAACCAGCTCCATCATCAGGCAATTTCAGAAAGATCGTCCCGGCTTCCCCGGCCCGGAACGGCCGATCTCTTATTATGAGAATTTCAAACGGCATGTGCTCGTGGATATGGTCGATGGTGTGGAGATCATCACCATCCGGCGCCCGCAGTATCTCAACGCGGTCAACGACGAAGTGAATAAAGAGATCCTCGCTGTACTGACGGAAGACCATCACAAGCCGGACGTGAAGGGTTTTATCCTCACCGGGTACGGTCACCAGGCATTCTGCGCGGGCGCTGAAATAGGCAAGTTTCCCGAGGTGCTCGGCGACTATGACGCGGCGCTTCAGTTTGCCCGTGATTGGTCAGAGCTTTTTCGATTCATCGACCAGATGGAAAAACCAGTGGTTGCGGCGGTGAACGGCATGGCTCTCGGCGGTGGCTTTGAGCTCGCCATTCGCTGCCACCGGATCGTTGCTACAGAAAATGCACATTTCCAGTTTCCCGAAATCACGCTGGGCATTCTGCCAGGCGTCGGAGGCTGCGTGGTGCCGTATAGAAAATGGCCGGCTGCATCAAAGCTCTTTCACGACATGATCCGCTTCGGCAAGCGACTCAAAGTGGAAGAGGCTGCGGAACTTGGAATCGTGAAGGTCGCTGCCGACTATCACGATATGATTAGAATGGCTATCGAAAAAGTGCACCGTCTCCAGGGCAATATTTTTCGTACTCCGGATGGCGTTGCACACATTGAACGCATACCCGAGGTTGATGCTCCCATGTCCGGCATCCTCCCGCTGAGCCGTGAGGCGGTTGCCATTGTGGATCAGACCATCACCGCGGCTGCCGCTGCCAGCACTTTTCAGGAAGCGCTGGAAATCGGCTATCATGGATTTGCGAAGATTGCCTGCACTGCCGCTGCCCGGGAAGGCATCACCGCATTTGAGGAGAAGCGGAAGCCGAATTTTACCCGGTAATGAAGGAATTTAAGATTCAAAATTCAAGGTTCAAGATTGATAACATCATAACAAGTCACTTCTGCTGCTTCAACAAGCGTGGGCTAGTATTAGAAGCGCCTCTATCGCCTGGATGCTTGCAGGAAAAGGGCTTACCGTAATTGCTGACTTTTTTTGTGAGATCATTAATTTTGATGGACTCGTAAAAAGTCGGCCTCAGCAACAGTATGTCATTCCCGCGAAAGCGGGGATCCAGTATTTTTACCATGGTACAAATATGCGGACGTTCAGTTTGTTGAGAAACAGGACTTCCAACGAAGTGGGCATCACTTCGTTGCTCATAGGTTGCCGCCACGCGGCTTACTGGCGCTTTTTACGACTGCATTAATTTTGAATTTTGAACATTGAATTTTGAATCCTTTTACGGTTTTCGATGCAGGTGACAGGAAACCCAGTGACCGGCTGAGAGCTCGACCAGCTCAGGATAAACCTCTTTGCACTTCGGCAGAGCTTCCGGACAGCGTGGATGGAAATGACATCCCGGCGGTGGGCTGGACGGATCAGGAACATCGCCTGGCACGATGAGTCGCACTTTTGTGGTCTGCGGGTCCGGAACCGGAACGGCTGAAAGCAGCGCTTTGGTATAAGGATGGAGCGGGTTGCGGTGAAGCTCCTCGCAGTTCGCCAGCTCGACAATGCGGCCGAGATACATCACCGCAATACGGTCACTGATGTGATGTACCAGATGCAGATCGTGAGAAATGAAAAGGTAGGTAAGGTGAAACTGCTCTTTAAGATCGTTGAGCAAGTTCACTACCTGCGCCTGAATGGACACGTCAAGCGCTGAGACTGGTTCATCGGCGACAACGAGCTTGGGATTGAGGCTGAGAGCCCGGGCAATGCCGATGCGCTGACGCTGGCCGCCGCTGAATTCGTGAGGATACCGCTCACAGTCCTGGGGCCGAAGCCCGACCATTTTGAAAAGCTCAGCAACTCGCTGGCGCCGCTCGGTTCTGCTCAAGCGATGATGAATCGCAAGCGGCTCTTCGACAATACTTCCCGCTTTCATGCGCGGATTGAGCGATCCATAGGGATCCTGAAAAATAATCTGCATATCCTTGCGCAGATTTCGCAGCTCGCCCTTGTCTAACGAGAAGATGTTTTTTCCCTCAAAAAGAATTTCTCCTGCGGTCGGCGGAACCAGACCCAGCGCCACGCGGCCAAGCGTTGTCTTCCCGCAGCCGCTTTCTCCAACCAGGCCAAAAGTCTCTTCCGGATAGAGGTCAAAACTGACATTATCTACGGCTTTCACCGGATGGCGTTTTTTGCCTCGAATACTTCGCTCAGGATGGAAGTACTTCTTGATGTTGCGAATGGAAAGCAGGGGCGTCATAGGTTAAATCCTTCAACTATGCGAAGTGAAGAGTTTGAAGCTAGGAATCAATGCTAAGGGACTGTTACGGGTTACGAGTTGCGAGTTCTGAAGTAAGAGTAAAACCCGTAACCTGAAACCCGTAACTCGCAACATCTACTTACCTCTTAACTTCTAACTCCTTACTCTTCACTCCTTACTACCTTACAGTTCATGACTTCTGTGACATTTTGACCACTGATCTGGCACAACTTCCAGCAATTCCGGTTCCACCCTGCGGCAAATATCGATGACCATATCGCAACGGGGATTAAACGGACAGCCCGGAGGCAGACCGAGCGGATCCGGGATCTGACCAGGAATAACGTTGAAGCGCGTTTTTCGCTGCTGGTGGTATGGCAGCGAACGCAGCAAACCCCGGGTGTAAGGGTTTCGAGAATGTTCGAACAGCACTGCAGCGCTGGTGTACTCCATCACCGAGCCCGCATACATGACCGCAATATGATCCGCCATCTGAGCAATGACGCCGAGGTCATGACTGACTAACATGAGTGCCATGGAGAGTCTGTCTTTCAGGTCACGCAGGAGATCGAGGATCTGGGCCTGAATGGTTACATCGAGCGCTGTCGTCGGTTCATCGGCAATGAGCAGGGTGGGATTGCAGGAAATAGCCATGGCAATCATCACCCGCTGGCGCATGCCGCCGCTCATCTGGTGAGGATAATGGAACACCCGCTCTTCCGGGCGAGGTATTCCTACCATGCGCAGCACCTCAATGGCTTTTGCGAGAGCCGCTTTCTTGTTCAGGTGCTGGTGAAGCTGGATCGCCTCACTTACTTGATTGCCGACTGTAAAAACCGGATTGAGTGAAGTCATGGGTTCCTGAAAGATCATGGATATACGATTGCCTCGGATCTGGCGCATCTCCTTTTCGCTCAGGGTCAGGAGATCTACACCCTGGAAAAAAATTTCGCCACCCACGATCTCTCCCGGCGGTTTGGGAATAAGACGAAGAATGGAAAGGCCGGTGATGCTCTTGCCGCAGCCGGACTCGCCCACGATGCCCAGTGTCTGGCCTTTTTGCAGCTGAAGATCGATCCCGTTGACCGCTTTCACGACCCCATAGTCGGTAAAAAAGTGGGTCTTGAGATTTCGTATGTCCAGCAAGTACGAAGTATCCTTGTTCATATGATCTTTCTGCGACTCAATCCTGATCGAAGAAAACACCGATAAAACCTGTCCTGCAGGTTAGCTTCTCAACCTCGGATCGATGCTGTCCCGGATTCCTTCACCCAGCATATTGTATCCCATGACAGTAATAAAAATAGCAAAGCCGGGAAAGAACGAGAGCCACCAGGCGATTTCGATGTTGTCTTTGCCCGCGGTAAGCATGTTGCCCCAGCTCGGCTCCGGTGGTTGAATGCCGATGCCGAGAAAGCTGAGTGACGACTCCACCAGGATTGCGGCAGCAATGCCGAGGGTTGCATTTACCAGTACCGGCGCCAGGCTGTTGGGAAGGATGTGTCGGAAAATGATGCGCAGATCTTTGCCTCCTACCGCACGTGCAGCCTGAACGTAATCGCGCTCCTTGAGGGTGAGGAATTCTGCACGAATGAGCCGAGTGACTCCCATCCAACTGGTAAGACCGATGACCAGCATGATTTTCCAGATGCTTGGTTCCCAAAAGGCAATAACTGCCAGAATAAGAAAGAACGTGGGAAAACAGAGCATCACATCTACAAAGCGCATGATCATGCTGTCAATGCTGCCGCCGTAGTAACCAGCCAACGCGCCGAGAATAATGCCGATACTTACGGAAATGCCTACAGCGACGAAGCCTACGAGCAGTGATACCCTGGCTCCCCAGATAATACGGCTCAGAACATCACGGCCGAGGTCGTCAGTTCCCATGAGATGCTGGGCCGAAGGAGGTGCCAGCAATCCTTTGATGTCGAGAGCATCCGGATCGTAAGGTGCAAGAAGTGGTGCAAATGCGGCAATAATAAAAAGTACGAGAATGATGCCGGCGCCCCCCAGGGCAAGCTTATTCCTGCGAAACCGTCTCCAGAAAAGCACCCAGGGACTCCGGGGGCGTTCACTATGACTGTTGGTCTTCTTTCCCATAGGTATCGTATAGTACGATCATGGTTTTTCGTTACTGCTTACCGATTCGAATGCGCGGATCGACGATCGCATACGAAATATCAGCCAGGAGATTGCCAGCCATGGTGAGAATCGCGCCGATAACGAGAATACCCATGATGACGAAATAGTCCCGGGCCATAACACTGCCATAGAAGAGCTGCCCCATGCCGGGAATGGCAAAAATGGTTTCAAAAATAACGCTGCCCCCGATAAGTCCCGGTACTGAGAGTCCGAGAATTGTTACGACCGGAAGCAGTGCATTTCGTAGCGCATGCTTATAGATGACCCTGGTCTCGTTCAGTCCTTTTGCCCGCGCCGTGGTTATATAATCCTGTCGGATTACCTCGAGCATGTTTGATCGCGAATAGCGGGACAGTCCTGCCAAACCGCCAAATGCGCTCACGAATACCGGCAGCACCAGATGGACGATGTAATCCTTAAGCTGATTCGCCGGAGTGAGATACTCAAAATTGATGGACTTGAGTCCTGAAATCGGCAGCCAGCCAAGGTGAATGCCGAAGTAGATCATGAGCAGCAGTGCGAGCCAAAAAGATGGTATGGCAAAGCCGATGAAGACAAAGACGGTGGTTAGCCGGTCAAAAAGGGTATTGTGGTATACCGCTGATAAAACGCCGAGGGGAAGCGCCACCAGCATGATCAGCAGTAACGCCAGCGCGTTGATAGAAATCGTTATCGGAAGCCGCTCCTTGATTTTGTCGATCACCGGGCGGTTGTCGGTAGAAAGCGACCGGCCCAGGTCGAAGGTTGCGAGATGCTTAATCCAGTTGTAGTACTGGATATGCAGCGGCTTGTCGAGACCGTAAAAAGCCCGCAGCCGCTCTCGCGCTTCCGCAGTCATCTTCGGGTTCATATCGGTTTGGACCGAGATGGGCGAGCCGGGGGCAAGATTGATCACCAGGAAGGAGACGATGGTGATACCGATTAACAGGGGAATCATGTTGAGTATTCGTCCAAGGATGTATCGAGTCATGGGCGTCTAATGTTCAGGGTTTTAACCGTTTCAACTGTTTCATCCGTTCCAACGGCTGAAACGGTTCAAGCGGCTGAAACGGTTGGAACGGTTAAAACCGTCCGTGAGTATTCCTCATGGCTGTATCGTGTACTTGTGTTCTGCTTTAGGTACATACCACTTCGGAAAATTGTAACTGATCCCTGCAGCTGCAGGCTTGATGCCGCGGAACCGCTTATGGATGACCGGCAAGGCATAAGGGACATAGAGAAACGTATAGGGCTGCTCCTCGGCAAGAATCTCCTGAAATCGGGAATAGAGTTGTTTTCGTTTCTCCTGGTCGAAGGTATGCCGGCCCTGCAGCAGGAGTTCATCCACTTCAGCGTTTTTGTAAGAGATGAAGTTGAGTTCCTTGAAGTTCGTCTTGCTGGAATGCCAAATGTCGTATTGATCGGGGTCCGGGCTGATGGTCCAGCCGAGAAGCGTTGCTTCGAATTTCTTCTTGTCAATGTATTCGTTGATGAACGTTGCCCATTCAAGCGTACGGATCTTCATGCTGATGCCTATTTCTGACAAGCGTCGCTGAATGATCTCTGCAGTCCTGGTCCGTTGTGAATTGCCTTGATTAGTAATTACTGTGAACTCGAAGGGCGCGCCATCCTTGTCAAGAATCCCATCGCGATCCGTATCCACCCAGCCTGCTTCACGTAGCAGCTGTCGGGCTCGTGCGGGGTCGTACGGGTATGGCTTTACTTGAGAATTAAACGCCCAGGTGCCCGGCTTGTAGGGGCCGGTTGCGATCTCTCCCAAGCCGAACAGGACTCCTTCAAGAATCTCGTTTTTGTCAATAGCATAGCTGATCGCTTGCCGGACCCGGCGGTCCTGAAACTTCGGATTCAGCAGGTTATAGCCGAGGTAAGTGTACGAAAAAGATAGATACTTGTACTTGCGGAAATTCTTCCGGAATGCTCCGGTATCGGTCTGACGCAGGTACTGGAGCGGAGTAAGTCCCATGAAATCAATATTGCCGGCCTTCAGTTCCAGGAACATGGTGGCCAGGTCCGGAATAATTCGGTAGATCACCCCATCGATGAAAGGTCTGCCGTCAAAGTACTCATGGTTCGATGTAAGAACGATCTTTTCGCCGGTTCTCCATTCCTTCAGCCGGTAGGGGCCGGTGCCCATTGTCTGGCGGATCAGCGGGGATGTGGTGATATCAGTACCTTCAAGAAGGTGTTTCGGTACAACTACCAAATTCGACCAGGATGCCAGACCAGGAGCAAACGCTTCCTTGTAGGTAACCCTGAAGGTGTGGGGATCCACGACTTCCGCTTTTTTTACTTCGAGAAAGTCACCGGAATAGGCTGTAGGCGTGTTCGGGCTGATGATTGTCTGATAGCCGAACATGACATCCTCGGCAGTAAACTCTGTACCGTCCTGCCACTTCACCCCGTGGCGCAGATGAAAGGTGATCGTCAGTTTGTCGTCGGACACATCCCACGATTCTGCCAAGTCCCCGATCAGGTTGAGGTCTTTATCGTACTTTACCAGGCCATTATAGCAAAGGCCGGCAATGTCTTGAGAAGAACTGTCACTGGATAGCATCGGGATGAGATTGCTTGCATCGCCGATAGATCCCTGGACAATGATATCACCATATGCGGGCGGGCCGGCAGCAGTCTTTTCAGGAGCACTGGTGCCGCTCTGTTCAGCGTCATCTGTTCCGGTTGTGCAGCCCACTGCAATCAGCAGCAGCATCAGGCCCGCACCAAGAATTTTTCTTTTTCTCACTATACTTCCCATTAGGTAGAGGATGGCATAACAATTCGACTGCGATACTCTCTGTGGTACTGCTCGACCAGGCCAACATCCGCAAAACTGAAATAGCGATTATCGCCGATGATCAGATGGTCGAGTACCTTGAGGTGCATAATATCGCCGGCAAAGATCAAATCCCGGGTAACAGCTTTGTCCTCTGGAGAGGGATCGGGATCGCCTGAAGGATGGTTGTGAGCAAACACCAGGCTGACAGCATTGCGCTTGATTGCCTCCCTGATCACTTCCCGGGGATAAACCGCTGAAGCGTTCAATGTTCCATGAAACAGATCTTCGATAGCGATAATCCGGTTTTTGCCGTCGAGAAAAAGCACCTTGAAGATCTCGTTCTGAAGTCCGCGCATGCTGTGATACAGATACTCAAACACCTCTTGAGAAGAATTGCAGGCCGGTTTCTCCATGAGTCGTTCTTTGAGAAACGCCTGGGACACCTCCTGAATCAATCGAATTCCGAAGACATTGTGCGGCCCGATCCCGGCAACTTCCCGGAGCTGATCGGATGGGGCCTCAAGCACGCCCCGGAGGCTCTTGAACTTCCTGATCGCCTCCTTTGCTTGTTCTTTGCAGTCCCGGCGGGGAGTTCCCAATGTGAGAAGCAATTCCACTACTTCATAATCGTGAAATCCCGCAATGCCGCACCGCAGGAATTTTTCTCGGAGTCTTCGGCGGTGGCCATCATGATGGTCTGTCAATGAAGACATGCAATCAACTCCGCAACCAGGTGAGCATCCGGGATCACGGACTGGCTCATGCGAGTACTGAGTACGTATCGTTGGCAAACGTCCGCCCCACCCTGGCAGGACAAGAGCCCGACTGTGTCGGGCTAAGGTTAATCAATCCGTCTGCAGAATGCAAATTCCGAGCGCTAAAATGTGAGAAATTGGAAGCTGTCAGAGGTTGATCAGGCGATGCCTTGACAGCCTTGACGAGCCTCATAAAAGACCAGGCTTGCAAACGTCACAGCTCCGATGCCGGAAGGATCGCACCACTGTCCGTAGTTGAGCAGTCTTCCCTCACTTTCCCGCAACAGACGAAGGAGCAGATAAATCGGCGGAAGCCCGCAGATTTTCCGGTCATCGTGCTCTTTTTCTACGTATGCATAAAAGCCTTCCGCGTCGCCGGCAATGACGCGATCAAGCATGGCGAGATCTTTCGCTCTCACGGTCTGCAAAGATGATGGTGTTATACGCTGAGCATCACCGAACTGTGGTCCTACATGTGCCAGATCGGCACCGGCAACCAGGCAGATTCTTCTTCCGTCTTCTGCAACTGCTTCACGGAGTGTGTCAATGAAGGTGTTCACTTCCTCCACGTCGGAAGGAGATTGACGGCGGCACATGAGTTCATAAAAGGAGCCACAGAGTATCGGGACAATGGTGACTTTCCGTAAACCGGAAAAGAGGTAACTGAGAAAGACTGTTTGGAATTCAATCGAGTGTTCGCTGCGATGGAGAAATTCATCGGCGAAATACGCTGGCCCGAGAGAGCGGTCCAGTCGCTCGATGATATTCTGATCGGCGGAAAGCGTACCGAAGGGCGTTTGAAAGTTCTTCCGGCTGATAATAAACAACCGCTTCGACGGTGCATGCAGTGTACCCAGCAAAATAAAAACATCCGCAGCAGAATGTTCGGCAGTTTCTCGATACGCCCATGCGTAACAGGGCCCGCCGCGGGAAAAGTCAATGTGAGGGGCAATGAATCCCCGAAGTCCTCGCGGTACCGGATTCCTCCGGGGTCGGCTGCCCGGTCCTTGGCGATCGAGGAACAGGCGATCGAGGAATGAGCGAAGCGCTTCCGGATTCTCCTCGTAGCCATTTCCCGCCAGCCAGGCTTTTCGGTCCGGTGACGCGGAAAATTCACGTTCGAGCTTGGCAAGATGATCAAAAAAACGGTCGCTTTCCAGGAGGTAGTTTTCATCGAGGCTCGAGGCGACTTCGAGGATCTGATCGCTGTAGAGAAGGGCACCGTGGCTGCGCATATACGCTGCCTGAATATCCAGAATAGAGTGCTTGCCATCGAACATGCTCACCACCGGCAGTGCCTGGGCTGGGAGAAAAATGATGTTTTCACTCATCCGGAGCGGATCGCGAAAGGCAATCAGCTGCTGACCTTCAATATCGACGGGGAAGACTTCAACGTTGCGAAGCTTTGGATGATCCATACGGTACGTGTGCGTGAATGGATTGATTACAATCTCATCGGACACCAGCGGCAGCGGATGTCAATTTTCTGGTGTTCGTACGACAAACGGTTCAGAAGATATCAGCCGAAAAGATATAGATTTTTGCGTCTCCTTCCTTCCAGGCGTCTGCAGGAAGGCCGGCTTTGAGACATGTCTGCTGCAAGAACGTAAGCCGGTCCCATCCGTAATCGACAGCCACTTGGGGAAGAAGCAATCCGGCATAAAATTCTTTTACGATATAGATGCCATGTTTACCTACTTCAATTTCACTGATGTCGGAGATTTTCTGAAGCGGTGTGAGCACCGAGATCTCGATATCCAGATCTCCGTATTCATCAGATCGCAGAGGCGGAAAACGAGGATCTTCAAAAGCTGCCGCTACCGCCATCTCCTGAATTGTTTCGAACAGAGGACGATCGGGTTGGATGTGTCCGATGCAGCCGCGCAGCCGGTTGCGGCGGTGGAGTGAAACAAATGCGCCTCGGGGTTGAGCCAGGTTTTTCGAGCTGATTGGAGCTGTTTGAAAATCGGTGCCGTTGAGCTGATGCTGAATCGCGTCTCGCACAAGGCTGCGCAGCTGCTCTTTTTCTTCATCGCTAAGACCCAGGTCTACTCCCGCCTTTTTTCGTTCTTCACTCATGTGATTGTCCTCGATATGTTTTTTTGCACCGACCGGATCCGGTCCGCCGCCGTCTGGGGCCAATAAACCGGAAGCGCATTCCTGCACTAATAAATCACTCCAGCCGCGTATCCAACCACACCGCTGTAATCTCCGGATACATCACCGGACGTGGCATATTTTACGATCTCGGCACGGGTAGCTCCGAGATGCTTGCCGAGAAAGAGGGTGGTAATAATCGGTCCTCCCCCGCATGCTTCCATGTGTCGTCGCTTCAGTCCAAGGGCGAGACCTTGAGGATCGTAGGCCGTGATATGATCGATGACATGCTGATCGAGCACAGTGGCTTGCCCATGTGGGTGATAATGGGACAGGTCAGAACTGGCCACAGTGAGAACATTCCGGCCTTGGATGCATTTCGCAAGAGCCTGAGCCAGTGCTTCACAGGTCTCCAGGTCCTGACTTCCCATGATGAATGGAACTATGGAGAGATCCTGGAGCGCCGTTTGTAGAAATGGCAGTTGTACTTCGACTGCGTGCTCCTCGGCATGTGCCTGCTCATAAAAGGAGATGAGATCGCAGCTCGTCATCAGGGATTCGGCGAGAGCACTGTCGATAGGAATATCCCCCAAGGGAGTGCGGTATGCGCTTTTTCGGTCTACTGACGCGCCGGGGAAATAAGCTCGATGACTTGGTGCACAAACGATGACGGTGTCATACCGCAACCCGACAATGTGCTTATAGCCATAAGCCGCGATCTGGCCGGAGTACATATAGCCTGCGTGCGGTACTATCAGGCCGATGGGAAGGCGTTCAAGGCTGCGGTCAGGCACGCTTTTCAGATAGCTGACAATTTCGTCCGACAAACTTGGAGCGTGCGCAGTATAGAACGAACCAGCCACCACCGGGCGACGGATTGTATCCGTCAGATCCATTGGTTTTTTCATGACACTGCTCTCCCAACCCCAGAAGAATGGGTTACCACTCTCCGATTGGTCCTGAGCTCCTGCTCGCCGTGCTTCCGTGAAGCGGGAGAGTGGTTCGGACTGTGTTGCATTATTTATGAAGAGAAGGCCTTTGTCAATTGATACCTATTCTTTTGTATGATAGGAAAAACTCTGGTGAAGTCAAGGAATCTGCTCGGAACAGGAGCAAGGAGCAATGGAGTCCAGCGAGGCGCGGGATTTCGACTTCGCGCTTACGCACGAAGCCTCGACGAGCAGTGGAGCAGGGAGCAATTGAGCATCTCGCCAAAAGTCTATACGGTCGATCGTCACAGCTCGACACCGGTCCTTGGGTAATCAGCTGGCTGCCATCCCCTTATTCAAAGAGGGCGTCTACGAATTCCTGAGCATTGAATTCTCGTAAATCATCCATCTGCTCGCCAATGCCGATTGCCCGGATAGGAATCTTCAGTTCATCGCAGATTCCAACGATAACCCCACCCTTTGCCGAACCATCAAGTTTGGTAAGCACAATTCCCGTGTATCCGAGAGCTTCCTTGAACTGTTTTGCCTGAGAAATCGCATTCTGGCCAGTGGTGGCATCAAGAACAAGCAGCGTTTCATGAGGAGCACCTGGATATTCTCGACTCATGATCCGCTTAATTTTTTTCAGCTCCTCCATCAGGTTAACCTTAGTATGCAGCCGACCTGCGGTATCAACAATGAGGAGGTCGGCGTTTCGAGCTTTGGCGGCGTGAATTGCATCGAAAACCACAGCGGACGGGTCAGTTCCTTTTTTCTGTTTAATCACCTCACAGCCGGATCGTTCTGCCCAGATTTCCAGCTGCTCAATGCCGGCAGCGCGAAAAGTATCGGCAGCAGCAAGCATCACTTTGCGCCCCTGCGCCCGGAATTGACCAGCCAGTTTTGCGATGGTGGTAGTCTTGCCGGCTCCATTGACGCCAATCGCCATTACCACAAAAGGTTTTGCTGCAGAGATGTCGAGAGACTGCTGCCGGCCGGAAAGAATCTTGAGCATTTCTTCTTTCAGATACTGCTTGATCAGATCGGGCCGGGTAGCTTCTCCATGTCGCAGTCGGCTCTGCACAGCAGCAATCAGCCTGGCGCTGGTAGCCGGACCGACATCAGAGAGAACCAGAATCTCTTCGATTCCTTCATAGGTCTCAACATCAACCTGTTTTCTGCCAAGAATAAGTTCATCGACCGGCGTGACCAGTACGTCGTGAGTTTTTTTCAGACTTGACCGAAGCCTTTGGAGAAAGGTGGCCTTGCTGTCCTTTTTTCCCGGCACATCCGGATGAGTATTGGAGGGCAGGTTGTTCGCCGGAGGTGAAACGGGCGGCTGGCCGGCGTCGTGGGTGTCCGCAGGTTTCTTGCGAGAGAAGAGTTTACCAAAGAATCCTTTTGAAGAGGAATCCGTATTCATTCTTTTTCCTTGAGTGCGGTGTGAGATCGGCAAAAACGTTTCAACTATAGCGAAACAGTCCTTATATCTCAATCAATTTTTGTCGAAACTCATTCGCGGCGAGAACGCTGCTCTCACACTACAGTGAAAAGTAAGAAGTAAGAAGTAAGAAGTAAGAAGTAAGAAGTAAGAAGATCCTTCCCTGGTGCCCGCCCTCTTTCTCGCGCGGTGACGCAGAGGGCGCAGGGGAAAAAGGATTATCATTGCGAGGAATCACGCCGAAGGCGTGATGACGTGGCAATCTCCTAAACCCTTTTCTCCGCGTGCTCAGCCCTTCGGCTGGCTCAGGGCAGGCTCCCCTGTGCGAGGTCACGTTTCATACGAGAAGTACAAAGACGAGGGGTGAGTCGTGTCTATTGGTTCTTACTCCTAACTCCTGACTCTTTACTCCTTACTATTCCCTTTGAATCCCCTCTTGCGGCGATTTACTTGGCAGGTGGTTTGTGCTATGAGAAGGATAGTACTGAACCCTCTTTCCAAAAAAGGAGCGTGATCATGGCCGGGACCGTTCATCACGTCGGGGATGAAAAAGAAAAAGTGAAAAGAATTATGCCCCTGCTGAAAAAAATGCATCCCCATGCTCGGTGTGAGCTGGACTTTACGACGCCGCTCCAACTGCTGGTAGCTACGATCCTGTCGGCACAGTGCACTGACAAGCGAGTCAACGAGGTTACCAAGAGTCTTTTTAGAAAGTATCCAACAGCCCGGGATTATGCGGAAACAGCCTTGGGCGAGCTGGAAGAAGATATTCGCAGCACCGGTTTTTTTCGGAATAAGGCAAAGGCTATTCAAGAGTGCGGTCGTATGATTGTCGCTCGGTTTCATGGAAGCGTTCCCAGTACCTTGGAAGAGCTTATCACCCTGCCGGGCATCGGCCGTAAGAGCGCTAACGTGATCCTGGGTAATGCCTTCGGTGTTCCGGGAATTACGGTGGATACACATGTGTTCCGGGTGAGCCGCAGGCTCGGTTTGAGCCAAGGGAAGGATGCGATAAGGGTGGAATCTGACCTGATGGAAATCGTTCCTCAACCGCTCTGGACAGAATTCTCACACCTGCTGGTTTTCCACGGCCGCTATCTTTGCACAGCTCGCAAGCCGCTCTGTGCTCAGTGTCTTCTAACCAAGGAGTGCGACTACTATCAGGACCAGAGGATGGCGTCGTAAACAGTTCAAACCGTTTGAACGGATGGAACAGTTTGAACGGCTTGAGCCGTTGGGCTCCGCGCTTTCGCGGAGGTAATCAGTAATACCGTCGACTGAAGCCTCGGCGCTTCGAGAATACAAAAACGAGAATGATGCCGAACACAAACCCGCCGACATGTGCCCACCAGGCTATTCCACCTGCTTGTGCCGATGTCGCTGTGGAAGTGACTGAGAGAGCACCACTGAAGAACTGAAGAATGAACCAGAAAACAAGAAAGAAGATGGCGGGGATTTCAACAATCTGAATAAAGATGAATATGGGGATTGCTGTGAGAATCCGGGCGTGGGGGAAACTGATCAGATACGCTCCGAGCACGCCGGCAATTGCGCCGCTCGCGCCGATAGTGGGTACAGCTGAGCTGAGATTGAACAGAGTGTGGATAATACCAGCGGCGATACCGCAGAGAAGATAGAAAACAAGAAACCGGCTGTGGCCGAGCCGGTCCTCGACATTGTCGCCGAAAATCCATAGATACCACATATTACCGATGATATGCAGCCAGCCGCCGTGAAAGAACATGGAGGTGAACAATGGAACGAATGCACTGCCTATGGAGACCCCAGCAGACTCGCCTACATGGAGGAGCCGAGCCGGCACCAGGCCGTACTGAATCAAAAAAGGTTCAAGGTGCTGTCCAAGCGAGAGCTGATAGAAAAAGGCGGCTGCGTTGACGACAATGAGCCCGATGCTCACATACGGCAGCGTCCTAGAGGGATTTCGATCGCGCAAGGGAATCATAATTTTTTTCCGAAGTGGGCGCGAGGATGTTGATTGTAAATTGTTGTCCGCGGCCGATCCATGCTGACCAGCAAATTGATGACCGTTGTCCGTTCACCGTTCACCGACAAAAACTACTTCTTTTTCCCTTACGGAAAACGGATAACGGTGAACGGACAACGGCCTTGCCTCATCCAAACGCACCGAGCTGACAGGTGCAGACCTTGATATTCCTGCCCTGACATGCTGAGGAAACGTCCATTCTCGGAATTCTCAGTGCCTTGGCGATGGTGAAAGCCGCGGCACAGGGCAGCCGTCCGTTTGTCAGATTCTGGTCAATCATGTGGTCCATTTCAGCATTTGCCGCAACCGGAACCTGTACAATACAGCGCTGGGGCTCGTAACCAAAAAGTCCGAGCTGGCATGCGCTGATGCGAACCCGAAGGAGATCAGCGGTGTATCCAACATGGAGAAGTGGTACGGAAAGCTCCCGGGCAATTTCGAATGCACGAACGCATGGAAGCTTGCCGTCCTTCAGACGGCGGCTGATGGCGGCAGCAATCTTGGGATCCGGCTTGGTGCCTGAAGGATAGTCAATAACGGCCTTAGTCTTTTCTTTGCTCGACATCGCTTGCAGAACTCCTTGTCAGTGCAGTGGTGCTTAGTTAAGCATACTCCTTCGTAACTGTAGCTTCTTTGATTATTGCTTGTCAACCGTAAGGCAGCCTCAGATCGTGGAGAATTGATTGAATGTGAAATTGGTCAAATGGAGGAATGGGAAATTGGTGGAATAGTTGAATGGTAAATTGGTAGAATGGTCAAACGGGAAAAAGGTTGAACGGGAACGTGGCGGGCACGATTTTACCATCTAACCAATTCTCCATTTTCCCGGTTCTCCAATCAACCACTTATCCATTTAACGACTTCTTGAGAAAAGGATGCTTGCATGGAGACGACAATTGCACTTGAGTCGCTGTTCGGGGCGCTCGCCGGATCGCTTATAACGATTATCCTAACCAGAGCTTTCAGCATCCTGCAGAGGAAAAGTGAGCAAAAACTGGTGCTGGAGCGTTTATTCTTCGAGCGCAAACTGCAGGCAGCCGAACATGCGATGTCCCAATGGCATGCCAGCGCGGCACTGCTGCAGGGTATTGTTGCTCTCTACGAAAGAATTACCACCAAAGAGCGGGAGGTAGAATTTCAGCTTTTTCGGGTCACCAGCGACGCGCTCACTTCCCAGTGGCTTAAGATTTCTCAAGCAGCCAATGATCTTGCCAATACGGTGGTCGTATACTTTGATCCCGAAGAAAGCGCATTTATTAATGCCGAGGTATTCAAGAAGCTTCTTGACCTTCTTGCTTCCATCAGATCGCTCGACGTGTCGCTGAAGTTCGCTCTTGACCTGTACGAAAAGTATCGGGGGACTCGGCAGGAGGATAGCGCCTGGGAAGAAGTGCAACGGATTACCAAAGATTACCAGGCAACTGTGATCGAGATTGCTTCGATTTTCAGCGACTCGCAGAAAGAAATGGTGAGTTTTCTGCAAAGAATTAGAAGGGAAGTGCGGAAATACGAGTCGCGATAAGAGGCTGGTTGTAATTCCCCGTCATAGCGTCAGATGTCTGACATCTAATCTCACTGTGATGTACCCTCTTGCCACCCGTGTGATAATGACTCGATACCGTTCTTCTCGGTAGCGGCTGCGGAAAGATGCGCGCCGGATACCGTCAGTCCTGAACCGGGAGAAAGAATTTCATGCGAGATCCGATGAAGATACTCGAGTATCTCCTTACGCCAGCGCCTTCGGCTTTGTGGATGCGAAGACAGTGATGTATCCTCCATAGGTTCTGCCCTGCCGCGGCACAAGAAAGCCAGCTTCAGCAATAAGGATCGGCAGTACTCCCTGCATGTTTTCCTCGATCTGCGAATGAGCATGCAGGAGACGAGCAACGTGTGCAGTCAGTGATCCCAGTAGAGAGGAAGGCGTATGTATGTCCGCAACAACCAGTCGGCCGCCCGGAACGAGCACACGGAATGCTTCGGCCATCGCTTTTTGTTTTAGATCTAACGGTACATGATGGAAAAAGAGGCTCGATACAACCCCTTCGAATGATTCATCTTCGAAAGGGAGATTTTCTGCCGCAGCAATTTCGAAGCGGCACGTTCGAGTACCGTGCCGCTTTTGTGCCACTACAATCATCTTTGCCGCAGCGTCAATCCCGGTGGCAATGCCGCCGGCTCGTGCATCGAGATGACCGGCAATCAGCCGGGTGAGAACTCCCGTGCCACAGCCGAGGTCAAGAATCCGGTCAGACTTTCTGAGTTCAAGCAGGGAGATTATCTCCTGGTGGTAGCGGGCCTGGTTTCCAAACATGACCAACGGCAGAACAAAATCGTAGATAAGGGCGGCATAATCCAGGGTCATTCCTCGCGTGGGAATGGAGTCTCGATGCATGGGCGACTTTCTGCTAAAAGGTTGCAGGTTCAAAGGTGATGCGCATATCCCAGATCAGAACATTGAACGCTCCTGTCAATCCCTTACTTTTCACTTTCATTGCCATCACCATGGCAGCCGCAGCCAGTATCCTCGCATACCAGAGTACCTTTTCGGTGGACGCGGGAGCGGAAACTGCGATACAGCGGCTGAATCGAGAGGAGTAGCACCACGAGTGCACCTGTCAGCTGGGCCCAATGAGGAATGAGTTCCGCCCCCTGGCCGGCAAAAGCTCTGGCAGAGAGATTAAAATATGAATAGACGTGGTCGGTAAGAAGGCCGAAGGCGACAGAAAAGAAGGCAATGGAAACAAGATAGAGAACAGTCGCCCTCGTGCCGAGAATGCGCAGGAGCATGGTAAGTGATGTTATATTGCTGGCCGGGCCGGCCAGCATAAACACCAGGGCTGCGCCGGGACTCACTCCCTGAAGGATAAGCGCTGCTGCAATCGGTGTGGATGCGCTGGCACAGATGTAAAGAGGGATACCGACAGCGAGCATGATCAGCATGGCGCTGAGGCCACCACCCACGTACCGGGTCAACAACTCCTGGGGAATCACGGCAGTGATTATCCCGGCGAGCAGGATTCCGGCAAGAAACCAGACAGCAAGGTCGGCCCAAAGCGTAGCGAAGGCATAGCGTAATCCGGCGTAAAGCTTCTCCATAAACGAGTGGTGGGAACGGTGGACTTCGGGAAGGCAGTTGATGCCGTCGCAGCAGGCATCAATTGCACAGCGCAGGTCCGGTACAAGAGTAGCCTGCTTAGAGTCGTCATATCCGCGGATATTTTCCGCAATACCGGCGCACACCGCGGTGAAAAAACCCGCAACAACCCGGGCAGCAGTAATGATGGGGTCAAGAAGGGCGTAGGTAAGCACAATGGCGTCGATATCCGATTCGGGCGTGGAAATGAGAAAAGAGACCACAGCACCATTATTAGCACCCTGCCTCTTGAGCGATGCGGCAGCCGGCAGTACGCCACATGAGCAAAGGGGTAGCGGAATGCCAAGGAAAGCCGCCTTGAGTACCGATCTGACTCTGCCGCGACCAAGGTGCTGCAGGACCTTCTGCGGGCTGATAAAAACGCGCATCAGTCCTGCTATGATAATACCAAAAAGCATGTAGACAGAAGAAGCCAACAGGAGATTCCACGATTCCTGAATAATTCTTGCTGCAAGATCCATTGCTCTTTCTCGCTAATAGGTGATAGGCTGCAATACGTCTGTTTGAAGGCATCCAAGCCTATTTCATTCTCTCACGTGAGCCAATCCGGTTTGAATCAAAGATTCGACGTGGTGATCATCGAGAGAATAGTAAAGCACTTGTCCATCCCGCCGGTTTTTTACCAGGGTCAGGTCTTTTAATCGACGCAGCTGATGGGAGATTCCGGACTCACTCACATGCAGCAGTGCGGCCAGGTCACAGACGCACATCTCCCCGCTTGTGAGGGCCATCACGATGCCCAGCCGGGTCGGATCACCGAGCGCCCGGTACACGAGCGAAAGCTGCTCCAGTTCTTCTTCCGGGACACCCTCACACCGGGCACGGGCTACCCGGTCCAAATGCACCATCCGAACGCTGCAGCCGTTTTCCTCAACAGTATGTGCTTTTTTTTGAACCATATTTTTGACGGAGTATCTGAATAATTGTTCAAACATACAAATAATAGGACGTGAAAACGGGGTGTCAAGAATGACGATATACTTTCCGGCCATTGTAGTCTCAAAAGACCTAAAGCAGTCCCTTCGGTGAATCTGCTCGAGCATCTTCTGACCAATTCATGCTCTCAACACGCATCATCCTCTCATTTCTCCTCACGCTTCTTCTCCTGGTACTCATCAACGGCTTCGCGTGATTCTTCCAGATCGGATGGCTTCCGCTCCGGCGGTTCTTGTTTGGCCGGTGCTTGTTGATTGAGGTGTAGTTTGACTGCAATGGGAAAGTGATCGGATCCGAAGGAAGGAAGGCGTTCCATACTGATAAAAGTGAAGTCGTCGGAGTGAAACAAGTGATCCAGTGGGTACCGCAGCAGAGGAATATCGGCATGAAACGTACTGAAGAAACCTCGACCGATCCGCGGATCAAGCAGGTGACTGATGCGCTGGAAAAGCCGGGTAGTGT
The DNA here is from genome assembly GCA_017996625.1 of Deltaproteobacteria bacterium. Classification (GTDB taxonomy): domain Bacteria; phylum Desulfobacterota; class WTBG01; order JAGOGO01; family JAGOGO01; genus JAGOGO01. Next base: position 7,387 of record JAGOGO010000004.1, on the reverse strand, counting down.
GAGACCAAGCCACATCATTGAAGTCACCGGCGACGACAACAGGGCCCGACTGCCTGGCGGATTCCCGTCCAATGAGGACGAGTTCCGCATCACGCTGAGCGCTGTCATGCCGTTTTTCAGTTTCAGGAGGTTTAAGACCTGGCGGTCGCGGATGCACGCCATAGAAATGAATTACCGTTCGGTTACGGAGCCGAACCCGGGTATAGATGGAAGGTATTTCAGCTTCAGTGACAAAGCGAACTTGAGGGTTGGACAGCGGCAGCCGTGAATACAGGGACATGCCATAGGTGTTGCCCAGAGGATAGCGACAGGTAAACGGATACGTGCTTGTCAGAGGCTGCAGGTGAGCATCCCACCACGCATCGATTTCGGTGAGCAGGACAAGATCAGGGTCGTGCCGGCTGATCATCTCCTGCAGGATGGTTACCTGATAATTGCTTTGCATCACGTTGGCTACCATGATGCTGAAAGTGGATTCAGGGCGGGCTTGGTGAGCAGCGTGAGTCTGCACCGGAGCCAGGGGAGTGTACGGGTAAATCTGTAGCGTTTGGATAACCAGTGCAGTCGCGAGGCCGGTAGCCAGGACTGCTTCCCACCGGGCGATGCTGCGTATAAGCAGCAGGTAGAGCAGCAAGACGCTTCCGCCGATAACGAAAATCTGCAAGCGGGGAAAATCAAAAATCCGTACCCACCATTCGTCGGTTCTGATGAAGGGCAGCGCGGTTGCTACACAGACGAACGTGCCCAGTATTCCCAGGAGTAGGCGAGCAGCCAGCACCATTGTCTGCTTTCTCCTTCTGTTGCTGGGAAATCGAGGCACCAGGTGCCTCTCTGTTCATCACTTCTGCTTCTTTACCGTGATGTCTTTCTCAGGATCATATCCTGTTTCCTTCAGGACGATGTGATGATACAGTTCGTGGATCTTGCTGTCGATCTGAAGCAGATGTTCGCCAATCTCGGAAAGCTCTTTGATAGTTCCTGTTTCGTAAAGATCACGGGCTTGCTTGATGTGCGTCCGGATATGTTCGAGCAATTCTGAGACGTGATCGACATCTCCCTCAATGTGCTTCACAACATCATCGATTTTCGCCATCGGTATTCTCCTCGCCAATGGTGTGTTCATGAGCTTCCGGGTCGGCCTGTCGCTTTCATTCAAATCATACCATCACAGTGCGTCCTTTGACGACCTTTTTGTGCGGTAATCTACAGGCTGTTGATTGCTCTGCATGATTTCGATCTGCTGGCTCCGGACGCATTCACCGAAAAGAACCGGAATGCTAGCGGAACGGATAAACAGATACACGGTTAAATGGGCCTTGGTCTAGGGACAGCTACGAAGGTGTTCCACTTTTCTCATTTTTCCAGTTTCCCAATTCTCCATTTGACGGTCAACGGTGAACGAATAACGGTGAACAGTTTCTTTTATCCCAGTCCCAACAGCCGGCCTCCCTGATAGATCAAAAAACTGACGATCCAGGCAACTGCGGTGGTGTAGCTCACTGCAAACAGTGTCCATTTGAGAGAATGAGTTTCCTGGAAAATAGTACCGATAGCCGCAAGGCACGGAATATAAAGGAGGCAAAACACCATGAGCGCGAATGCCGTAAGAGGTGTATAAACCTTTCGTCCGTCGCTCCAGGTGTCCTGCTGAATTGCCGTTCGCAGCGAGGCGCTGTCATCAACAGTGCCGCTCACCGCGTACAGTGTACTCAGGGTGCCAACAAATATTTCCTTTCCTACGATACCGGTTAGCAAGCTGATGCCGATCTTCCAGTCGAATCCCAGAGGCCGCAGAAAGGGCTCGATTTCTTTACCAACTGTGCCAGCATAACTCTTGAGCAATTTTTCGGACTTTCTCTGAGTGTCGAGGTCCTGAATGTACTGCTGAAAGCGTTCTTGCTCAGCCTGATATGTGATCGAGCCTGTCGGCAGCCTGTCGGCAGCGGCGTTCCAGCGTGTCGCCGCTTCTTTTTCGAGTGCCTCATAATCACGAGAATAGTCTGGCTGCCAGGGAAAATTACTCAAGAACCATACGAGAATACAACCTCCGAGGATGACAGTTGCGGCTTTTCTCAGGTACAATTTCCCGCGGCTCCAGGTGTGCAGGACCGCTCCTTTAATACTTGGCATCCGATAGGGAGGAAGCTCCAGCAATAGGGGTGATGATTCTCCCCGGAAGGCTGTTTTTCCCAGAATTTTCGCCATGACAACAGCCGTCACAATACCAAGCAGGTAGAGCGAAAATAGGACCGTGCCGCCGTTTTCAGTGAAGAAAGCTCCAATAAAAACAGCATAGATGGGGAGTCGTGCGCTGCATGACATAAAAGGGATAATCATGAGCGTAAGTAATCGCTCACGATGGGTCTCGATGGTCCGGGTTGCCATGAGGCCCGGAATATTGCAGCCGAATCCTAAGATCATGGGGAGAAACGCTTTTCCGTGCAGCCCGATCTTCTGCATGAACGTGTCCATGATAAAGGCAACGCGGGCCATATAGCCGGAATCCTCAAGGAGTGCCATCAAGAAGAAAAGAATAAAGATGAGCGGGATAAATACCAGGACACTTCCGACGCCTTCAATGACGCTGTCCACCACCAGGCCTTGGATAATGCTGCCATCAGGGAGCAGGCTGCCGACAACTGAGGCAAGATGACTCTGGCCGCTTTCGATCATATGCATCAAAGGATCACTAGCAGTGAACGTGATCTTGAACATGAGCCATGCTAAGAACAGAAAAATTGGTATGCCTAGCTGACGGTGAAGAACAATGTTGTCGATCCGGTCGGAAAAAAGGAGCCGTTCCTCAACCGGCTTTGAGACTACCCGCTTGGTAACGCCGGTAATAAACCCATAACGTTGATCGATAATAATCATCTCGACATCGGAGGAGAATAATTTTTTCAATCGTTCGCAGGATGCATGGGTTTGACTGAGAATCTCCTGACTGGTACTGTCGCGATCAGCTATGAGTTTGGTTAACTCTTCATCACCCTCCAGGAGCTTGAGTGCCAGCCAGCGAGGTGCATACCGGTCCTTGAGCACTCCTTTTTGCATGATCATGGCTTCTAAGTCGGAAATCTCTTTTTCCACTTCAGTTCCATATCGTATCCTGGTCTGTCCCGAAGCAGGATGGCCGGCAGCATGAAGAGCTGCTTCCAGGAGCTGGTCAGTGCCCTTGTTGCGGTGAGCAACCGTAGCTACGACCCGAGCGCCGAGATATTCGGAGAGCTTTTCGGCATCAATTTTGACTCCACGAGATTCCGCCTGATCAATCATATTGAGGCAGAGCACCAGGTTGACGCCCATCTCGAGGAATTGAGCGGTGAGATAGAGGTTGCGATCGAGATTGGACGCATCGACGACATTGATAACCACATCAGGCTTGTTATGAAGAATAAATGTGCGGGCAACGATTTCATCGAGAGAGTTCGAGGTCAGGCTGTAGGTGCCCGGCAAGTCAACGATCCTAACCCTACGGCCTCCAATACTACAAACACATTCTTTTTTCTCTACCGTTACTCCGGGCCAGTTTCCCACATGCTGGCACGTACCGGTGAGATTATTGAACAGTGAGGTCTTTCCGCAGTTCGGATTTCCCGCTAGAGCAATGACTATTTCTTTTGGCATAATGGTAACTCAGTCAACAGAACACAGCAATTAGTGGCGTCTAACATTACTCTTAAAAAAAATTTACCGAACCATGAGCTTCCTGGCTACGCCATAGCCTAGCGCTATCTTGAAGTCACGCACTAAGACAAGAAAAGGGCCTGATGTACCGCCGTTGAGAATTCTCAGGTGCACCCCGGGCGTGATTCCCATACCATAGAGTCTGCTTTTGAGGCCTCTTCCGCCGGTCACCGCAACGAGGGTCACGTTTCTCCCCGGAGTAGCCATAGTGAGAGGAATCGGTTCGGGTTCGACCTCGATCTCATGAACGCTGGGAGCTTCTTTCGCTTCCATGGGTAGTATTCCTTTCAAGGGGGTCGTATGTCCGTTCATTATTTCGGATGCTCTTCCAAAAGCTTTCCTGTGCCTTCCATGGTTTCTTGTAGCATGCTCATTTTTTCCGAAAACTGGTCAAGAAAGTCGTGGATGTGGGCTTCACATTTTTCCCTGGAAGCACCATTGCCGCAGAAACTTTTGAAATACTCGAGCCACTCAAGACCAGCCCGGGGACAGAATTCGATGAATCGAATAAAGTCCACCAGCTTTTTCAGGGTTACCGGGCTTACGGCATGTTCCATCTGACAGGCGTCACAGTCTGCCTGCTGCGGTTCGATCTGCAGCACATTTTTCAGGAAGTTATAAAGAATCTGGTGCTTGTTCAGCGATTCCTGAGCCCTCAGGCTGCCTTCCGGAGTGAGTTCCACATACTCGTATTTTCCGTGCCGAATAAGGCCACGCTTAGCCAATGTGTTCAGCATTGAGGTAACACTGGGCATCTTAACCTTCATGCCTTGCGCAATGTCCCTCACCCGGACGACGGAATTGGCGTTCTTCAACGTGAGGATTTGCTCAAGATAATCTTCCATTGCCGGAGTCAAGTCCGGTTCCATGATGCACTCTCCTTGTGGACTCTGTTTGGTGCTTTTAATAAAGTTGTAGTTTCTGTACATTGTTAGGCTATTCTAACTCATTCCGGCTTTTAGTCAAGAGCTTTTTAGAAAATTTAAGCCTTGAAAATAGTCCAAATTCCAACGGCAATAAAGGCCAGCCCGGCAAGCCAGGAGAGATAGCGGGGATTAAGACAGCCCGAGAGCCATGCGCCAAGAAAAGCGCCTAGTGCTGAGGTAAGTAACAGTGCGGTTGCGGAACCGAGAAACACAGTGAGCTTACTCTGGGGAGAATTAGCAGCATAGAGGAAGGTGGCGAGCTGCGTTTTGTCGCCGATTTCAGCAATGAACACTGTGGAAAAAACAGTCAGTAGTAACTTCCAATCCATAGATGAACTCCTCATCGTTGGAAAATTTGAGAACTGGAATAATGGATATCTTGCTGGCTGTGGGTGCTCTCTACCACACCCGACAGACGAGACCTTTCAGATAGTGACTTTCCGGAAAGGAGAGGAGAACCGGATGGTCGGGAGCCTGATTGAGATGGTGAATAATCTGTACCTCTCTACCAGCATCGAGGCTGGCATCAGCTACTATTTTCTGGAACAGATCGGGCTTGATATGACCAGAACAGGAGAAGGTAAACAAAACACCTCCCGGTCGCAACAGTTTCAGCGCCAGAAGATTAATATCCTTATACCCGCGACTCGCCTTGGATACTTGGTCGACACTGGCAGCGAACTTGGGAGGATCGAGAACGATCAGGTCAAAGGAACGCCGGCTATCCCGGTAGGCGCGCAATACCTGAAAAACATCTCCAACCGTGTTGGTCAACCGAGTTGCGTCGAAACCATTCAACTCTACGGTACGCTGGGCGAGTGCAAGTGCTTCCGATGACGTATCGATGTTGGTCACGTGCCTGGCATTAGCCTTGAGTGCCCAGAGGCCAAATCCGCCGGTGTAGGCGAAGCAATTGAGGACCTCCGCATCATGCGAAAAATCGGCGATCAGAGCTCGATTGTCACGCTGATCGAGGAAAAGGCCGGTTTTCTGGCCATGTCTAATATCAACCAGATACCTGACTTCCCCTTCACGTATTTCGATGAGATCCGAAGGTTCGGGACCAAGGAGAACTCCGGTAGCCTGTTCCAGACCTTCTTTTTTGCGCGCTTCGCCTTCAGAGCGCTCGTATATCCCTGCGGCCGGGAAAAGAGTATGGAGGTGTTGAACGATCGTCTCTTTCCAGGCTTCGACACCTGCAAAAAGGAACTGGACAACCAGAAAGCCGGCGTATCGGTCCACAATGAGTCCAGGCAATCCGTCGGATTCTGCATAGACAAGGCGATATGCTGAGCAGGGATCGTTTTCGAACAGAAGGTTTCGGCCTTGAACGGCTCGTTCAAGTCGCTGGCGGAAAAGCTGAGAAAAGGCAACGGCACTAGGTTCAAAGGACCAAACCCGAACCCGTATCTGCGAGTATGGAGAGTAGGCACCTGCCGCGAGCCAGGTTCCCTCGGAGGAAAGGACATCAACGGCTTCGCCCGAAGCGATTCGGGGGCTTACCGTCTGGACGGCGCCATTAAAAATCCATGGATGGCGCCGCTGCAGCGATGCTTCCCATCCTTGCTTGAGAATAATGGATGGCATGGGCGAAGAAAAGGTTCAGGATTACGGTTCCTGCGTCAGCTTCCGCATCTTATCGAGCAGCAGGTTATCAAAATTTCATCCGGCTAGGCCGGCGTAAATGCATAAATAACCCGGTCGCGAGGAATAGGGATCACCTTGAGCGTTACTGTCATGCCTTCTTTGAGCTCTTCCAGCTTCGCATCGACAATGCGGCTGAAGAGGGTGAGGCGATCATTGATCTTGACTAATCCGTGAACCAGTGGTCTCTCAAACCCGAGGGGAACGCCAACTTCTTCTATGGTAAAGGTGTCCAGGACTCCTGTAACCGGAAGATCTATCCACTCCAGTTGATCACTCATGCATTCAGGGCATACCACCCGGGGAGGCCATGGCTCTGCTCCGCATCGGGTGCATCGGGTAGTTGTGAAACGGTTCTCCCGCAAGTGCTGATAAAAAGGAGCAATACGGTTGTGCTCTTCGCTCTGTAAGGGATACAGGTCGATGGATGACCAGTAGATATCGTCTTTCATGCACTAAATCCTCCCATAAATCGTAAGCGAGCAATCAGAACAGAAGCCGCTCATGGTGTGCTGAAGCCCGATCTTAGCGCCGGGGACCTGGTTCGGCGCATCTCCCCGGAGCTGATGAAAGATCTCTTGCGCTTGGCGTTCGCCTGTCGCTCCGAAGGGATGACCGCATGTCAGCAGTCCGCCGCTTGGATTAACGACTACTGTGCCACCAAAATCAGATTGACCTTCTTCGACAAATGCTCCCCCTTCACCTTTCTTGCAGAAGCCGAGGTCTTCGGTCTCAATAATTTCGGATATCGTGAAGCAGTCATGAATTTCCGCCACATCCACATCCTTCGCAGTAATTCCTGCACGGGCGTAAGCTTTTGGTGCGGCTATGACTACATGTTCCCAGGTGGTGAGACTTGGCATGTTGGCCGAGTTTTTATGGGTGTTGGCCTGAGCAATGCTGAGAATATAGACGGGATCCCGGGTGAATTCCTTGGCGCGCTCCTCACAGGCCAGCACTACTGCAGCTGCTCCGTCGGTTACCGGGCAGCAATCATACAGCCTGAGAGGGTTCACAATCACGCGAGCATTAAGCGCCTCCTCCATCGTGATAACGTTTTGAAACTGAGCATACTTGTTTTTGGAGCCGTTTCGATGATTCTTTACCGCTACTGCGGCCATCTGCTTCTC
>JAGOGO010000075.1:9959-13222 GCA_017996625.1 Deltaproteobacteria bacterium | reverse complement strand
GCATCCAAAGGTGTCTACTGCCGATCCCATCGTTCACAGCTTCAAGACGACGTGCGAATTCTCCGGTCTTCAGTGGCTCGGGGCTGTGCAGGCGTCGGCCGGCCTGAAGGGCGAGATCGCCAAAAATGAGATTGCCATGAAGGAGGCGTACGACTTGGGCAAAAAAGGAGCCTCACTGTAAGAAAGGGCAATTCCTTTTTCTCTCCAAAGAGGAGACACTGTCACGGCAGGGATGCCTGAAGCATAAGGGAACAGATCCTTACTATTTTCGACAATTCGAGGCCTGATGTGCACAAGGCACAGAATGGCGACGTCTTTATGAAGTATTTTTGCGCGTATGGCCGCCTCACTGGCGGAGGAACAAGCGCGAAGAGTATCTTTGGAGCAATTGGGCCAGTAGTAAGGATCTGACTTCAATCGCCCGCCGGCTGTCTCTATTCTTCAGAATGGTACTTAAAAGAAAGGCTTATGCGAGCCCGGTAGACTTTTACTTTGTTGTCTTCGATGGTCTGGTCCAGCTGGACTACTTCGGCGATCCGAAGATCATCGATACTTTTTGCGGTCGTTTCGATGGCATTCTTAACTGCTTCTTCCCATGAATTTGTACTGGTCCCGACGAGTTCTATAATTTTGTACGTAGTATCAACCATGGTGTGTCTTCCTTAATGGCATGCAGTATGGTAGCGAAACTTCGCTGTTAAATCAGAATATAACACCCTTATTCTCGCGATCAGGGATCCGCGGCTGAGCGCCGTGAACCTGCGGACTGTCAATCGTTATAATAAAAAATCACCTTACCGGTCAAGCTGGATTTTTACACTCAGCCTCCTAAGCACTTTTTGAGATGGATTTTTTTCATCTTCTACCTGATTTCTCGCCAAATAACCTTGACCCGACTCCAGCCGCCTAATCTAGAGTCATCGCTTCGACAATCGCTTCGATTATCCATTGATCAGAACCGCTGGTCTGGTTATGCTAGAGTGCAACTTTTTCAAAGGAGATTAATGAGCAGACCGGTCAAGTCATGGTTTGCCCCTTGACCACTATTGATCGGGGTTTTCCTTTTCATGTGGCAGTTATCGGGAATCCCGAGGTAAACCCTCTCATAAGAGGAGTGTGAAGTGCTTGAGGTCGATATCCCTGGCTTTGGTATAGTGAAGCTGGAGCACCTGGTTTCAGCCTTCAGTGGCACTCTTTCTTGCGACGGAACCCTTCTGCCCGGCCTTGCGGAACAACTGAATGCGGTGGTCCAGATACTGCAGATCCATATCGTGACTGCGGATACCTTCGGCAAGGCGCAGGATGAGTTCAAGAACGTACACTGCACGGTGCACATCCTTTCCGGCAGCGACCTTGATCTCCAGAAGGAGGAGTATGTACTGCGCCTGGGAGCTGCAAGGTGGTGGCCTTGGGCAATGGCAACAACGATCGTAGGATGCTCAAGGCCGCCCGGATCGGCATCGCGGTCACGGGAGGAGAGGGTTGTGCGGCGGATGCCGTCATGGCAGCCGACATCCATGCTTGAAGCCCCAGGGCGGTCTCGACCTTATGCAGCATCCAAAGCGGTTAGCGGCGACACTGAGATTCTGACTCTGGTACCGTCTTGTTACAGTAATCGGGTTCGATCATTTTCACTTCAGGGAACTCTCAAAGATCGCAGCCTTACCCACTTCGGCGGCAATTTCCAGGGCAAGTAATGGAACACTATTCACTTGTCCCCTTATTCTTTCGTCGGCTATGACAAGGTACGAACTATAACCATATTATTCGATATGTTAGTGTGTTGACAAGCACGACCGCAAATCGTAAGATGAACCGTTTAAATTGAGGTGATGTCTGAAGGTATTTCCCTCGGCATCAACGGTAGTGTGGCATGAATGAGGGCTTATATGGAAACCCTTTGCGAATACCGCTATACGAAAGATTTAGAGCGCATATTTGTTTTTTTATTCACCATGACCATATGTTGCTTTATAAGCGTATATTCCAGTATTACGCTTAAAGTCACAACAGTCTATGTCCACTTGTACTATATCCCGGTATTGATTGCTTCTCTCTGGTGGAGAAGAAAAGGCATTCCTGTTGTCTTAGTGCTTACGTTATTGCTTCTGCTGCTATACGGAATTTCTCCAGGTGCAGTAGGAAGAACCGATTACTTAAGAGTTTTTATTTTCTTCTGCGTGGGTATACTGATTGCGGTGATTTCCGGCAGAGCCACACCCGCGACCACCGAGTCGTTTTCACGCATATTAACCCATACAAAACAGTTACTAAAAAAAGATACGGCAAAGATCGTCTTTATCGGTGTACTGGTTGCTCTCTCGTGTTCATTTACCGTCTACTTTCATTTCATACAGAACAGGGGAGCCGTGTTCACCCATTTTTTCTATGTCCCCATCATACTTTCAGCTTTGTGGTGGCGAGAACGTGGATTGTGGGTCGCGGTCTTCCTTGCCTGCTTCCTTATATTCGGGCATCTGTATCTGCGTAATTACACGGACACAATGAATGATTTTTTCAGGGCCGCCATGTTCATTGCGGTACCTGTTTTCATTACGTTTCTGGGAGACAAGATCTCCCTGGCGGAAGAGAGAATCCACTATCTTAATTATGTTATCAGCCTTATCAACAGGATCTCCAGACTTGTCGTGGATGAGATAGACAGGAACAGACTGGCCGACGGCATTACTTCAGTGCTTGCTGCGGTTCCTGGCTGTCATACCGTCACGGCAACTCTCTTTGAGAGAGATGGCCTTCCTGAGAAAACAGTGGTAAAAAAGAACGATAGCAGGCCACTGGTACACAAGATAGATGGGGATGCCCCGCTATGCCACGAGAACCTCAGCTTGGATGAAGGCGTTAAGATAACGCATTGTGACGAATGTAATGCGTGCCGGCAAAACGGTGGATCCGTTTCTCTGTCATACCTGATTCATCATGAAGGTATTGCATATGGCACTATGACAATTGTGTCGTCAGAAACAGCCGATAAGGAAAACAAACAGGTTCCTCTTTTCAAAACCGTCTGTGATGAATTTGCCTACGCTCTACACTACCTTGAGATGGAAGCAAAAAGGAAAAAAGCAGAAGAGCAGCTCTACTATAATGAGCTCAGGGCAACAACCATTCTTGAATTACACCATTCGAATGGAGGAACTGATCAAGGATGTCCTCGCATTGTCAAGAGTCGGCATGGAGCAGGGCAATAAAGAAGCAATCGATCTCAATCAGTTGGTAGGAAAAATTTCAGACAGGTTTGCGCC
>JAGOGO010000075.1:0-9859 GCA_017996625.1 Deltaproteobacteria bacterium | reverse complement strand
ACACCATTCGAATGGAGGAACTGATCAAGGATGTCCTCGCATTGTCAAGAGTCGGCATGGAGCAGGGCAATAAAGAAGCAATCGATCTCAATCAGTTGGTAGGAAAAATTTCAGACAGGTTTGCGCCTCTCTTCAAGGAGCGGAATATTCATCTGGAAGTCGACCGTTCATTACCGGAAATTGTTGCAAACAGAAGCCAGGTGGTACAGGTTTTTGAAAACTTGATCACCAACGCGGTTAAATACATGGGAGACCAGGAATCTCCCCTGGTGAGAATCGGGTTTGATTCCGTTGATGATTCATCATACTGGTTTTATGTTGAAGACAACGGCATAGGTATCGCCGAGCGAGACCACATAAGAATCTTTGAGGAATTCTATCGGACTCATGACACTGATGTGGAAGGAAGCGGGATCGGCCTGGCTATTGTAAAAAAGATCATTGAGAAACATGGGGGTTCCATCTACGTGAAATCTGAGCCAGGAAAAGGGAGCAGATTCTGTTTTTCAATTCCAGCAGAGAAAAATTAAACAGCTGGTTACACCTCCGGGAGATAGAGGTGCTTTTTCGATTTTATACATCCAGGAGGAAGGCGAAGGCATTGCTCACTGGATTAACCAACGGCCATCGGACTCGGAACAGTGGCAATCGCTGCGGTCGATACCCGAGTTGCCGTGCGGTTTCCGCCACCTCAAACCCCTGCTGCACAAGCTCCTGAGTCCAGCTACCCCCGCAAACGCAGTTTATGTACCCAGTGAACAACGACCCTGCCTGCCCTCAATGGTACCGTGGTCGCAGGTGCGAACCACCCTGTTAATCACCTTCTTGAGCGCGATCGGAAAGGGAGATGATTCCATTCAACACTCCCATGCAGGCACGGCCGTCAGGCATGAGGTATATCTGCCCCCAGTTGCTGTTCATCCGGTAACCGGTTCCGGCAAAGATCTTGTTGATTGTTCGGCCGGTCTCAAAGTCAATCATTACAAAGTACCAGGCCATGGCGCCGGGATGGCCCGGCACCGGCTCGCGGGTGTAAAAGTAAATCAGGCCCGTATCAGTCGAAAGCTTCGGCAGTGTAGTCTGCATCTTCTCATCGCTTGTCCATACCACATCACACCCGGAGCGATCTTCCCGCACATCGATTCGCGTAATACCAGGTGCCGTGTAGTCACTGCCGACAGGACCGTTGTAGCCATAGTTATTCATGATAATGAGGCTGTTCCTGTACCCGATGAAGGAGTTTTCCGCCACTCCCTCGTATGGCTGGAAAAGAGGAACCTTGCACACGAGCCGGTCACCGGAGAAGTGTTTTCTGCGCCGGTACACGAGGAGGTTCGGGTGCTCGTCCGCATTGTCGGCGATTGCAATCAGGTCATGACCGATAAGCGTCGGGGTCGTGCCTGATCCGAGCGTTAAGGACCCAGGCTTCAGAACCGTGCCTCGCTCATAGGGGATACACCAAGAGTAGACCAGCGCACCGGTGAATCGGTCTCGCTCGAACCGGTAGAGAGCAAAATCGCTGAGCACATATACGCCGTCTCTGGCAACAGACAGCGAGTTTTGAATTTCCTCGTCATTGTCCAACTTTATTGAGCGAACGTCTTTCGAATCCATGTCGATGAATCCGATTACACCTTCGCGACAGGTGAACCAGATAGCGCCGTTCCAGTCCGGTATGGCATCCGTAACCCGCGGCAGACGACTGTCTCCCTGGCGATCGGTAAAGCGATACTGTTCCAGATGATCATTCAGATCGAAGTCTTCCTCTACCACCCATTCATAGCCGGGCTTGATTTCATCCGGAGCGGACTGATCGAGAACGTTCAGGCGATAGAAGCGAATATGCCGGTCAGCGGCAGCCACAATCGGGCGATAGTCCTGATCCACATGAAAGTAGGCCCCGCCCGACGTGTCGTTCATGATTTCATCGATATCGAGGGGAAATTGCGTTGTCTCGCGCTGCGGCAAGGGGTATCTGATCAGCGGTTCAAGCGTGACCGGGTCGAAAGCAATGAGATGCATGGCGGCAAATCCGGCACTCACGGTGTACAGGAATCCACGCGGGTCATAGACCATGGTGGCGCACTCACCGCCAATACTCCCCTCAGCATGCGTCAGTATCAGCGGATTGATACCCAGCGGTCCAGGGCAGTTGCTCACGTCGCTGGAGTAGCTGTCATTATGCATGCCGTTGAATCCTTGGGGCGACAGGTAGGGATGCTGAGGAATGGTGTGTTCGGGGAGGGGATTCCTGTGGGCAGGTGCACCCCAGTACCTGATGGCCTGGTTCCAGCCGACGGGGCTTTGACCGATGGTGCCGGCAATTTCTACCCGCTGCTCGGCGTTTACCGGGAGAACTTCTGATGCGCTCGTTGCGGCAGTTCCAAGGCTTACGCTTATGGCCGCAAGGAGACAGCATATCACCTTCGTTGATGTGAACATGATTGATCGTGCCCCTTTTTTTCTGCTGCGTCTCATTTGGTTTTGTCTGGATTTACGATGGACTCACTGCCGGGGTACTATCCCGGGGCACCACAGGTAATTATTTTCCTTGGAGCCAGTTTTTGCTCACGCTGAACAAAGGCGTTGAGACTTGTAACCGATTGCCGAGCGTGCTCTGCGAGGATGCTATCCTTAGTCAACGTTCCTGTCAATAAGTAAGTATGGTGCTCCCGGAATTATTCCGGAAAACAAAGCGGGATCGAATGTTTGTTTTTGACAATTCAAGGTGGGTCGTATCGAGGATACGGGATGATAAGGTTTCCGCAGGTCACGTACTACGGCACATGCTATCGCCTCACTATTCAAGGAGCACGAGAGGAGTATCTACGGAGCAATTGTCAAGATCAAAGATTTGACCCCCAATGTGACCCAATGACTCCGCTATCTTGCCACAACTACCACATGATCCACATAACCGTATGCACCTGGGGAAGTTCCAGAGCACCTAAAGAGGATTGCCACGTTCCGCTGCCCTGCGGGAATTTCATACCAATGCATGCTCCAATCAGCATCCTGGTGTGCACCGAGTTCTACCCAATCTGAGTCCTCACTCACATCTGGATTTGCATACGTCGAATAGCGAACGTGAATAGTGGAACTCTCTGCCGTTTTGACTGTATACCGCAGTATCACCCGAGAAGAATTGATGGTACTGAGAGTCTTCATGACATAGCCTTGGATTGCGGGAAGCAAAGCTCCTTTTAGATAACAGCAGCGGTCGCCTAAGCAGGGAGTGAGAATGGTTGTTCCCTGGGATTCAGGACTCTCGCGATTGGTTCTCCACACACCCGGCCATGTTTCATCACTGTCGAAGCCTGACATAACCATCACAGTATAACAATCATAAGCGGTATACACCGCAGGTACTAAATTATGCCAGACCCGGTTCTGAACATTTTCTATGAGATTATCGGTAAAGAATAATGCGGCATAGGGCGGATCAAGTTCCCAGCTGATCCAAGGAATGGTACCACGTGCGCCGTCACTGCTCATCACATATCCGAAGTTGTCTGCAATAGCATAATGAGGCAGCCACCCGCCGATGCCATAATCCGCATCGATTCCGAGATCGGAACACCGCATTGAATCGTTTACCCGTGGGGTGCGCATGAGATCGATCAGGTCCCTGGGAAGAAGAATAGGGGTGCCCGTGGTTCGAGTGCTGTCTGCGAGAAATGCAGCAAGAAATTTCATGTAATCAAATGGTGTGGTTACGAGTCCGCCACCGATCCGAGGATTTTCTGGCTGATTTTGTTTTTCACCGTCATACGTACAAACCCAACCCATGCCCTCGTTCTGTCCGGGAATTTCAATGTCAAGGGGAATTTCAATCAGATCGCGAAAAAGCTGACAGAAGCGGTAGTTCGGTCCATTGGTTTTTTGTACCCATTGTTCGACAACTCCGCCGGCTACCTGGTAGGAGGCGCCACCGTAGCAAAATACTGTACCGGGTTCAGACTCCAAAGGTGCGTTGCCTAGGTGCGCTGCTGCATCGTGTAGGTTAATAGTGCAGTCATCGAGGAGAGAATCGTCTCCTGGCAATCCGGAAGCATGATAAAGACATTGAATAATGCTAATCTGATTCTTGTAAGGTGTGTCCCATCCATCGTCAAACCAATCGGATACGAGTGCTTGGTCAAGATCAGGCCCCAGGATCTTCATGACGAGTGTTGCCGTCAGCCATTTGGTAGCTGAGCAGACAGGTCGCTCGGTATTCCTGGAATAGCCATTCTGGTAGTTCTCATACATGAGCACCGGCTCTTTGGTAGCATCGTTGAACTCGTCGGCAATAAGCAGAGCCGCCCCCTCGAGGCGGGCTGCCTGGGTTATATCCTCCATCAGTTCATCAACCTCAGTCCAGTCATAACTCCAGCCACGAGCATGTGGAATGAGGAACATCACGCAGAATACAGTAATAGCCGGTAACAGCTCAAAATTTCGCATGGCTCTCCCTTTAGACGAATGGGAACATTCGCTTGTTCACATGTACACAGTAGACAGCAGCAAAAGCCATCCCCAGGTAGGAAAAAAGGACTTGGATCAAGAAGGTGAAGTCGATGTCCATCCTGGTAAAGGGGATACGAAACGGGCGATCCCGCTTGTGAAAAAGTAAATGACGGAGGATGCATTCATTGAATAGTGGGAATCCACTAAATCACGGCCGTAATCTGCTATTCTCGGGGCCTTAGATTCGGTACGGGAGTGTTTTTAGGAAGGTATGAGCATTGAAATCATCACGTATAGCAGACGGGGAGGCTCGAGGGGACGTGATTCAAAATATTCGTTTAAAGATCAAACAGCACGAGAGCCATGGGTATGTGGCCACCAAGTGAATACAGTGAACAACGTCCACTTGACTATTCAGCCGGTAACGCCACCTGACGTGGGCGTCTCAGGAAATCCTGATTTGATTTCATATCCCTCGATGGTGTCTACAAAGCAGCTCGCCTTGTGAAAAAGATGGCGTGCGGTATCCCATTCCATCGTTACGAGATCTTGATAATCCGATTTCTGCCGCAGCTCAAAAGCCCTATGCAGGTCTTTGGAGAGCTCCTTGGGAAAGATCCCCGTCTTGTAGAATTCACGATCGAACAAGCTGATGACCCCGCTATGTTTACGCGGAACTTTCTCCAGGTTTTGAAAGAGCGCCAGCACAGAATAGAACATGGCATAATATGCACGATTGATGACCCCCTCAGGAGAGCCATCGCACAGCAATATACTTTCTGCATCGTGCAGAGCACTGCGGGCGCGTTCAAGCCGATAGTGCACGAGAGCCTTCAGGTCTTCGTCTTTCATATATAGATTCCCTCTTGTTGAACTGTTCGCACAAAAGACGAGTAGCGGAGAGGACTCTGCTCCCATTCTGCCACTGAATACACGATCGGACAGACCACGATGCCGTCATCCACTCCCGCCTCCCAGGCGCAGTCGCTAACGTACTCCTCGGCCTCGGACGTGCGCTGGTCCAGAACCACCACGATATCCATGTCAGAGTCCGGTGCAGCATCGCCTCGCGCTCGCGATCCGAAGAGGATCAGGTGGACCACGTGCAATTTTCCTAAGAGGAGTGCTTTAAACCGTTCGAGGACTATTTCTTCAGTCGCATTCATTTTCTCAATCTCCAGCGGAATTAATCCGGTTATCTGCTCAAGGTTTGGATTAGCTTTGATTATTATCTCACATGGCTTGAATAACGCAAGTGACTATAATAGCAAGATAATGGAGCCATATGCGAATTCTCTGCCTCTCCCAAAATTCGATCATGCCTCCTGGCTAAGTCCATTTCCGTTTGCTCAAGGGGACGTGATTCAAAATATTCGTTTAAAGATCAAACAGTACGAGAGCCAGGGTATGTGGCCACTAAGTGAATACAGTGAACAACGTCTCCTTGACTGTTTTCAGACTTGATCTCAATGAGGCTGTCGCTCATACTCGTTATAACTAGAAACAAAAACAGCGAGGCCGCTTCAACTCTATGCCTCTTCAGCACAGACGACGACTCTCGCTTACGCAGATAAGCTACTGGTGCCCCAAACCCCTTACACTTGAACTTTGGATTCCAGTGCATATGACTTCTCCATTCTCTTTTCTTTTTTTATTCTCTCCCTCTTTTTATTCATTATTGGAACGTTATGTTTAGGAGCGGTAGAAAAATCCCCTAAGTTTGGTCAGCAAGACGTTATAATCCTACTCATCGGTAGCATGCCACCCTACAGACAGCAATAGGGCGTTTGTCCTATTTTCTCTAACGAATAACAGTAATGTGATGAGATGGCCGAGACCACGGCAAATTGTTGTATCCAATACTTTCAAACGAAAACAAAAATCCGACCGGCATGTACCCAATCGTAATGGAATACGTGCCAGGTCTGAATTATCGCATTTGCGCTGAAATATGTCTTGGTTTCTGCCTCTAAACATGAGCATGTAAACAGAATCTGGTTCGTTCAGTTCATGGGTGACTGATACTCTTCGGCTCGATTTCTGGCGTGTCAGGAGATGATGGGAGCGGTTTTCTCGCGATAGGTGCACGCAGGAACAGTGTGATGGTCGCGAAAGCGGCCAAGAAAATCAATCCGGTAACCGCAAAAACGCCGCGCAGTCCGAACCAGGCGGCAACTGATGCAGCAAGCAGGGGCGAAACGGTTCTTCCCGCAGCGTTTACTGAGTTATCGAGTCCGTAAACGCTGCCTGCATCAGACGGCAGGGAACAATGCGCCAGCAGCGCGCTCAATGAGGGAATCAAGCCGCCGATACCCACCCCGGTCATTGTGTGGAGGATCAAAAGCTGCCACGGAGCAGAGACATATGTTTGCGGCAGATAAAAAAAACCGGTTCCAAGAGCGCAATAAAGAGCCACACGCCTGTGGCCCGCACGGTCGCCGAGTCTTCCGAAATAGAGTGCGCTGAGGGTGCTTGCTGCTGAAGACGCGCCAAGAATGATGCCGGTATAGCCGGCGATGTGATGGGTGCCGGGCATGAGTGACATCATGAAAAGCGGGAGAATCGGCGACAGCGCGGTTCGTCCGATGCTGCTGTAAAATCGCAAAACCAGGGTGACCGTCAGGCCGGGTGAGCCGAGAATTCGCTTCCAGGTGCGCCAGAATGTGCAAGGTCCCTTCTGTCTCTGAGCTGATGGCGCGGAAGCACCGTCTACGCTTGTCCACACGGAAATGCCGGTGCCGACAAGTAGCGCTGCGGTGATCATGAACGTTGCGCGGAAGCCGAGAAGATCCGATAGCACACCGCCGGCAACCTGCCCGACCGATACGCCGGACCAGAGTCCCAGCTGCAGGATTCCCATAGCATAGCCGACTCGGTTGCGCGGCACTCTTGAGACTACAAGCGCGCTTACCGCGGATAAAACACCGCTGAGCAAGCCCTGCAGCGCACGCAGGAAAATCAATTGCTCGGCGGTAGCTACGAACCCCATCAGCAGGATGGTTATGCCGCCGCCGATCATCGAGCGCACGACCATAGGCTTGCGGCCGTAACGATCGGCCAGCGCACCCCAGATTGGCGAGGCGATCATCATTGTGAACGCTTGTGAGGAGTAAACGAGCCCCGAAAGGGTTGTGATGCTGAAATGAGAGCTGGTTGAGAGATGCGTAAGGTAAATCGGCAGGAAGGGGAAAATGCAGGAGAATCCCATTGATGTGCAAAGCTGCGCCGCGAAGCATATCCAGAGCGTCTTCTTCCAGGAATGGTGTGGAGGTAATGATTGCATATAAGAGTGTCGAGTTGGGTTTCCTATCAAACCCTCCATCATACACAAAAGTGAATAGCTTGCAAACGACAGCCATAAAGCAAGCAGACAGCGCAAGCATCATGTGCCTGTCTTCGAATTCACTTCCATAAGGCGTAAATGGGGTGAGGCCCGGACAGGGGACATGCTCTGCAGATCACATCACCTTTTCTTCGTGATGCCGATCGTTCGTCACTACCCGTCAGCGCACAGCTCTGCAGCCCTTAGCCACTCTTCGCTCTCGCTTTTCGTCTTCTGTTTCGTGGACGTTAGTGAGTACCTATAATGTCCCATGTGCGAGGCTGACACTATTGCCGTTCTGGGAAAAGGTGCAAGGGAGGGAAAAGGTCCAAGGTCGAAAATGCCGGTTACGCGGTTTCAGGCGCGCTAGGTTGTTCCTTCCTTCATCCGGCGGGTGAGAAAACGATCGAGCTGATCGGCAAAAGCCTGGCAGTCTTTTCTCCCGAAGGCCCGCGGTCCGCCCGCCATCAGGCCGTCGTCCCGCAACCCGCTCAAGAGATTCCGCACCGCCAGATACTCCTTGATGTTTTCCTCCGTATAGAGTTTGCCTCGGGGATTAAGGGCGAAGGCGCCCTTGGAGATAACCCGGTCCGCCAGGGGTATGTCTGCGGTAATTACCAGGTCGCCGGCTGCTGCGAGCTCCACAATGCGGTCATCGGCGACGTCCGGCCCTTCCGGGACGAGAAGACTCGAAATAAGAGGGGATGGCTCCGGGGGAAGCAGCTTGTTGGCCACAAACACAACCGGTATGCTCAGGCGGAGGGCAGCTCGAATCAAAATAGCTTTTGCTGCGTTGGGAAATCCATCCGCATCAACGTAAATCTGCATGAGAGGTTCCTTCTGTGGAAAAAAAGCGGTGAACTTCAGGCATGCACAATCTTCTTTAATCCGGCCGACAATGCCACCTTCCAGGCACACCTTGATGCCATGGGGATGGTAGGGCGATTTGGTGAGCAGATCCCGGACAACACCTTCCGTGAGAGTGCCGCTTCGCTGATCCTCTTTCCTGACTACTCGCACTCGCATGCCCGGTGCGATATCAACTCGATTGGTGCCGTTCAGGGCAATTCCGGGGACACCGTACGTAATTGTCGCGTTTGGGTCCGGGTTTCTGCTTGCGCTGGATGCGGGCAGTGAGATCTTCCAGAGGATTCAGAAAGCCCTCATTCTCCAGTGGACGGCCAGTCCTTTCGTCATGCTAGATGATAATTAAGTATGGTGTCCCCAGACTTTGATGGTGCCCTACCTTGTTGCGAGGAATGCCAACATCTCCGTCAGCACCGGTGTCTGACCGTGGTCCTCGAGGTGGAGCAAGTGACCGACTCCATCGATCAGAGCGCATTTCACGTTGCTGAAATTTTCTTGGAGCCAGGAGATTTCTTCATCCGTCATTACCGCACCCCGCTTCGTTTCGCCACGTATAAACAGCACGGGACAGCCGATGCTCGCCAGGATATGTTTGTAGTCATAGCCAGCGCTGAAGCTCTCGAAATCGTGAAGCAGGGAATTGAAGAAGGAAGGGTCAAGTTGCCACAAGCACCTCGCAAAGAATAAAATCCAAGCGCTGGTTATACCTGGGTAATCTTTGTACGCGTCTGCCAGTGCCAGAGCGAGATCTTGTTCAGAGTGTGCAGATTTCTTAAGATTCAGCCAAAGATCGAACATGCCCCTGCTGGAATCCACGATCCCTCGGTAATTATCGAGGATCAGAGGTGCATCCTCGATGATGAGTGCTTTCACTCTCTCCGGACATCGCGCCGCAAGCATGAGCGCAATGACACCGCCTATCGAGTGTCCTACGAGAATCGCCGGCGTATTCAGGCTTTCGAGAAAGTGCGTATTGTCTTCTACGAAATCCTGCAGACGATACGTGTTGGGAACCCACCCTGACCTGCCATTTCCTCTGAGGTCCAGAGCGTAGATGCGCCATCTTTTCGCTAGGCTTGGGATGAGGGAAAGATATTCTTGCCAGCACCACGCGCCTCCATGAAGCATGGTCAATGGTTCAGCCGAAGAAATCCCGTATTCCAAGCAATTCAAGTTGACCCCATTGGCGTCAAAGATCTTTTCTTGCGGCATGGACGTCGT
>JAGOGO010000074.1 GCA_017996625.1 Deltaproteobacteria bacterium | reverse complement strand
TTCCACGACCTCGTCGTGACCAGTGTGATCCGGAGTATCGCTGACGAACTTGAAGATACTGCAGGGCACTGAAAACCGCTCACATGCCTGAACCACTCCCGCTGCCTCCATGTCCACGAGGTCAGCGCACTGTCCAAGCGTATTCCTGTCTACGTGATTGAGCACTGGTTTATCCTGAGTGGCAATAACTGCACCGGGAAATCCCGGCAGCACCAGCGGTACCATCTCCCGAAGTGCTTCCGTGCGCAGGTGAGGTCGATCATACTCAATAACCTGGCAACCGTGATAGACATCGCCGAGTGTACACCCGGGATGAGTAGCTCCGGCTGCGCCGAGATTGACTACCAGACCCGGCTGATGACTAAGAATGCTGTAGGTTACAGCCACAGCGGCGTTCGTCTTGCCGATCCCGGAAATAATCAGAATCAGATCCTCCTGGCAGTAGAGCGGAAAAGGCCGTGTTGCTGTATGCTGAAGGCCCAGCAGCTCCAGCAGAGGAAGCGCCTCGAGCTTGGTTGCCATTACCAGACTTATGGAAGAATGTTTCGGCATCGAGCCATTTCCTCCAGTGCGTGCACTGCCTTCCTTCCCGTTTCACCCAGAGAGAGGCTGAATTCATTTACGTACAAAGCGATATGTTCATCAATGACCGAATCCTCAAGTTCCTGGGCATACTGCTTGACGAACGACCGCGACGCGCTCGGAGTCCCGAATGCATACTCCACCGACCGGCGCAGGACTGTTTCGAGCAGCCGGTGATGCTGGATTGTCTCAGCGTCATTTCGAACCGCAATACATCCGAGTGGTATCGGGAGACCGGTTTCCGTTTCCCACCACACGCCGAGATCAACAACCTTGACGCACTGGTAGCTGGGATAGACAAATCGGCCTTCATGAATGATAACTCCGGCATCATACCTTCCTGAAGCAAGGCCGGGGAGGATCTCGTCAAACCGTGTAACTGTTACCTGTACAGATGGATTCCACAGTTTTAGCAGTAGATGAGCGGTCGTATACCAACCGGGAATCGCAACTGTTATCCCGGAAAGCGGCAGCTCAGCTGACCGGGCCACCAGCACCGGCCCGCAGCCGTAGCCTAACGCAGCACCGGCATCCAGCAGCGTGTACGCATCATGTAGGTGCAGGTAGGCAAAGAAGGAAAGCTTGGTCAAATGGTACAGCTTTTCCGCTGCATGCTGGTTAAGGGTTTCAATATCTTCGATATGGGAGACAAAGCAAAACGGCTCCGTAGCAATGCAGCCATGGAGCATCGCATGAAACATGAAGGTGTCATTCGGACACGAACTAAAGCCGACATCGATTGGTATCATAGCAAACCTTTTCACCTGCGGTCAGCCATAAGAATGTCATTGCGAGCGAGCGTAGTGAGCGTGGCAATCTGGGGAAATAGGGGGGCATACACTCGCGCAGCTATGTCATTGAGATTGCCACGTCGCCGCGCTTCGCGGGTCTCCTCGCAATGACCCCTTATATAACCCTCGCATACGCATCATTGCGTGATAGCATATCTGCGTAACGCTCACATCCTTCTGATCACCCGGTACGCCGAATCCCGCTGCACCGGAATCTTTCCGGCATTTCTGATGACATCCACAAGCTCAGCAGCGGTCGTCTTCGTTTCCACGCCGGTTGCTTTCACGACGATTTCCTCGGTAAGGACACCGCCTATATCATTTGCTCCCATTGCCAGGGCTACTTGCGCCAGCTTCAGCCCTTCCGTGAGCCAGCCGGCTTGTATGTATCTGACGTTGTCAAGAAAAATGCGCGACACCGCCACCACCTTCAGGTAATCGACGCCGGTGGCTGGTGTCATATCAGCCATCAGCGTTCGCTGCGGGGAAAAGGACCAGGGAATAAACGCACGGATTATTCCGGTGCGATCCTGCACCTCGCGGATGATCTGCAGGTGCTCGATCCTTTCTGAAAGCGTTTCTCCCATACCGTAGGTCATAGTGGCAGACGAACCCATCCCCTGTTTCGCCAGTGTCTCCATAACCTCGCACCATTCAGCAACAGTAAGCTTTCGGGGGCTCACTCGCCGCCTGATTCGTTCGACAAGCAGATCAGAAGCCCCGGGAACCGAATCCAGTCCTGCCGCTTTGAGATGACTGACTACCTCCTCCAAAGGCAACCTGCTTGTGCGGGACATATGTACCAGCTCGGCCGGAGAAAATGAATGAAGCCAGATATCCGGAAACCGGCTTTTGACCTTGTTCACCAACTCCTCGTACCGATCGAGTGTATAAGAAGGATGCAGCCCTCCCTGCAGCATCACCTGAGTGCCGCCTGCCAGCCTGAGCTCCCCAACCTTGTCGAGAATCTCTTCATCACTCAGGGTATATGCTTCAAGCTGCTTCCCCCGGGCGTGAAAAGCACAAAAGGAACACGCTGCCTCACAGACATTGGTAAAATTGACAATCCGATCGACAATGAACCCGACCTCTTCTCCGGGATACATCAGCTGTCGCCGCAAATCAGCCAGACGGCCGATTTCGATCAGATCTCCGGAGAAAAGTGCGAGCGCCTCCTGCGGCCCGATCCGCTTTCCCTGCAGTATCTGTTTCCGTATGGATCTGAAATCAGCCGGCGCGGCTCTGTTATTCGTGTAGGTACAATCATTCATGACTCATCCAAAAAGCGCATGGCGGTACGTTGCTTAAGAAATCCCAGCTCGCCGGCGATTGAGTAGTAGAAAGCCAACGCTTTGCGCAGTTCCGGGGTGAAGGTATAATGAAGAGTGCGGAAGTATTCATCAAGATCGTACGGGATATTCGGATATCTCATTTCTGCTGCAGCGATCACTGCCGCCCGCTCGGTTTCCAGGCAGGCAAGTGAACGACCGTAGGACTGAATCACAGCATCAATTTCGTAACGATACGATGAAAGCACCGACTCCTGAGCCGCGAAGACTGCAAAGACCACGGGAAAGCCGGTTTTGCGAAGCCACAGCTCACCGAGATCGTACGAGAACGAGACCGGCTCGTGTACCGGAGCCATTGCCTCATTGCCGATCAGCAAAGCGGCATCCAAGTCGTGCAGGTAGGGATTCGGTTCGGTGGCAGAATAGCGCGGCTGCAGATGATAATAGTGCTGGAGCAGGACTTTGAGGAGCACAACGGATGTCTCGGATGCCCGCGTAAGTCCAACCCGTTTCTGATGGAGATCTTCAATCGGTATCTTGCTTCTCAGCACCACTGAGCCAACATACCCTATTGAGCTGAGACAGAATTGAGGAAGCAGTACCGCTCGGTCGTCGATCGTCGAAAACGCTGCTGAGGAAATCGGGCTCAAAGCCAGCTCTCCATCGCGCATCATCCGGTTGAGCTCGCGGGGATAAGCAGGAATAATCCGTATGCCCTGGAGAGGCCGTTTTTCAAACATCTCGTAGTAGTACGGGTAGCAATTTAGATAATCAATATAACCAAGTTCCACAGTTGTATCTTCCTCTGATTCTTGCCACGCATAGCCGGTCGATTGTTGGAATGATCTGCACAATGAGATCTATAATGTGGGATATGTGTCCCGAGACTTTCATCGCACATCCGCGCTCATCAATCAACGAACAGGAGTAAACACCGCACTGGTTATCGGTGAACGGACAACGGTGAACGGTTAACTTTTCTGGTACCCTGCCGTTGTCCGTTTCGGCACGAGGTCCGCTGCTTCAATAAGTCTTCGCAAGTGAGCTTCAGCGCCGGAAACCGGGGTCGAAGCTCCTGCTGCATGAACAACCTGCTCATTGATATAGGTACCCCCAAGCTCATCGGCTCCAAAGCGCAGCAGTACTTGAGCCATCTTTTCACCCAAATACATCCACAGCGCCTTAATATGGGGAACGTTGTGAAGGATAATGCGGCTTGCAGCGTAGATGCGGACGTCTTCAAAACCGGTCGTTGCCGGCCGCCGCGCCCGCACCTTCGTGTGCTCTTCGTGAAAGAGAAGAGGCACAAACGTCTTAAATCCTCCGGTCTCATCCTGTAGGCGCCGGATGCGAAACAGATGATCTACGAGATCGTCAACATCTTCGATATGGTTGTAGAGCATAGTGGCGTTTGTTTTGAGGCCGAAGCGGTGAGCCGTTGCCATCACTTCCAGCCAGCGCGAGCCAGGAATCTTCTTCGGTGCGATAGTAGCGCGCACCCCTTCGGAAAAAATTTCGGCACCTCCTCCCGGCAGTGCGTTCACGCCTGCTGCAATAAGCCGTTGAAACACCTTTTCGAGCGAAATCCGGTTCATCCGGGAAAAGTAATCATACTCGACCGCAGTAAACCCGACGATGAAGATATCGGGCTTGATTCGTTTGATCCGGTGAAGCATCTCCTCAAAATAGTCGATGGTCAGTTCAGGATTAAGCCCACCGACGATATGCACCTCGTCGATGCCGGCCTTCACACCGTCTTCTACCCGCTGCTCGATGTCATCAAGCGAAAGCACAAACGCCTGGTCATCACCTGCATTGCATGAATAGGCGCACAATGGGCAGCGCAACTCACAGATGTTTGTGTAATTGAGGTTCATATTGACGCCGTAGCATGTGGTCGGACCATGAAGACGAGTTCGAACGAAATGGGCCAGCGTTCCCAGTTCGAGAATACTCGTCGTCGAAAGCAGATACCGAGCATCCGTTTCGTCTACTGGCTCCTGGTTGATCACCTTGGCGGCAATTGACGCCAAAATTGGGTCTTGAAAGGTTTCTGGACGCAATGTCATGTAATCCAAAGTTCTTCGCTGCTTGTCAGTAGGCATTATACGTTACCTATCGAAACTCGATTGTTCACCGTTCACCGTTGTCCCTTAACCGAAAAGGAACAGAAGCATGGAGGATCATCTGTCGGTGAACGGTTAACAGTGAACGGTCAACATTTTTATCGCATCAGCGTGGAAAATGCTGTCCCCACCAGCAGCAGCGGTGATATCCAGAGATTAGCCTGAAAGAACTTCCTGATCGATTCACTGATTGGTTCCGTGCGCGCCATGATCTGCTGATAAAGAAATACGATCCCCACTGCCGCTGCAGACAGCCAGAATGGAGTTCTCATGTTGCCGAAAATTCCCGCTACTACTAATGCAGCAAGCGCCAGAATATAGCAGAGGCTGGATATCCTGAGCGCCGCTGCTTTTCCCGCAGCTACCGGCAGAGAGTGAAGACCGGCGCGGGAATCAAATTCCTGATCCTGCAGGCTATAGACGATATCGAGTCCTGCAATCCACAGCATGATGACCAGGCCCAGAGCTACTACACTCAGAGAAAATTGTCCGGTCACGGCCAGGTAACCGCCGATCGGCGCAGCTGCTTCGACAAAGCCAAGATAGAAATGCGACGATGCGGAGAACCGCTTAAAGTACGAGTATGTAAACAACATCAGCACCGCTGGAAACGAAAGATAGAAGCAGATGGGATTGAGCAAAACGGAAGCACCGATAAGCAGCAGCGATGAGGAAGCAGCAATGAGCCACACCGTGCGGGTCGATATTGCACCCAAAGGGACCAGGCGATTGCGGGTACGAGGATTTCGAGCATCGATAGAGGCATCGATCACCCTGTTGAACGACATACCAGCCGTACGGGCCGCAGCAAACGCCACTGTGACCCAGAGCCAGGTCAGCACTGAAGCGCCGCCGGCAAAAAGTACACCGAGGTATGCAAAGGGCAATCCGAACAGAGTCTGCTCGATCAGAATGAGCTGGGAAAATTTCTTAAAGTCCATACTCCTTCCACCGCCGGCTTACCCGTTCTTTGATTACAGCAGACATTTCGATTTCGTTGGGCCAGTCCCTTCCCATACCTTCTTCCCGTGTCTTACGAGTGACATCGATTCCCATTTTACCGCCGAAGTTAGGAAAGCAGGCTGAATGGTCCAGGGCATCGAGAGGTCCTTCGGAAAAGATAAGATCACGTTTGGGATCCACATTGCTCAGCAGACGCCAGATGACTCCGGCCGAATCCCGCAGATCTGCATCGTGATCGAACACTGCAATGTACTTTGCCGATGACATCTGGCCCAGCCCCCAAAGCGCATGGATCACCTTCTTACCCTGACCGGGAAATTTCTTGTCGATCGACACCAGCACGCAATTATGAAATACCCCCTCCATAGGAAGCTCGATATCCACAATCTCCGGAACGAGCAGCTTGATGAGCGGCAGGAAAATCCGTTCCGATGCCTTGGCCAGGCAACAATCCTCCATCGGAGGTTTGCCCACGATGGTAGTAGGATAGACCGCGTCTTTTCGGCAAGTCATACAGGTGATATGAAACACCGGGTACTGGTCAGCCGCAGAGTAAAAGCCGGTGTGGTCCCCGAAGGGACCTTCCTGCCTCTCCTCTCCAGGATCCACATAGCCTTCCAGAACGAAGTCCGACTCTGCCGGCACCAGCAGATCCACGGTTCGGGCTTTGACCACATCTATTGCCTGGCCGTTGAGAAATCCTGCCAAAATCATCTCATCGACATCCGGAGGAAGCGGCGCCGTTGCCGCATAGGTAACCGCTGGCGGCCCGCCAAGCGCTACTGCAACGTGCATTCGTTCACCTCGGGCTCTGTACTTTTCAAAATGTCGGGCACCATCTTTGTTATACTGCCAGTGCATGCCGGTCGTAGCTTTATCGTACTTTTGCATTCGGTACATACCCGCGTTCTGCACTCCGGTATCCGGATCTTTGGTGACTACCAGCGGCAGCGTAAGAAAGGGGCCGGCATCATCAGGCCAACAGGTAAGAATCGGCAATAGGTTGAGCAGCGGGCTTTCAGCCGAAAATACGGTTTCCTGACAGGGAGCGCGCTTCACCTTTCTCGGCATCACGTCGGCAATTTCTTTCAGGGTAAGAAGCGCCTTCACTTTTCCTGCGAGACCCTTGCTGGGTTGAAACTTCAGGTACGTTTCGATGCGGCCGGCAATGTCCTCGAGAGAACGGCAGTTGAGAGCCATAGCCATCCGGGTATTGCTGCCGAAGGCATTCGTGAGCACCGGAAAGCTGGAGCCGATGACATACTCAAAAAGCAGCGCCGGCCCATTGGCTTTGCTTACCCGATCGGTAATCTCGGTAACTTCAAGCACGGGATCCACTTCGGCACTGATGTGTCGTAGCTCACCGGCAGCAGCCAGCGCGGCAATGAATTCCTGAAGGTTACGGTATGCCATAAGCAGACACGACTATGAAAGGATGAGCGCTTTTCCGGCACATTCACCTAGCCAAGGGAAACTTCCATGCCGGCATGAGTGTTAAAACATAGCAGAAAATCTGACGTTAAGCAAAGAGAAGAGATTTCCCAGATCCATCACCGGAGCAAAATAGTCATGGAGCTGGAAATAAGAAATAATGGTCTTACTGGGAAATTGGAATAGTGACATGATGGAATACTAGGAGCTTTGGCTGCTGTGTGAGCGGGCAGCAGGGAAAATACTAAATCCTGATTTCAAACGCTAAACAAATCCAAATTCCAAGGCTCTAAGGTTCTAACCTGGATTCCCGCCTGCGCGGGAATGACGTTTAGATCCTTATTCGCTTGGCGGGTGGATAAAGAGCTGAGGCGCAGCCCGCCTGCGCGGGCGGCGCCTCAGCTCTTTATCCACCGATAGGAATGACGGACATTCCTCGATAGTTTCTTAGAGCACACAGCCACGTATACCATCTTTTAGAAAACGCTGTAGAGCCACATGCAGCAAAACAATGTCATTCCCGCGCAGGCGGGAATCCAAGCTATCCAGCATCTGCTTTGGATTTAGGTATTGTCTAGGATTTAGAGCTTCGTCCATAAAATTTCCGTCAGCTCTTCTCCCCACCATTCCATTATTCCAGATCATCAACGATCATTCACGGATATGCATATCCTAGATCGCTCATACGTCTGATGGAGCGCTTCGCTCTACCGCACCAGGATTTTTCCTGCCGGCTCAGCAGTAACCTCACCAACAATCGCTACTGTTTCCACACCCTTTTCCTTCAGCGCCTTCAGCAACACCTCAACCTTGCTTCCAAGTACGGATATCAGCAACCCTCCTGAGGTCTGAGGATCGAAGAAGATATCAGCATAAAATGAAGAAAGCTCTGGGTCGAAGTCCACCCACGCCTGACAGAACTGCCGGTTCCGGTAAGTGCCGCCGGGAATCAGGCCCCGAGCAGCATACTCTTTGGCTTCAGGAAAAAAGGGTACTGCTGCAGCCTCGATCTGCATGCTTACCCCGCTCGCTCGCGCCATTTCGCCAGCGTGGCCGAGCAGACCGAACCCGGTAATATCAGTGATGCCATGGACGCCAACTTCCCGGGCAGCCAAAGAGGCTGCCTCGTTCAACCGGCGCATCGAGGCGGTCACCTTTTCGATCGCCTCCGGGCTGGCCAGAGCCGCCTTCATCGCCGTATTGATGATTCCCGTTCCCAGCGGCTTGGTCAGCACCAGGCTATCGCCTGGGCGCGCTCCGGCATTGGTAAGCACCTGGTCCGGGCGCACCACGCCGGTAATGGAAAGCCCGTACTTCAGTTCCGGGTCCTCGATTGAATGTCCCCCAACCAAAACCGTCTTTGCTTCCACCAGCTTTTCCAGACCCCCGCGAAGCATTTCCCGCAGGATCTCGAGACCCATGGTCTTGATCGGAAAACACACCAGATTCATGGCCGTGAGCGGTTTACCGCCCATGGCGTACACATCAGAGAGCGAATTTGCTGCGGCGATCTGACCGAAGGTAAACGGATCGTCGACAATCGGGGTAAAGAAATCCACTGTCTGAATGATGGCCAGGTCGTCGGTGAGCTTATACACACCCGCATCGTCCGCGCTTTCGAACCCGACAATCAGATTCGGATCAGCGAGCTTCGGCAAACCGCACAGGGCTCGATCCAGGTCCCCCGGACCCAGTTTGGAGGCTCAGCCAGCTCCTTTGACAGTGGTGGTCAGTCGGATTTTTTTCTGTTCGTCCATAGCTATTCCTGGTGAGATTTTGATCTCTTGATAATTCTGTAGGTCTCTTCATAAATGACGCTGCGCGGGCCGATGGCGACAATGTCTATACATTCTTCGCCCGATTCCCGGTAAACAATTCTGAATCGGCCAACGGGAAAGCTCCTTAAACCCTCCAGTTCGTCTTTGAGAGCCTTCCCCTGCCCAGGGTTTTCAATAATGCTCCTGATGCTAGCTTTTATCTTTCTTCTGATCTCAGGATGAGCGCCCCGAAGCAGGGTGACGATCGCTTCCGGTACGCGGAGCTTTCTTTCCATAATCGTGATTGCCTCACCCGCTTACTCGAACAACTCGCCAAGAGTAAACATATCTCCCCTCTTGATTGAACGAAGCCCTTTTCTGATTTCATCCATAAATGCTGCATCAGCTTTGATGGCAATGGTTTCTTTCCAACCCTCGAATTCGTCGGGGCTGACCAGCACTGCTGCTGGACGACCATTTCTGGTAATGATAATCTCTTCGTCGGTAGTGTGGACATCGTCTACCAACTTGCTGAGTTTCATTTTTGCCTCGGAGAGTGAAAGTGTCTTCATAAACAGACCTTCTTTTTGGTTGACCATTTTTTTGATTGACCAGAATAATAGTCATAATTATACCGCAAAGCTTTTAAATGTCAACTACATGGGGCAACAATGAATAGAATGATGAGCTTCGGGCAGTCTCGGTTGCAGGTGCTGCATTGCCAAGGCACAGAATAAAAGAAATGACGCAACCAGTAAATAAAGACGAACCCATAGGCACTAAACCGATTGCGCTTACCGCTCCAGCGGCTGAATGCTTTGTATTTCCAGGTCGTGGCTCGCGAGAATCTCGGCAACCTCAGCTTCGTGCTCTCGCTCAAAGCGGATACAGACGCCGCAATCCGAGCTCAATTGGCGGGGAACCGGGATCAGCTTGATCGAGAGCTCCTTCGCTTTGAGCAGCTTCTCGGCGCGCAGGGCTCCGCTGATTGAAAAAAAAAGCACTACACTATATCGGACTTCCTCATGCTGCTTAGATTTCAATGGTCCTTCCTGCGTTCAAGAGAGCCGAAGCAATGTCGTACATATTGGATATCCTGCCCGTAGCTACCCGGTCTTTCAGTTCATAGAATCCCAGACAGGTTCCGCAGGCACACAGGTCGACGCCCCGCTTTGCGAGGACCTCGAGGTCCTCAAGTACTGCAGAATCGTCCGCCACCAGCTTGACCCCGCTGTTGAGAAAAATGATCTGTTCCGGAACCACTGGGCTTTCTCCCAGCGTGTGCAGAAAGGTGCGCATGAGCAGCTTTCCCAGTTCATCGCTGCCCCGGCCAAAGCATTCCGAACCAATCAGCAAAACAGTCGGCCCCGTGGTCATCTTTTGAGTCTCCGGTACAGTTCCGGAAGTTTCGCGAACTAAATGGAGATGCCATGCTCCGTCCTTTTCCTCAATGTCCACCCGAAAGCCCTGAGTTCGGGCAAGCCGGGAGACATTTTCCCGAGCCTCCACTGCATCGACAATGGTGGTCACCTCATTGGATTCTCCAAGCGCTTTCAACGTCAGCATTACCGGCTCGGGGCAGGCCCGGCCGCGAGCATCAACAATAGTAGCCATGTTTCTTATCCTTTTCTGACCCTGCCGGCAATGGCCGCGATCGCTTCGAGGGTCGCACTGATAGAACCATCAGTGGTAAAATAGCCGGGACTCAGACGGGCCGTGCCCGTGGGGAAAGTCCCCATGGTCCGATGGGCTAGTGGAGCACACTGGAGCCCAGGGCGACAGAGTATATCATACTCTTCATCCAACTCCATTGCCAGCTCCGCTGAGGTCATCCCAGCGACAGTCAAAGAGAGCACCGCTACCTGTTTATCAGCATCGCCGCTGCCGTGAATGGTGACTCCCGGAATTTCACGCAAACCATCGATCAGGAGGTGCATGAGCCTCTTTTCATGCTCTCGAACCGTCTCCACACCCAGCGAGAGCAGAAAGTCAACCCCAGCGCGAAGCCCAGCCAAGCCAGCGGTGTTCGGCGTCCCGCTTTCGTATTTATCAGGTAAAAATGAAGGTTGGTGTTCTGATTCGGAATGACTTCCGGTGCCTCCCCGAATCAGAGGGTCAAGGACGTCTTCAATCCCAGGAGCGATGCAGAGTCCGCCGGTTCCGGGAGAGCCGAACAATGACTTGTGCCCCGTAAATGCCAGCAAATCAACATTCATGGTCTCCATGTCCAGAGGATAGGCGCCGGCGGTCTGAGCCGCATCGACGCAGAAAAGCACTCCATGCTCCCGAGCTAGAGTTCCGATTTCAGCCACTGGCAAAAGCGTGCCCACGACATTAGAGGCATGGGTCAGAACAATCAGCCTGGTTTGCGGCCTGATTTCACTTTTTATCTGATCCGGCTCCAGAAACCCGGCAACCGAGCACTGGACTACAGTCAGGGAAACACCCTGCTCCTCCAGACTGCGCAACGGCCGTATAACCGAGTTGTGTTCCATGCTGCTGGTGATCACATGATCGCCGGGGCGAAGAATGCCGTTCAGAACCAGATTCAGCGCCTCGGTTGCATTTTTCGTGAACACGACTCGGAGCGGATCTGTGACATTAAAAAGACGAGCCACTGATTCGCGCGTTTCGTACACCACACGACCGGCCTCGATTGAAAGACGATGAGCCGAGCGGCCCGGGCTGGCACCACAGCGTCGTAAAAACTCATCCATCGCGTGATACACCACCTCCGGCTTGGGAAAGGAAGTGGCGGCATTATCCAGATAAATCATGAAATAAACCTCATCTCGTTAGCCAGGCTCCATACCGATTACGCCACAGAATACCACTAGTAACGTGCGAGCCGTAAGAGCGTCTCCGGTGCTGGTGCGAATAGAAAAATCATTATAGTATAGCCTCTAAACGCCTCTTTGGCTACTATCGACCTCAGCAATTTTCCGTGGTGTTGGGTGACCTGAAAAATCACTTCACGAGCATATACGACCGGCACAAAGCTCTTTCGCTCTTTACTCTGAGCTCCCGGCTCCCTTCTCTCACTTCATGATCGTGATCCGGTATCCCCCTGGCTCCGGAACAATCTGTTTGATGCCCCAGCCCTGGCTTGCAGCGGCACGAGAGACGTTCTCCCTGGCAGTCTCGGTGTCCACCATAACTACAAGCGTACCGGTTCTTAGGGTTTTTATTTCTTCCAGTGTCATCAAAACCGGCTGGGGACAAGATAACCCCCGGGCATCGATAGTCTTTTCCATTGCTGATTCTCCTTATTCTTTGTTGCTCCTCATCCCAAAACCAATAGCCAGGCACACGAGAAATCCGATAAGCACTGCCGCAATCCCATGAGGACCGAGTCCCTGCGGAGAACTGGCTAGCCCAAAATTGTGCGAAAAGGCAGCTCCGGCAGCCATTCCGATTGCAAAGAGTGCTGCATCACCGTCACCTTCGCCGGCCAGAAACAGCTGCCGGCCCGGGCAGCCGCCGGCCAATGCAAAGGCTAATCCAGCCAACCCCATACCGGCAAAATTCCACAAGCTCATCGTATGGGCAACTGGTTGGCCCTGAAAGCCGGGATGAAACTGGCCGAGCAGCATGTTGGTTATGAACGCCGCCAGCAGCAGCGCTAAAACACCTGAGAGCAAATGCATATGCCGAAAGAGAATGAAATCCCGAAAAGCGCCCATGGTACAGAAGCGACTGCGTTGGGCAATAAAGCCAATAACGAGCCCCACGGCCATGGAGATAGCCAACGGCGCATACATGGATCCCGGACCACTGACACTATAAAGCAGGATATCGTTCTTATCCGCTCCGGCGATCGGCGGGAAAAAGAATCTCAGAAGAAGCAAACCAACCGCTATGAGCGGAAGGGATAGCCCTACGCTAAGGTTTGCTGGTCGATTGCGGCCCGGGTTGTAACCGGCTTTGAAAAACAGCGTTCCTGCGCCGATACCGCCGATCAGGCCCAAAAGACCAAACAACGCGTTCCCGTCTCCTCCGGCTAATCGCAGCAGTGCTCGCCAGGGGCAGCCCAGAAACACGAGGGCTCCGACCATAGCACAAAATCCCAGGATAAACCGTACGACTGGAGCAGAGCCGGCGCGGGGTCGAAATTCTTTGAAGACCAGCGAAGCAGCAAAGGAGCCGATCACAAAGCCGAAGATCTCCGGCCGCAGGTACTGAACAACCGCCGCCCGGTGCAGACCGAGGCTGCCGGAAATGTCCCGGATGAAGCAGGCTACACAAACGCCCATGTTTCCAGGGTTGCCCAGCTTCTGCAAAGTCGCCG
>JAGOGO010000251.1 GCA_017996625.1 Deltaproteobacteria bacterium | reverse complement strand
GTTGATAGTACTGATAAGGGAACACCGTATGTCGCCTTGTATCCGGAATCAACGGTGGCCAAATCATTCCGGAGCATTGCTGGCGTCTGGCGGGAACTTCTGGAAGCGCACCGGCAGAAAAGCAGCGGAGTCACGCCTGTGGCGTGATTTCGGTTTCGTGCTTCAGAACGAATCCTCAACGAGCAGAGCGTAGAGCAATCAGTCGCAAGTCGAACCGATGTAGGGGCAGGCCAAGGCCTGCCCTCCGACAGCTGAAACGTGAACCATGGAGGCGGGGATATCGGCGGTAGGAGGGCGGTAAGAGGTTCAAGGCTCCAGGTTCAAGGTTGGAAATACAGTAGGAAGTGAGAAGTAAAAAGTGGAAAGTAAGACGTACTAAGGTTATGGGTGCTTTGTGCCTATTTCTTATCACTTTTTGCGTTCTACTCCTAACTCCTTACTCTTTGCTCCTTACTGTTCAACTTTGAACTGAACTTTGAACTTGAAACCTGCTATCCAGTCAGGGCTTACCCTATGGTAAAGAAAAACTACTACACAATACTGGAAATCAAACACAACGCTTCCGCTGATGAGATTAAGCGGGCATATCGCCGTCTGGCGTTCGAATCCCATCCGGACCGCAATCCGGAAAACGAAGAAGCAGAAGAACGATTTAAAGACATCAGTGAAGCATACGCCGTGTTGAGTGATCCAGCGAAGCGCGACGAATACGATGGCCGCTTCGTCTCGCGGCAGTATACGCGACAGTATCGCCATGAGGATTATCACCAGTGGACCTCGGCTGCTGATTTCTTCGAAGAGTTTTTTCTGACCAGGGGAGTGTGTGGAGGATTCCGGTTTCGGAGCATGCAAGCAGGGTATGGAAATCGATATCGGCAGGAATCACACTCGGAGTGGACTGGCAGGCACCCTGTTTTTGATCTTCATATCAGTGAGTGTGAGGCTGCTGCCGGCACTGATCAGGAAGTTCTCTTGCGCCAGGGCTGGAGAACTGCGCGAGTGGTCATTCAGATTCCTCCGCAGGTACATGATGGCATGATCTTCCGGGTCACCATTGGTGGACAGGCAGGGTTTACCGGGGATCTGTATGTGCGGATACGAATCGTGTGAACTGTCAAACCGTAAGAAGTGAAAAGTTCGAAGTAAAAGGTAGGGAGTTAAAAGAAAGAATCAGGGGTAAGAAGAACTGGTTGCGAGTAGTCCCGCTTCGCGGGATTACTTCTTCATCTCCAAGACGACTTCCAACGAAGTGGGCATCACTTCGTTGCTCATAGGCTGCCGCAACGCGGCTTACTGGCGCTTTTTACGATTCCATCAATTTTGAATTCCTGCGACCTTTTCAGCTGCCTGCTAAGCAAGGTGGCACGAAAGGCGGTAGACAAGTCTGTTTCTCGAAAGGGAATGGTGACGTGAAGTATGTTTTTGGTCCAGTAGCTTCACGGCGATTGAAGCGGTCACTGGGCATCGATTGTATACCCTGCAAGACGTGTACTCTTGACTGCATTTACTGCGAAGTGGGCAGCACCACCACGCTGACGGTAGAGCGCCGCGAGTACGTTCCCTGTGAAGCCATCCTCGACAATCTCAGGGAGTACCTGGATGAGCTCGTCATCCCTCCCGACTACATTACGCTGGGTGGTTCCGGCGAACCAACGCTTCATTCCCGTATCGGTATGATCATTCAGGGAATTAAAGCACTAACCACTATTCCGGTTGCAGTGCTTACCAATGGCTCCCTGCTGTTTCAGGATGAGGTAAAAGAAGCGCTGCTCGACGCGGATGTGGTATTGCCTTCTCTCGATGCGATACGGGAAGCTACCTTCCAAGCCGTCAATCGTCCGCATCCTTCGTTGGACAATCAGGCCATTATTCGCGGCTTGAGGGAATTCCGCCGGGTCTTTACCGGCCAGATATGGCTGGAAGTGCTGTTATGCCAGGGAATTAACGATTCGGAAGAAGAGATTGAGCATCTTACTGAGGTGGTAGCCAGTATCAATCCCGATACTATCCACCTTAATACGGTGGATCGGCCGCCGGCTGTTGATGGTGTGCGACCGGTAGCACCGGAAACTCTTTCTGCAATTCGAGAGCGGTTCGGTTCGACAGCGGAAATCGTAGCTGCTTCGTTCTGGTCTCGCGAGAAGCAGAAGCCGGTGCACGCAACTCTGCGGGTGATCGAACTGCTGCGCAGACGGCCCGGTACGGTGGAAGATATTGCCCATGCTCTCCGGATTTCCCGGGAAGAGGCAGCGACTACGATAGCAGGGCTTATTCGAGATGGCGCCGTACATGCACGGGTATTTGAAGGTCGGCGCTACTATCACGCCGAATGAACCTTAACACTATTACGGTCGTCGAGGCCCTGTAGATGGTTCTGGTGGCGGCGAAACCCTGTCGCGAAAAGGTTCTGCTTGGTGCTTCCACTCCTCTGGTTCCGGAGGTCTGTGAGCGTTATGGCGTAACAATGCTCTCGGGCGTGATCATGACCGATTCCGTAACAGTTCTGGAGATGGTCGCTAAGAGGTGTACGGGATATACGTGGATACACGCGGAAAGTCGCTACCAGATCAGAAAAAATGCGGGATAGGAGCTATCAGAAGGGAAAGGACGCCTCATGAAATCTGCAGTCATTGTCGTCGATATGCATAAGGACGCATTTAACGGGCCAGCCGACCACCCTACCATCAAAGACTTCCGATCCATCGTGCCCCGGATCCGGGACCTCGTGGCCGAGAGTCGTTCTTTGGGCGGACTGATTGTGTATACTCAGGATAGTTATCTGGCCAATGATTTTCTATTTACCGGCAGAATGAAGCCACATGCGGTTCGCGGAACGATCGGAGAGCAGCTCATTGATGACCTGGATGTCCAGACAGGAGACATCGTGCTGCC
>JAGOGO010000250.1 GCA_017996625.1 Deltaproteobacteria bacterium | reverse complement strand
GGTCAGTATCAAAGGTGGAGGCATCATATTCAATGTTCAACAGATGAATCCAATCCAGATTGTGATGCATGGCGGGGGATCGGAACCCCACCGCATTCCACTCCCGCAGGTAGTCGTTGATCTTTGCAGCCCGCGCCTGAAATGTCTTCCATGATTGATAGAGCTTTCCATCATGATGGAGACCATGGACTCCTACTTCAAACCCCTCCTGCGCAAGCTGATCTCTCAGTGCTGCGTTTACTGAGTATCGTTCTGCGACAAAATTGAAGGAAGAAACAAATCCGTATTCCTGTTCGAGGCCCTTAAGTTCGAGGCAACGATCCTGCCCCCGGCCAGTATCGACATCGTGAGTCAGAACAAGCGCGAACTGTTTGCCCCCCGGCCAGCCTTTCCAGTGAATCGGCTTGGCAGCAGCGCTGGAAAGAATCGGCCAGGTCCCAGAGCATTTTCGATGAATGCGAGCCGCAATGATCTGACGGACACGAATCTGGAACCTCCGCGGCATCAGGCATCGGAAGCAGTAGTAGGCTTGGTTTCGAAATTGCATGTTTTTATTCATTGCTGATAACATCTTGCGAAGGTCCCTTCTTGACAGTGCTCGTCGCATGAGGCTGCATCACGAGAGAGTGCCCTGGCTATGCAGCCTCTGAGCTTCTCGGCAAGTTGACCCACAAAAGGTTCCACCAGCATTCCGCCTGGATAGATCGGCATTTGGTGAACCTCAACGCCTCCGGCTGCTATCTCGCCCCATCCCAGGTGATCACCCCGATGATGGCTATATGCCCTGCACGGGATGAAGTGGGTTATCGTCCCCGGATAGCTTTCCGGCCGGTATACCGTTGCTGCCCGGTCATTGTGGTTCCAAAGTCTGGATAAATAGGACCAGTTTTCGCTTCCGTTATCAATGAGCTGGGGAAAA
The DNA here is from genome assembly GCA_017996625.1 of Deltaproteobacteria bacterium. Lineage (GTDB taxonomy): Bacteria > Desulfobacterota > WTBG01 > JAGOGO01 > JAGOGO01 > JAGOGO01. Next base: position 1,983 of record JAGOGO010000250.1, on the reverse strand, counting down.
AGCTGAGAAAATATCAGGCCCAAGAGAATTTTCTTGCGGCTGTTCGCTACCTTAGCTTTTTCCCGTACGAACACCAGCTTCTCTCTCGGATTAAGGAGAAAGAAATTGAGCAAATGGAACTCGATCTTCTCAAGGTACTGGCAGAACACCCGCAAGGGTGTCGGTGACGGAATGCGGGAAAAATTGTATGTCTCCATCAAGATCAGGAGAGATACCTGCTGACCTTGCCTCAAGAGTTGTTGAGCAATCTCGAAGGCAATGGTGCCACCAAGGCAATAGCCGCCCAAGAAGTACGGCCCTTGAGGTTGCACGGTCTGTATTTCGTTCAGATAGTGAGTAGCCATCTCTTCGATACCTGGCAGGAAAGGTGTTGCGCCGTCGAGGCCTTGCGATTGCAGGCCGTACAAGGGTTGATCGGTACCCAGATGCGTTGATACATCATGATAGAGCAGGACATTGCCTCCGGCTCCGTGAACCAGGAATAATGGCGGCTTTGAGCCATGTGGTTGAATAGGCACCAGTGAGGTCCACTGTGTCCCTTCCTTCTGGGTCTCGATAACGTTAGCAAGCTGCCTGATCGTAGGAGCTGAATACAGGGTGGCAAGCGGCAGCTTTTTGCCGAATTTTTGTTCAATTTCCGCAAAGAGTATGGCAGCAATAACCGAGCTTCCTCCCAGCTCGAAAAAGTTATCGTTCCGATCGATAGTCCGTACACCAAGCAGCTGCTGCCAGATGTGCATTAAGATATGGTCCGTCCCATGATCCGGCCAGCCGGAAGCAGCGGCTAAATACGGGGAGCTTTCGGCCAGGGGTGCATAGTTCTCTTTCGGTGTTTCCGGTACGGTATGCAAAGAACGGATTGCTGCAGACTGAGAGATTGCAGGCTCAACCCAGCAGGAATGTCGTTCGAAAGGATACGTGGGAAGTCCGACGCGCATTCGTTTGTGAGCACCATAAAACTTCACCCAGCTGACATCCACACCGCTCGACCACAGTTCACCAAGTGTGTTTAGCAGGAAAGCATTATCAGACTGCTGCTCCTGTGGATGCCGCAGGCACGGGTGAATGCTGTGTTCGTTAGCTCCCTTGAGGTGGAGCTTGGTGAGGGCAGTTAGAGTGCGGCCCGGACCAATTTCGACAAATGCTTTTGCAGGAAGTCCCTGGAGTTTCTGGATACAGTCAGAAAAGCGGACATGGTGCCGCACGTGGCTTCCCCAGTAATACGGATCAATAGCCTCTTCAGGAGTGATCCACGTCCCCGTGACATTGGAGAGAAAAGGAATCTCAGGCGGCTTCAAAGAAACCTGCTTCACAATCTCGATGAACTGCGGGAGAATTGGTTCCACCATTGGCGAGTGGAATGCATGAGATGTATGGAGGTCCCGCCAATCTATGCAGAGAGTAGAAAGTTTTCGCTTGAAATCGGCTATTGCTTCATTGGTTCCAGAAACAGTGCAGACCGAGGGCGCGTTGACCGCAGCAATGCTTACCGCTTCCCCTAGAAGCGGTTGCAGTTCGTGTTCGGGAAGAAATACTGCGATCATTGCTCCTGTCGGTAACGCATTTACAAGTGCTCCGCGGCTCACCACGACGGTCAGTGCCTCTTCGAGGGAGAATACCCCTGACAGGCATGCTGCCACATATTCACCAATGCTGTGGCCGACCATCGCCTGTGGCATGATTCCCCAGGACATGAGAAGTCGTGCTAAAGCATACTCGACCGTGAACAGTGCCGGCTGTGTATATGAGGTTTGCCGCAGTTTAATGGCGGCATCATTTTCATGCCCGGGCGCGGGAAAAAGAGTACTTCTCAGATCATCGGCAAAATGAGGAGCAATATACGTGAGACATCGATCAATCTCCTCGCGGAAGAGCGGGTACGTTTGATAGAGCTGGTGGCCCATAGAGGGATACTGAGCTCCCTGGCCCGAAAACATGAAAACGACTTGCCGATCCTTTGATGGCTGAAGGGCTTCGACAACA
>JAGOGO010000073.1 GCA_017996625.1 Deltaproteobacteria bacterium | reverse complement strand
TGACTAAGAGTGCGCCCGGCTGTGTTGCTATTTGAAAAAAATGCCACTATTTTAACAACAGGACAGTGGTCATAAATCAACGCGTTCACCGGGTCTTTTCAGTGCCTGAGACCAGGTTTTTCCGGCATCGTTGCCGCGGAGAGGATGGATATGCACAAGGCCAAACGTGAAAAACAACTGCTGCATACATTTCTGGCTACTCTGCTCAAGCTGCAAAATGTAAAGCGTGGTTCGGTCTGGATCAAAAATCGCGATTCTTTTGCGTGCGTTGAAGCGATGGGAGATCAGAGCGAGAGAATCAAAGGCATTACTATTAGCACGAGTCAGCCCAGTATTGTTCGCAGTGTTATTGAGAGCGGGCGGATGGTGATTGCCAAACCCGGAGAGGATGCCCGCCACTTTCGGCAAATGGAAGATGACCTTGAGGTGAAAAGTACGCTCATCCTGGCTTTTCCCCTGATCATGAAGGATGGAAACGTTTATGGAACCGTAGAGCTTATCGATACCAGTGCCCGCGGAGAAGCACTGAACCTCAAGAAGGACTACCTTGAGCTGCTGCAGAATCTCGTTACCATCGGGTCCGAAGCCCTGAGCAATTTTCTCGATTATCAGATTCAGCTCACGGAGAACCAGAAGCTCAAGAAGACTCTCGATATCCTGCAGGGTGGTCCCGTGATTGTCGGGCGGGATCCGCGCTTTCTTGCGGTGCTCGACAAAGTCCACGACTATGCCGGAGTGGACTTTCCGGTGCTGATAACCGGCGAAAGCGGCACCGGCAAAGAGATCATTGCGAAGGAGCTTCACCGGCTCAGCACCCGCGCGGCCGGCCCCTTTCTTATTCAGAATTGCAGTGCCATTCCGGAAACGCTTTTGGAAAGCGAGCTCTTCGGTTATAAACGAGGGTCCTTTACCGGTGCCACCACCGACAAGATCGGACTTTTTGAAGCCGCTCATGGTGGTACGGTGTTTCTGGATGAAATCGGTGATATGTCGTTCAATCTTCAGGCTCGCATTTTGCGGGTCGTGCAGGACAATGAAGTAAAGCCGATCGGAGGAACAGAAACGACAAAGGTAGATGTGCGGATCATCTCGGCTACCAATGTCGATTTAACTCTGGCGATTGCCGAGAAAAGGTTCCGGGAAGACTTGTACTATCGACTGAATGTATTGCCGCTGGAAGCCCCTCCCTTGCGAGAGCGCAAAGAAGATATTCCGCTGCTGCTCGAATTCTTTCTGAAGCGCGAATGCGCCCGATTGGGGCTCGGTCAGAAGAGACTGTCTCCAGCAGCTCTTGCTCGTTTGATGGGTTATTCCTGGCCGGGGAATATCCGAGAGCTGGAGAATTTTATCAAGTACATGATTGTATCGGTTTCCGGGCCGACGATTACCACCAGTGATCTTCCGAACCACGTTGGCCCCAAAGCCGACCAGGTTTCTTTCACTGTCTGCACCGGCCCGGTCCAGGATTCCGGAACCATGAGCAGTGGGACGACAGCAGTACCAGTGCTTGGACAGGGTACGACCTGGGAAGAGGTGGAAAAAATGTATATTAACTCACTGCTGGAAAAAAGCCGGTGGAGTGTTACCAAGGCCAGCCAGCTGGCCGGAGTGAAGCGTTCGACCTTTTATGCCCGGATGCGCAAGCTGGGAATACAACGGTAAGCGGCGGCATAGAGCTAAGAGCAGCGGAGCGAGGAGCAACGAGGATGGAGTTAGGAGCAAAGGGCACAGAGCATAGAGCCCCGCAATCCCGCCGCAGGCGGGTTGCCCTTCAGCTCGTTTGGCCCCGCGGAGCGGAACTCCTCTGCTCTTTGCTCATGGCTCCGCGGCTATTTGCAATACGGAGACCTGCCCGGCATATTCAATCCGCAAGGTTCCCGTGCTCAGGAGGCTGGACTTGTCTTCTCCGTCTATTTGGAGGCAGTTGCCGGGAGCGATTTCCATCTCTAGCCGCTCGGCTCGGGTATGAAGAAGCCGGTTACCGTAGTAGCGCTGCAGGCGTTCTAGCGGTTGGACGGCAAAGAGAAGACCGAGGTGAAGAATGCTGGGAAACACGGTTATATCGAGGAGGCGATCATGGTGGTCGGTCTGAGGGGCGGGCAGTGTGCCTCCTGCATACGAGGCGATATTCGAGACAGTAAGTTGGCGAGGTCGTTCATATGAAAGCGTGCGACTCTCGCCGCCGGCTTCTACCCGCAGCACAATCCGGCTGCGGACTCCAGAAAACAGGGTGACCGCGGCGACAATCGCATACAAACACTTGCTCATGAATTCCGAAGCGATAGAACGCTTTCCCCGCTGACGACACCGCTGAAACGAGCTGACTACTGCTGCATCAAACCCAACGCTCAGGTAATTGACCATAACGTGTCCATTGACCTCCCATAGATCAAGAGGAACAGTCAAAGCTTCGAGAAAGGCCTTCAGGCATCGTGCAAGGCCGTAACGATTATAAAGTTGATAGGCATTGATGAGGCGGGCAAGATCATTGCCTACGCCCAGGGGGATGATTCCGATGGAAACATCTTCCTGGCTGGCATGGACACCGGCAATGGCAGCGACAGCGGTGCCGTCGCCTCCTACGGCGATGAGTCGCTCTGCTTTGCTGGCCAAGAGGCGAGCCTCAGCGGCAATGTCCTTTCCTTCGGTAGTCACTATATGATACTGATCGGTGGAGATCCCGAGAGTATGAAGACATTGTGGGATATGTCGGCCTATCACTTCCGCCCGCCCTCCTCCGGACCGCGGATTCAGGAGAAATGCGAGCTTCACTTTGCTCATATGCTATTGCTTCTCCTCATGACAGATATCTGTTGGCAACCAGGAAGGATTGGCACTCACCCCTCACCAGCGGCCGTCCATCTTTTCGAGTATCTGCTGTGCTAAAGCACGCAGGACGGGAAAATCCGTTCTTCCTCGCAGCATAGTGGCCAGGTTATGTACACCGGTGGGAATAAATTGCTCAAACCAGGTTTTCCCTTTCGTGCGAGAGAGAAACGAAAAGGCTCCCAGTGCCTGCATAATGCGCTGAAGACTCGCCAGGGTATAGACCTCATGAAATTCATCAACAGACGGCAGCCGGCAGGTCATGGTGCGGAGCTCATTCAGATAAGCATCTACCAGCTTCTGCTCTATCGGAGCAGGGAGTGCGGCGTAGGGGTCTTTCAGCAGTGAAGCCAGGTCATACTGAAGCAGGCCTTTCCGTGCGCCCTGGAAATCAATGATGCGTATGCTGCCCTGGTGAATCATAATATTTTGGGACTGAAAATCCCGATGCATGACAAACAGCGGTTCCGCCGCTACCCGCACAGCGAGGCGATGAAATTCCGTGTTCAGCTCATCAGCATTCGAAACCCTCATATCGCAATATTGGGTGATAAAAGAAGAAAAGAAGTACTCAGTTTCCCATCGCAAAACCGAGTAGTCAAGAGCGCGGCCGGTCACCGCCGGACAGGAGTCCCACTGTCGGCTGCCGTCAATCTGGAGATGCAGCAGCGTGTCAAGCACCTGTGCATACCAGTGGACGATGACTTCCTCAGAGTGCTCATCCCTGAGAAACTCATGCAGGCTTGTATCTCCGAGATCTTCCATGACCAGGACATGACTCTCGGGATACGCTTCGTACACTTCAGGCGTACCCACGCCGATGGATCGCAGAAAGTATCCGATCTCAAGATACAAGGAAAATTCCTGATCGCTCAGCGGCGAAACCATGACTATTACCGTTTTGCCATCTTGAGCGAGGCGGAAAAACTGGCGGTCAGAACCCCCGCCCGCAATGAGTGTAACGTGATCAGCGGATCGAATCAGACCATCTATCGCCGAGGGCTTCGTGCCGAGTGCTGCGAGCAGAAGCGGCGTATCATCAGGTCGAAATGTGGTACTGCCAGGCGTCATGGAGCACTCCCTGTGACACGTGCATGTTTGCTGCAATGGTGGTGTCTTCCCAGATGATGCAGTCTTGAAGAGAAGCCGCAGCTTCGATGCGGCTGTTTTCCCCGAGCGAGATAAAACCGGCGAGCGATGCGCCTGGATCGATCGACGCTCCCGGGGCGCAGTGGATTCCAGCGCGTTCCTGAGGTGGAAAAAGTGCTGAGGCCTTGCCTTCAAGGAGAATATCCCGATGAATTTGCAGGTAGGCTGCCGGAGTTCCGACGTCGATCCAGTAGTGATGCTGGGGAATATATCCACAGATGCTTCCAGGCTTGGACTCAATAAGGAGGAGGTAGGGATCAATGATGTTGGAATGAAGCGTGTCCGGTACATGATCAAGAACGGCGGGATCGACGACGCTGATGCCGGCAAAGGTAAGGCCCCGATCTATCCCGATCCGGCATGCACTACGTTGACCGCTAATGTCGGTGACAATCCCTTCAGGAGTGACGGTTACCGTGTTAATGCGAGGGTTATCCACCAGCACCATAGTGACCAACGGGGCTTTTTGCTTATGGAAGTCAAGCACCTCCTGAAGAGGGATCGTCGAAAAGACGTCACCGTTGTGGACGATAAAGGGTTCAGGACCGGAAAGAAAATCTCTTAGACCGGCCATGCCGCCTCCGGTTCCTCGGATCACTTGTTCATGGGAAAAGACCAGCTCAAGTGTCCGATTCTCTTCCCGCGAAAGATGTGCGGCTATTCTGAAAGCCAGATGGTGTATATTTATGCCGATCTCGCGGATGGAAACCGCCCTGAGCTGATCAATAACGTAGTCGATCAAAGGTCGGCCGAGTACCGGCAGCAGTGGTTTGGGACGTCGCTCGGAGATGGGCCTCATCCGTTCGCCTAAGCCGGCGGCCATAATCATTGCTCTCATAGGACCTCGCTATGCTGCATTGAAATACGGGCTTGTTCCACGTCAGTACATCAAATACGGAGCTCTTCGCCTGAGAAATGATTCTTCATCAGCCTTCCAGGATGCTGCAATGTCCGACAAGGAGCTTCCCTGTTCGATCTGCAGGCGCAGCCGGGATGATCCGGCGAGAATGTCTATCGGGAGCTTCTGCTCTTCGTATTCATACGGCGGCTTTCGCCAAGCGAACTGATCAGGATACAGTTGGCGAAGGGAACTCAAGATCGCAACGCCGGTAAGTAGCGGTCGGAACGCTATGCGGTCGGTAACATGAATCTGCGCTCCGCCGCAGACGCATCCTTGGTGCTTTTGGAAAGTGGGAATGAAATACAGCGGCCGGAAGAAGACTCCAGGAAGATTTTCACGCCGCAAGGATTCGACCAGCAGCTCCGGGTCAACGAAGGGAGCGCCGAAGATCTCGAACGGCCTCGTGGTACCCCTGCCTTCCGACAGCGTGGTGCCCTCCAGCAGACACATGCCCGGATACACGATTGCTGTGTCCAGAGTAGGCATGTTTGGTGACGGCAGCACCCACGGAAGTTCAGTATCATCAAACCACATCGTGCGCTGCCATCCTTCCATCGGTATGACCGTAAGGTCAACGCCTAGCGAAAACTCCTGATTGTAATAGCGAGCCAACTCTCCCAGTGTTAAGCCGTGGCGAACAGGAATAGGATAGAGCCCTACAAACGACGCATATGCCGGGTCGAGCAAGGGACCTTCTACCGTAAGACCATTCAGGGGATTGGGACGGTCAAGGATGTAACAGGCAATCTGTGCTTCTTGACAGGCCTGCATGCAAAGTACCATGGTCCAGGCAAAGGTGTAATACCGGCTACCCATGTCGGGCAGATCGATGATCAGACAATCCAGACCTGCCAGCATCTCGGGAAGCGGTTTGCGTGCTTTCCCGTAAAGACTATATACTGGCAATCCTGTATTGGTATCGCGAAATCCTTCCCACTCTACCATGTTGTCCTGGGTTTCACCCCAGATGCCGTGTTGGGGACCGAATAGTGCCGAGAGCTTTATGGTTGGCGCTTGCAGCAGAAGGTCAACCGCTGAGGTGAGTTTCGCATTCACTGATGCAGCATTCACCACGAGCCCGGATCGTCGATGCCGTATTGCCGAGGTGTGGGTATGCTCAAGTATATCGAGGCCAGTGAGAACGTGCGTCATTCAAGGTTCAAGGTTCAAGGTTCAAGGTTCAAGGTTCAAAGTTCCAGGTTCAAGGTTGATACTCTACCACATCCTCCCATAAAAGAGCAACCGGATGAAACCTTCGGTTTCATCCGGTTGCCACATTAAAACCAGTATGCTTTGAGGGAGGACTAGAGAAGCCTGCGAGAGTATTTCTCACTGTCGCAGCTGAGCAGGCGCTGCTGGATCGGTTTCCGAAGCTTGCTCAATGCTTCTTTTTCGATCTGGCGGATTCGTTCGCGGGTAAGGCCAAAGTTCTGACCTACTTCCTCGAGGGTGTATTCATCTTCTTCCTCAATCCCGAAGCGCATCCGGATCACTTTTTCTTCTCGTGGAGTAAGCGTCGACAGTACCTTACGCACCTCCTGGTACTCCTCTTCGTCGATGATTTCACGAATGAGATCCTTTTGATCCTTATTTTCAATCAGCTCGCCAAGGAGTGTGTTTTCATCGTCACCAATTGGAGTTTCGAGAGAAACCGGCTGCAGGGACAGCCGAGAGAGAAGCTGCAGGTTCATGAGCTGGCTGAGCGGAGCCTTCATCTCCTCGGCAATTTCATGGAGGAAAGGCTCGCGTTCGAGTACCTGAGAAAGATGCTTGTGTGTTCTCGTGTACTGATCGAGCATCTCGGTAAGATGAACCGGCAAGCGAACCGTGCGGCTTTGATCTGCGATGGCACGATTGATGGATTGCTTGATCCACCAGGAAGCATAGGTGCTGAATTTGTTTCCTCGCTCATACTCAAATCGTTCTACCGCCTTGATTAAGCCGATATTTCCCTCCTGAATCAGGTCGAGCAGGTGCAATCCCCGGTTAGTATATCGTTGCGCAAGTTTGATAACCAATCGGAGATTGGCCTCGATCAGAATGTTTTTCTCAACCTGATTTCTCAATACCAGTCGAAGTACGCGGGCTGAAAGACGCTCCAGTTCAGCCTGCGACAAGCCTACCTCTTTTTCAACTCCCTCAGCCGCTAACGCCCGGTCGCGGAGGAGTTGCTCAAGCTGGCTTAACGATGTCGAGTCGATGGTGCATGTCTTGAGGAAGGTGCGTCGTTTGCTGGGCGTTTCGGAAAGGCGGCACTTGATCTGATCGACCTGATGAGCATCCAACCCGACCTGTTCGCCCCAGAACGCGATCTTGTTGTCGAAGCGGAGCAGTTTTTGATGAGCTCGCTGAATAAGATCAATAAATCGGCTGATTTCGCGGGCATCCCACTTAAGACCGGCCAGGTAAAAAGCAGTCTGGCGGCGCAGAAGCGCTGAAGACAGAAAGGAATCATCCTCCTTGACCTTTCGAGCCTTTTTGATGGCAGAGAGAAATTCCTTTTTCACCTTTTTCAACTCTGCCTCGGTTTCCCCTCTGGTACCGTACAGTATTCTCCGGATATCAAGTTTTCCGGCAATCACATCGCGTTCAAGGCGGAACACCTCGTCCTGAATCATGGGAACCTGAAAAATGATTCGGTTGATGGCTGCCTTCCGCAAGGTAATCTTGCGGTACATCTCCCGCTCCCGATCTTTGCTAATCAGATTGCGCCTTCCCATGTCCTTGAAATAAATTTTGCCAATATCCGCTCGATTATCTGCTCCCTTGGCAGTCTCCTCAGAGCCATCATCGTCATCGTCATCAGCATCTTCCTCGTCATGTTCCTGAAACAAGGTTTCCTGTTCGAACTCTTTGCTTACATACTCCTGGCCGCTATTGTCGTCACCTTCTTCATACAAAGGCTGATCATAGGATTTCTCCTCATTTTCTGCGGTACGACGCGGTCTCGCGTAAGACATGGTCCCTCTCCGTGATGGTCGTTTCTTGTTGAGCATTGTTTCCATAGCAGCCTTCATGTATACTGAAATTAGTTGAATGAAGATACGAAGCCGATGCCTTACAAATTGCTTTCGGTGACAAACTTCGTCGCTCAGAGACGATTTTTGGAATCGGATCGAAGCCCCACCGTCAAAATTCACAACAGGTGCGTCAAAAAATTGCGCCTGCTTTCTTTCATCATCTGGAGTCCCCGACAAAAAAATTCCAATCCAAACAGGACCTTTCTAGATTTCGAGTCAAAACCGATTCATATATGATACTCAGACTACTGATGTTATCGGCGTGATCGCTGTTTAGGTTTAGCATTTTTTGTGCCGCACTGTCTGTGAGCGCAGCAGTTATTCGATAATGCTCATGGGTTGCACGAAGGCTGTACGACTCGACTTTTTGCCTGTGAATACGGCATCTGATGCCTGCTTACCAGGTATCAGTATTATCACGTGAGAAAGCCTCTGGTAGATGGTAGGCCATGAAAGATCTTGAAGGCGGACGAACCGCCTGACGCTTTTACGGTTGGTGTGGAATGAATGCCTGAGAATAAGACTCTCACTGATTTTGCTCAGGCTCCTCCGGAGGAAGCTGCCGCTGTTCCATTTTCTTGGTCAGAACAAATTTGCCCGCCGCAATTTCTCGCAGAGCAACGACGCTCTCCTTCTCTCCCTGATCATCAATGAGAGGACGGCGCCCAGCTTTCAGCTGAGTAGCCCGTTGAATGGCAGCATGGATCAGTGCGAATCTGTTTTCCACGTGCTGCAGACAATCTTCGATAGTCACTCGTGCCATAATCGATCCTCCTTCCCGAAAAACCTTATACAGAACTGTGGAGAATCAGTGGTTTCACGGGAGTATTCCTGCAAGACTCTGCAGGGGTGGTAGTGGTGCGCTGAAAAGGATTCATCCGCAGGAATTGTTCTGCGGTGCCACCTAAGACAGCAATTCCTGCCGTCATGAGCTGCGTATTTTCCAAGATACAATAAGACATTTTAATTTGTAAGCTTATAGTGAAAATGTCAAGCGGTTTTTTTCATGTTGCTGTTAATGCTAATCCCAAGGTTTCTTTGCCTGATACAAAATCAATACTGAATGTACAGCCGCACTCTTAAGTCACGGTGTTCCTGGGAGAAGAACCCGGTCTCCTCTCTGAGTGCCTTTGAACACACCTTTTCATTCCTGCGGGTGATAACGGTCGTGCGCTTCAGCGGAACAACAGCCTGCATGTATTCTAAGCCCCCGTACGTTCTATAATTGAAAAGGCTGCGAACCCGCAGGCTGCATTCCTGTATAAGACATGGTAACAATGAGCCCGTACATCCATAACGGTGGTATGTTCACTTTTTGTGATGATGATGCTATGTATTGAACTAGTCTAGAAAAGGCAGAATATCAGCACCCTTTGTCAATCATCAGGGAGGTAAAAACGCGTGAGGAACGATCAGTTTCATCCAGGTGACCGCATTTCCGGATTTACGGTTGTTTCAGCCAAGGCTGTGCCCGAATACCGCTCTCACGGCATTCGACTGATTCATGAAAAGACTCGGGCGGATGTATATCATCTCATCAATCAAGATACGGAGAATCTATTTTCTTTCAACTTCAGAACTCCGCCTTCGAACAGCACCGGAGTTCCTCACATTCTGGAACACGCGGTGCTGGCCGGATCAACGCGTTTTCCGGTAAAGGATCCGTTTGTGGCCCTGCTTAAGGGCAGCATGCAGACGTTTCTGAACGCTATGACCTTTCCAGACAAAACTGTTTATCCGGCAAGCAGTCAAGTAGAAAAGGATCTATTCAACCTCATGCTGGTATATGGTGATGCGGTATTTTCCCCGCTGCTGAGAGAGGAGATCTTCAAGCAGGAAGGACACCATCTGGAACCGACCCGCGGTGATGAGCCGGAAAGCGACCTGAACATCGTTGGTGTCGTCTACAACGAAATGAAAGGCAACTACTCGAGCCCGGAATCAATCGCCGGCGAGTGGTCAATCCGTTCCTTGTTTCCGGATACACCCTATGGATTTGACTCTGGCGGTGACCCGGAGCACATTCCCGAACTAACGTATGAACAATTCGTCAGCTTTCATCACCAGTACTATCACCCATCCAACTGCCGGATTTTTCTTTATGGTAACATTTCCACTCAGACTTATCTATCATTCCTGGAGGAGCATTTTCTCGAACAGTTCTCCTGCCGTGCTATTGATTCAGAGATTCCCTATCAGCCGCGGTGGCTGGAATCCCGACGGGTCGAGCGAACCTATCCGGTGAAGGAAAACGATCGTCTGGCAAAAAAATCCACGGTAACGGTCAACTGGCTCTCAGCACCGGTTATTGATCCTTTCACCACCACCGCCATGAAGATCCTTGCGGAAGTGCTGGTGGGGCATGCAGGTTCTCCGTTGTACAAAGCGCTGATGGATTCCAAGCTCGGTGAAGATATCGCTCCGGCGACAGGACTTGAGACGGAACTTAAAGAACTCGTGTTTACCATCGGGCTGCGCGGCACCGATCCAGACAAGGTTGCTTCCTGCGAGGAAGTGATTTTCACTACTCTGGGAGAACTGCGCGATAAGGGCATTCCTGATGATATAGTGCAGGCAGCGCTACAGCGGGTGGAATTCAGCAGCCGTGAGATAACCGGAGGCGGACGTGCACCCTTCGGATTGCGGCTGATGAGAAAAGCGCTGCAGGGATGGCTGCATGATGTCGATCCTGAGATTACGCTGGAATTCAATCGATGGATGGCGATGTGCAAGGAGAAACTTGCTACTGACCGGTCCTTTTTTCCCACGCTCATCGATCAGCAGCTGCTCGGGAATCCCCATCGCAGTACCGTCCTCCTTCGCCCGGACCCTGAACACTGGAAGCGGGTGGAAGCGCGATCGGCTGTTTGGCTGAAAGAGAAGGCCCGTGAGTTTTCCGGAAAAGGTTGGCAATCGTTGGTAGCTGCGGTAGAGGACCTGAAGCGATTCCAGGAGACTCCCGACCCGCCTGAAGAAACAAAAAAGATTCCTTTCCTCGAACTGCAGGATCTTCCCCGCGCCGTTGAGCGAATTCCATATGAAGTCAGCCACCTGGATCGGGACATCCCGCTTTATCTGCATGACGTCTTTACTAATGGGATCGTGTATATCGATCTCGTTTTTGATTCGTCGGTGCTGGATGAAGACATGTCCCGGATGCTGCCGCTGCTTGGGGGTGCATTGTGCGGTTCAGGGCTTCCTGGTATCCATTATAGCGAGGTGGCGCGAATGCTTGCGCTCGTTACTGGTGGATTTACTGCCAACGGATACGCCAGCGGTACCATAGGGAATATTTTCCACACGAAAGAGCATGTCTATTTTCGCTTGAAGGTTCTCCGGGAGCACCTGACTTCTGGTCTGGCCTTAGTGAAGCGGCTGCTGGTGGAAGCTGATTTCACCGATTACCAGCGGCTCAAGGATCTTATTCTTGAACTGAAAAACAGTTTTCGAGCATCAGTTATCCCTAACGGGCACAATTTTGTTTCGATCCGGGCCGGCAGCAGACTCTCCGGCGCTCTAAGTGTTGAAGAACGGTGGAAGGGCATTGAGCAGATGCTGCATCTCACTACGGCCTCGGCTGCACTGGATGAAACAATAGAGAAGATATCGACCGCGCTTCAGACCATGCGGTCTTCTCTTCTTTCGCAAAGTAACCTGGTTATCGGCGTCACCGCTGAGGCTGATTCCTTTGAAGCGGCTATGCAGGAGCTGTCCCAGCTCATAGCCTTTCTGCCTCCGGGTGGGAAACGTCCGGTTGGCACTACAGGGCCGAAACCATACCAGCTGCAGTCTGGCAGTGTGGAAGCGTTCAGAGCTCCTACCAATGTAGGTTACGTAGCCAAGGCGGTTCGTGGCGCGGCTGCGGGTACCGCTGAAAGCGCACACGAGGCAGTGCTTTCACATCTTTTACGCACCGGATACTTGTGGGAAAAGGTGAGGATGCGGGGAGGTGCCTATGGTGCGTTTGCCGTACCGCACGGAACTGAGGGCGTGTTCATCTTTTCGTCCTATCGGGATCCCAATATCCTCGAAACACTTACAGCCTTTCGTGATTCGCTTTGCTATGCCGCAGAAGGAACAATTGATCGGGATCAGATTGAAAAAGCAATTATTGGAACAGTGGGCAAGGATGAGAAGCCGCTTGAACCAGGTGAAAAAGGATTCATTAATCTTAAACGAAAACTGATCGGTGCAACTGATGAGATCCGACAGTTCCGGCGAGATACGATTCTCTCAGTAAATGGCGACGATCTTGCTAAAGCTGCGGACAATCTTCTTCGTGAATTCGATGCCGGAGCGGTTGTGGTACTGTCGGGCCCTCAGGCACTTGCCCGCGCCGGGCAAGCGATGGCGGCGCTCGGCGAGAAGGTCGTGGATCTGCCGCTATAGAGTGAGGAGTAAGGAGTGAATATGGAAACGACGATAGAGGTAACGCGTGATTCCCTGTATCCGAGTGATTGATCTCTGGAAACTCTATTATGAGGGCAATGGCCAGGGCTTTGCCGCCTTACGGGGCACGACGATGGAAGTAAAGGCAGGTGAGCAGGTGGCTCTGTATGGTGCCAGTGGGTCGGGAAAGACTACGCTGCTCAATCTCCTCGCCGGACTTGATCAGCCTACCAGCGGCAGCATCGAAATCGATGGACAGCGTATTGACGCTCTCGGTGAAAAAGGGCGTACGCAGCTCAGGCGGCAGCGTCTGGGATTTGTCTTTCAGTTTTTCAATCTACTCCCCACCCTTACGATACAGGAAAACATATTTCTAGCTCTCGAACTGGCTGGAAAGCCTGATGACAAGGCGGTGCCAGAGATCTTGAAAGAAGTTGGTCTTACTGGAAAGGAGGGACGTTATCCTCATCAGCTCTCGGGTGGCGAGCAGCAGCGCGTGGCCATTGCTCGAGCGCTGGTCAAGGAGCCGACGCTGATCCTGGCTGATGAGCCTACCGGGAATCTGGATTCAGCCACGGGGCTCCAGATCCTGGACCTGCTCAGATTCCGTTGCGCCGAACGCGCGACAACCTTGCTCATGGCGACCCACAGCCCGCTCGCCTGTAACTTTGTGAACCGGGTGCTCCGCATTGAAGATGGCGTGATCCGGGAAGAGATATCGGCTTCTAGGGATGAACGGACGTGATGATTACCAAGGCCTTTCTCCGGTATCTGCGTCGTCACCCCAGCCTGACCGTGCTGCAGGTTCTGGGAGTTGCCTGCGGAGTGGCGGCAGCAGTGGGAATGGTCTGTTCGGCGCAGACAGCGTTTTCCAGTTTTTCTCAGGTAGTCGGATTCCTCAAGGGACGCACTACTCACACCATCAGACATCTGGCCGGTCCGCTCGATGAATCGCTGCTGGCGAAGATGATGAATGATCCGGCGGTGGAGGTATTTGCACCTGTCATCGATCGCCGTATCCGTCTCAACGACGGAGAACTGGTGCGCTTGTTGGGAATCGATCCCTTCCTCGATCGTAGCCTGCGACCG
>JAGOGO010000249.1 GCA_017996625.1 Deltaproteobacteria bacterium | reverse complement strand
CCAGTCCAGCCGGAACCGGTGGGTTAACCAGGGGCGCCGAAACGAACTTCTTCACCAGATCTTCCGTGTCAACCACATTCAACTTTTTGAAGAGGAAGTCGAATTTGTCTTCCAGTTCCTTACCCAGAGCCATCCGGGTCTTCTCGGGTAAATCCCACATTGCCTTTTTCAGGGGACCAAAGCCTTTTTTCCGGGTGCTGTAATAAAACTGCTCGTCAGTCTGACCTGGTTTGCGTTCACTGGCAGTGTTCTCCCTTAACCAGGCATACACAGTTTCTTTCAGTTCATGTGGAAAATGCGGACTATCATAAATAATGTTCTGAAACCCGGTTGCCAGGTGGACCTCGGCGGTTGTGGTGGTCGGAAACCTGTCAAAAGCCTCATCCGGAAGGGTGGAAGCACCATGCTGGACGGCACCACTCAGCCCGTATTTCTTGCGCGCTTCTTCGGAAATGTCCTCGAGGGCTTTGAAGTCAAGTTTGACCTTGGCAATTGTGCCGTCGGGCAGCGGAATACCGCCGTGCGTGGTTCCGGTCTGGATGCTGATCTTACTGATCCCCTTCTTTGACCCATCCTTCTTTTTTAAGGCCTCAAGGTAGTTATCCATAAAAATTCGCAGATCTTCCAGGGTGCTGTTCTTGCCCCCGACCTCGCCAATCTCGCCGCCTACCGAGACCGTAACTCCCTTGGGCTCGTGTTCACGGATGAAGGAGGTGAGCTCAGCGGTAACCTCATAATTATTCTCCTGCTGTTCTTTCAAACCGGGTTTATCCAAGTCGACCAGGGTCGATGCATCGATATCGATGTTGTAGAAACCGGCTTTAATTGCTTCAGAAATGAGCGACTTAAGGCTGTCGAGCTCTTTCTGAGGATCTTTTTCGAAGTTCTTGGCTTTGAGCTGAAAATGATCGCCCTGGACAAACAGCGGACCGCGGAATCCTTCCTTGATGGCCGCAGCCATGACAACTGTCATGTATTCAGCTGGTGGCTGCTCGGTATACTGGATCTCCGACTTAGCGATTTCGAAAATCAGGGCGCCGGTACGGTTCTTCTTTGCCGCCCGAAAGACCGCGCGGCCCGTATCGTACGTGAGTCCACGGATGTTGATGGCCGGCACGGTGAATCCTTTCACCTCTTCGCGGCCCATTGCTTCGTAAAACGGCTGAATCGAGGCCGGGGTGATGCCGAGCGCCTGGCCTGCCATGCGAATAAGCCAGCGACAGGCATTCCTGACGTCCTCATTTGCATTAAAGACGGCATTGTACACGAGAGAATCGATCAGGTCCCCCTCCAACTTCTTGACGTCAGAGACAATTACTGTGCTGTCTTTTATTTCCACAGCTCCGTGCATCGCGGCTTTTAGGTCATTCAGTGATTGGAACATGGTGTCCTCCTTTTATCATACATGGTTAACGGCGTTGTAGACCGTTCGAACGGTTTAAACCGTTTGAACGGTTTTAACCGTTGGAACCTTTCGCCTCGCCGGGTCGGAACGGTTGATTCCGCCCGATCCCGTGTTGCCGGGATTTGGATGGTTGGGGCGGTTCCTGTGCCGTATGGTGTTTGATTTTTGTGAGTTCGCCATAGCTTCATAAAAAATATGACGTGCTATGCCATACCATACCTACTCCAGATCCTCATCGGGCAACCCGAACATCTTTCTGATTTCCTGAAGTGACGATCCGGTTGTCATTTCCCTGGATTTCAGGTAGGTGATGGGATCATGAAGAATTTTGTTGACTATCGAAGCAGTGAGTGCCTCGAGAGCTTGTCGTTCGGTCTCGGAGAGCTCGGGCCACCGGGAGAGCGTTTTCGCGAGCTCCTGCTGGCGAATCGCTTCACCTTTCTCCTTGAGATGAACAATGGTTGGGGTCAGCTCCTGTTGTTGAAGCCAGTGTGAGAAGCTGACTATTTCCTTTTCGATAATTTCGCTTGCCTTCAGCGCTTCGGAGGCACGTCCTTTCTTGTTGGATTCGACGATCCCTTCGAGGTCATCGATATCGTACACATAAATGTTCTGCAGGTCGTTGATGCGAGGATCGAGTGTACGGGGTACGGAAATATCCACCATAAAAATAGGACTGTTTTTGCGCAGCCTCAGCGCGGTCGCAGCGTGCTCGCGGGTGACAACAAAGTCGGAAGCAGCAACCGAACTGATAACGATGTCGACCTGAGATAAATACACCGGAATTGCATCGAAGGGAACAGCCCGGCCGCAGAAATCGCGCGCCAGATCATCAGCTCGCTGGAGGGTTCGATTGGCGATGAGCAGGCCGCGAACACCGTGCGAGAGAAGATGGCGAATAACGAGCTCTGCCATTTCGCCGGCACCAATGAGAAGAACGTTCTTGTCCGTGAGTCTTTCAAAGATTTTCCGCGCCAGCTCCACCGCCGCAAAGCTCACGGAAACGGCACTGGAGGCGATGTTGGTCTCCGTGCGCACCCGCTTGGCAACAGAAAAGGCCTTATGCAGAACACGATTCAGCACTGTTCCGGTGACTCCGCACTCGACAGCTTGAAGGTACGCTTCCTTAAGTTGGCCGAGAATCTGAGGCTCGCCGATAATCATCGAATCGAGGCTCGATGCAACCCGGAAGATGTGGCGAAGGGCATCCTGATCAATGTAAAAGTAGAGATAAGGGTCGAGTTCCGCAGGGGTCAGGTTGTGAGTGCGAGCAAGAAAGTGTCTGATCGTAGCGATACCGCTTTCTTTGTCCCGGGCCGAACAAAGAATCTCTACGCGGTTGCAGGTAGAGAGTACGACGCCTTCACTGATAGCCGGGAGGCGTACCAATCCCTCCAGAGAAGTCTTGAGCGATTCCGGGGGAAAGGAAAGCTTCTCGCGGATTTCAACAGGGGCAGTTTTATGACTCAATCCGGCGACGAGTAAGTTCATGCGCAGTGTCGATGCCGTTGC
>JAGOGO010000248.1 GCA_017996625.1 Deltaproteobacteria bacterium | reverse complement strand
TCTTGATCGCCGCTTTTGCATACTTCAATCGCAGTGCTAATTGATTCACGGTAGCCATAGGATCCCCTTCTGTTGATGGTTAAACATTGGCCGATGTCACAAAGCCTTCCTCCCCGGCACTAATTTTGTTTCAAAGTACCAGATAAAACAAGGCTTGTAAAGCAGTTTTTTGCGATTCGAGCCCGAAAGTGGCCGCTATCTTCCATGGTTCCAGTAGTGCTGACATAGAAGAAGTCACAAGCGATACCATCCGATATACATACCATGTCCGGTAGATCATAAGGTAGTGGAGGGTACTATAGTATTCGGCTCGGAAACTGTTCACCGTTGTCCGTTCACCGACAGCTGGAAAAATGGTGAATTGGGAAATTGGTTAAATGGAAAAATGAAAAGGGTGAAGCACGAGCGTGGCATACTGGATCATCTGCTTCCCTGTATGCACACCAAGCCACTTTTCCAGTCCTCCATTGTTTCCATATCCCAGTATTCCGTCGGTCAACGGACAACAGTGAACGGTCAACGCGAAGCCTGCGGCGACCTGCCTAGGTGGTTTCGATGCGCAGATCTTTGATTGTGAGCTGAATCCGCTTTATGCCTTGCCAGACATTTATTTCGGGTGAGAACACTGCGCGGAGAGGGGAAGCGGTGTCCGGCATCAGTTCGGCCATTCCAAACCCAATTATGTCGAGGTTTGTTCTCTTGCCCGCAGTGCGCATCTTCAAATGTCCATTGCCGACAATACGAGGATCAGAGGCGGAAAATACTCCGGAGAGGAATAGTGGGGCCGGATTGTGAGTTCCAAAGGGAGCCAGACATCGGATCTCTTCGATGAATGCTTCATCTATCTGGCTCAGGTCTATAGCTGCATCAATACAAAGCTTAGGAACAAGGTCATCAGGGTTGATTGCTTGCACTACGAGTGCATTCAGGCGTTCTCTAAAGGTGTCAATATTATGTTTCGCAATAGTAAGGCCAGCAGCGAACTCATGGCCTCCGAACTTCTCGAGGAGATCCTCACACTCCTTTAGTCCATTATAAATATGAAATGCCTCGATGCTGCGAGCTGATCCATGGCCGATGTCTCCTTCGAAAGCGATGAGAATGGCTGGCCGATAATACCGTTCTACCAGCCGGGCTGCTCCGATGCCGATTACGCCAGGGTGCCATTCCGATGAACCGAGGACAATGATATTCTGGTGAGCCGCGGTTTCCGATTCTTCGATAAGGCGACAGGCTTGCTTGAAAATAGTGCTTTCAATGTACTGGCGCTCAGCATTAGCATCATCAAGTTCCCGGGCCAGATGATA
The DNA here is from genome assembly GCA_017996625.1 of Deltaproteobacteria bacterium. Classification (GTDB taxonomy): domain Bacteria; phylum Desulfobacterota; class WTBG01; order JAGOGO01; family JAGOGO01; genus JAGOGO01. Next base: position 1,621 of record JAGOGO010000248.1, on the reverse strand, counting down.
AGCTTCCGAAGGATTGTCAGTGGTGAGCAGCAGAGCAGCCTTGCTTGCTTTGCCAAGCCTTCCGGCAGCGTTAATACGAGGGGCAATTCGGAAGGAGACAATATCAGGGGTGATGGACCCGCTTTCAACCCGGCTTACTTTCTTGAGGGCTATGATTCCCGGCCGGGTGCTCTGGCTCATGACATCTATCCCATGCTTTACGAAAAGACGGTTTTCTTCGATCAACGGGACAATATCCGCAAGCGTTCCTAGAGCGACCAGGTCAAGATAGTCTCTCAGATTGGGGGGCTGCCGGTCGGACCAGTACCCTTCCTCACGAAGCACTTTTCGTAAGGCGATAACGAGATAGAAAGCCACGCCCACGCCAGCGAGATGCTTAAAAGAGAACGGACAGTCTTTCTGCATCGGATTGAGAATCGCGAAAGCGTCAGGCAGGTGTTCCGGAACCTCGTGATGGTCGGTAATGATAATATCCATTCCATGTTCTCGGGCGAAGCGGACTGCCTCATTATCAGAGCTGCCGCAATCTACGGTAATAACGAGAGACACGCCGTCAGCCCGGATCTGCTCCAGTGATGAGATGTGGAGGCCATACCCTTCGGTGAGCCGGTCAGGAATGTAGAAGGTGACTTCCGCACCCACTGATTGCAGGAAATGTTTAAGCACCGCAGTTCCTGTAACCCCGTCTGCATCATAGTCGCCATACACACAGATCTTTTCTTTGCGGTAAATCGCCTCTACGATTCGCCGACAGGCTTTCTTCATTCCTTTCATCAGGAACGGAGAGGTAAGGTCATTCAGAGTGGAAAAGAGAAATTTGCTGGCGTCCTCAGGGGAAGTGATATTCCGATTTACCAGGAGCCGCGAAAGCAGGGGTGAAATGCCAAGCTCTTTCTGCAGGATTTCCTGGAGTTCAGGCTTTTCTGGGAGCACGGTCCAGCGATTTTCGGGGTGAGCCATTGTTCTGTTACCTATGCCGTGGGGCTGTTGTCGAAGAACTTGTGGTAGACTGGCACGCTTTGTACGCGGAAGAACGATGTCGATACTTCAGCGAGAAGTGCTCATGCAGTGCGTTTACGTTGGTATCCTAATACTCTTAAGAGATTAAGTCAATAATTCATATCCCTTGACAATCGGCCAGAAATGGTTAGGATAGAGCCTAGAAAACGGATATTCTTTTTCGAAAGGTATTGTACTGTTTGTGATCGTTTGCTTGGAGGTCTGAAGTATGCCGATCTATGAATACAGGTGTAAGCATTGCGGAACTATTTGTGAATGTATGCAGAAGTTTTCTGATGCGCCGCTTACCGATTGTAAAGAATGCGGTTCGGTAGGTGCGATGGAAAAGATGATTTCATTAAGTTCGTTCCATCTCAAAGGATCCGGTTGGTACGTTACGGATTATGGACGCAAGGACACTGGCGGTCAGAAGAAGAAAACGACTAGTGCCGAGAAAGCAGCGAGTGAGAACAAACCTTCAGGCAGCACGGGGAATAACTCCGGCGCTTCCGAGTAAAAATCGGTTGTGCATTCGGAGACAGTAGTATGCCGGACGACACGACTATCTTCGAGCCTTACTTTAATCACACGGAAAAAAAGCTGATATATGCTGCTGCAGAAG
>JAGOGO010000072.1 GCA_017996625.1 Deltaproteobacteria bacterium | reverse complement strand
AGGGACCCGATGACATTGATAATCCCCATTGGGAAAATGACGGAAAAGTGCTTCCAGAAATAGTCGGCCTGCAGCAGGTCCCAGAGCGCTCCACCGGCAAAGTGGGGAGCAGTGAGATGAAACTGCTCCACCGCAATACCCACGGCGCCGCTATCCATGTAATGCATGCCGAATCCCTGAAGCGACCATGCGAGAACGGTGCCACTTACCAAAGCCGCCAGCCCTCCGGGGATGCCGAAGGGAAAACGGACGCCGGAGAAGTATTCGATAAGAATAATCGCCAGAGGAAGAAATGCAATCAGCGGTCGGTTAAAAATCCGCAAGGCGAAATCCATCGCAATAAAGGTAATGGCAATGCCGGCCAAAGCTGAGAGCAGCGCCGCACGAGGCGTGTGGCGACGGATGAACCCGGCAACAAAGGACCCGGCCAGCTCAATGACACCGCTTCCAAAGCAGGCAATCAACCCTGCCTTCCAGGCCAGTTCCGGGCTGCCGGTTTCCATTTTGACAGGCAGCATGACGAAAAAAATAAAGGCAAACAAGCTGGGAGTATTGATGCCGTAAGGAATTGCGGTCACGTCGCGGCGCTGTTCTCGCACTGCCAGACGCCGTGCCTGCCAGGCGTAAAACAGGTTACCGACCATAATGGAAATCGCAGCACCCGGCAGAATCGTCCCGAAAACACGCACCGCATCCAGACCGATCACCTGCTGACAGAGCACGCCGATAACGATGAGCTGCATCAGGTTATCGGTCATCAGCCCGAAAAATCCGTCCAGATCTTTCCTTACGAAATAAGGATACTGACTTCGCTCAGCAATCATGAGAACTGATCATGCTTCCTTCAGATATTCTGAGAGCCAGAGCACCGCATCCCGGACGCTCATTCAGGAGATCCCTCGTCGGATTCGGTCCTCTTGGGATGACAAGGCAGTGTCATTCTGAACCACGCGAAGACGGGACGAAGAATCTCACGGTGTACACGTTCTCAGATGAGGAGATCATTCGCTGAGCCTGCACTGAGCTAATCGAAGTGCTCAGGATGACAGGCCATCCGAGGTCTTTCATCAAGCCCGGGCTGTATATGCCACTGCTTACCGCTGACAAACACTGGCTGTCTCGCTTAGCACCAGCTACCACCCGACCATCGGGCCCAAGGGTCTGCCGCCGATCAAGTGCAGATGCACGTGTCGGATTTCCTGGCCGGCGTCATCATTGCAGTTGATGATCAGGCGGTACCCGCTTTCGGAGATTCCTTCCTGTCGAGCAATGTTCTTTGCTACCAGGATAAGATGGCCAGCTATCATCGTATCTTCTTCCTCGAAATCGTTCACCGTGGCAATCTCTTTATTTGGAACAATCAAGATGTGAACCGGCGCAGCCGGCCGGGCATCACGAAACGCGGTTACCTGCGAATCCTGGTACACGATCTCGGCAGGCACTTCTCTCGCAATAATTCGGGAAAAAAGAGTGGTCATTGCACGCCATCCTCCTCTGACAACCTGACGGCCAGCGTGATCAGACTTTCCCTGACCTGTTTCACACTTTCGTACAGAATGGTTCGAATCCCGACCTGCCGCGCTCCCGCAATGAAATCAGGTCGATCATCGATGAACACCGCTTCTTTGCTTGCTACGCCGAGCCGCTCGAGAGCAATAGCGTATATCTGTTCCTCCGGCTTGGCTGCTCCCTCAGCGCAGGAGAAGACGGCAACGTCAAACATATCATAGTGCTGTTCATGAAAAAACTCCATCGCCGGCATTTCCGTATTGGAAAGGAAACCGGTCCGGTATCCGGCTTGCTGCAGCGATGATGCCAAGGAAAACATCTCCGCCCGGGGCTGGTAAGCAGACCTGAAAGCTTCTTTCCATAGAGAGTTCGTCTTTGGCACCGGCACCCTGAGATCAGCACACACCTTTTCCCAGACCTGTTTTTCGCTGAGGAATCCTTTTTGAAACCTCATCATCAGGGATGTGTTTACACCCTGATAAAAGTCCTCGCCTGAAGCTCCGAGAGCTTTGCCAATGTAATCAATCATATCTTGGGTGGGATTCTCGATCAGCACTCCACCCCAGTCAAAAATTACCGCCTTGATCATACCGTCTCCAGATTAGCAACAGCGCATGATTGCCTGAAATCGACGCGCCCGCAAAAAGAGCCCATGAGGCACGGCTTTCGCTGAGAGCTGCGGGTTGTCCCGCTTCGCGGGGGATAAAGAGCTGAAGCGCAGCCCGCTTCGCGGGGGATAAAGAGCTGAAGCGCAGCCCGCTTCGCGGGGGATAAAGAGCTGAAGCGCAGCCCGCTTCGCGGGGGATAAAGAGCTGAAGCGCAGCCCGCTTCGCGGGATTACGGGTTCACGGTAAACAAAAACTCGTAACCCGCAACTCGTAACCGCCCGTAGATCAGCCGCGCTTCGGCGCACTATCCCGCTGCCGAAAGCACAACGGACTCTATAATGTTGTAAAAATTGAGGCCATTCTACCTCACGACAAGCGTTTTGCAAGGAGATTCAATGCCTGTCGAATCGTTTCATTCATTTAATTGACAAAAGCATACAATTTTTGTTAATAACAAACACTTTGACCTTTTTTAGAAGAATCTCGGCTTTTTTCGGTAGCCATAGTTAGGAGGATAAACCATTGGGTAAGCACGCTTTCAATCCCACGAGAATTACGGAGAGCCTTTATCAAATCGGCACGCCTTCTTTCCCAGCGTATCTGTCTCTTGGAAGCGATATTATGATGATCGAAGGCGGCACAGGGCCAACCGGTCAGCTTATCGTGGAGCAGGTGAAGGAGCTGGGTATCAACCCCATTACCATAAAATATATCGCCCTTACTCATACGCATGCTGATCATATCGGTGCTCTCCCCCTTCTGAAAGCCCTCTGGCCGCATGTGAAAGTGGTTGCAACTACAGTAGCTGCTCAGACTCTGCGCAATCCGGAAATGCTGAAACCGTTTCTTGCTGTCGATCGCAGTATTGCTAAGATCATGAAGACAAAAGGAGAAATCGCCGAGCTGCCTCCGGCTCCGGAAAACATCTCCTTTGACGTCGACTGGGAGGTTGACGAAGGAGACCGTATCGACTTGGGAAACGGAATCGAATGGAGCGTTTACCGAACACCCGGTCATTCACCATGTCACATGGGGTTATTCGAGCACAAAGAGAAAACGCTGGTCATCGGTGACACCACTGGTTTCTACGTTCCGGAAAAGGACGTATTCTGGCCTAATTACTTTGAGTCTCTCGAAAAATACTGTGCGACGATTCGCATGCTGGCTTCACTGCCGGCCCAACGAGCTGCTCTAAGCCACAACTGCGTTATCGAAGGAACCGTGCGACAGCACTTTGAAAAAGCATTACAGGCAACCAAGCGCTATCATACGGAGATGCTGCAGCGCCTTGCCACCGGCGAAGATCCGGAAGTCATTGCTCGCGAAAAAGCGGAATGGGTCAATAGTCTTACTGATATTCAACCGTTTGAAGCAATGCTCGCTTTGAGCAAACTCCTCCTGAAGCGCTCTCAGAAAGCGGGAGATAAGGAAATACCGTTTACGATATGATGGAGATGGCGGTTTATGACGTACTCACTCGGTATCGATATCGGTTCTGCCTTCTCCAAAGGAGTGCTTCTGGCCGAAACTGCAGTAGCCGCGTCTGTCACGCTCGCCTCCGGAGGTGAATACCGAACGACTGCGCGAAGGATACGTGATACCCTGCTCGCTCGGGCCAGTCTTTCCGGTCAGGAGAACGTTTTCAGCATTGCTACCGGCAACGGCTCAGCTATGGCTGATTTCGCTGCTGATACTAGAATCGATCTCGTCTGTCATGCAAGAGGAATTGCTTTCTCGTGTCCGGCAGTCCGAACTGCCATCGATATCGGCGATATGTCCAGCAAGGCCTTTCGCCTCGACGACCAAGGCAACCTCGTGAAGTTCCTCCTGAGCGGCCGCTGTGCCGGCGGCAGCGGCCGCGTGCTGCGGATTATCGCCAAGGTGCTCCACACTGAAGTGAGCGAACTGAGTGTGCTCGGCCGGCGAGCTACCGGCAGGATTGATTTTCATACTAACTGCGCGGTCTTCGCCGAATCGGAAGCCGTCTCCCGCCTCGCCGAAGGCGTACCGCAAACCGACCTGGTGGCCGGCATACATCGGGCCTTGGCACTTCAGGGATACAGCCTGGTGGAGCGGATAGGCATTGAAAATGATTTTGCCCTCGTGGGCGGAGGAGCATTAGACTCCGGACTTGTTGCCGCTCTGGAAGAGCTGACTGGTCATGGCATCACAATTCCCCCAGACCCGCAGCTCACTGCCGCTTTGGGTGCCGCTCTGATCGCCCGTGAACTGGCACAGCCTTAATCACCGTAAAAGGAGACAACTGGAATGAGCGAAACGAACCTCAAGGGTATGGCCGCGGTTGATCACTATTACGCTAACTATGGTGCTCGCGCTCGAGAACTCAGAGAGCAAGGTGAACGGTTTTTCGGGTATATCTGTTCCCTGGTGCCGGTGGAGCTGATCAGCGCAGCCGGGTTTGTCCCCTTTCGCCTCCGTGGCGATGTGCATGAACCGATAACCAAAGGAAACGCTCTGCTGGAAACAATTGCCTGTCCTTTCATGCGCAGCTGTTTCGATCTCTCTGTCAAGGGCCGCTACGATTTCCTCGAAGGAATCATCATTCCCCATGCCTGTGACAGCATAACCAGAACCTACAGCGTCTGGCGCTACTCCCTGGGGCTACCCTATTCCCATTTTATTAACGTCCCGCACTCGGTCAATGACGCTTCAATCGAGTTTTTCACCGCCGAATTGAATACCTTTCGGGTAAGTTTGGAACGGTATGCCGGGCGAGCCGTAACCGATCACGATCTGGCTCGGGCGATTGAGCGCTATGCTGAATACCGCACCAAGGTAAAGAAGTTGTATGAATTGCGCAAAGCGCATCCGCCGATTGTTTCCGGCACCGAGACCGCCAAGATCCTGACCGTCAGCATGAGCCTCCCGGTCGATGAAGCAAGCGTTCTGCTTGATGAGGTACTCGCCGAGTTGCAAGCCCGGAAGCAGCCTTCCGTTACAAAACCGGCCCGCATCATGGTAGACGGCGCGTGCATCGACAACATCGATCTCATCCAACTGATTGAGGACAGTGGCGCGGCAGTAGTGACCGATAGTCTCTGTGTCGGAACACGAGATCACTGGCCAATGGTAGAGACCGGCACCAGTCCTCTGGCCGCTCTGAGCCGCCGGTATCTGGCCGATCTCAACTGTCCCCGCACCTATCGTGAAAAAACAGGAAGCACCAATGAAGAAGACTTCCAAGCCCGTTTCGGCGATGCCGGCAGCCTGGCCCGGGATTTCAACGTGGACGGGGTTATTCTTTATGTCTATAAGTACTGCGATCCCTTTGGCTTCGAGGTTCCGGCACGCAAAGCCTATTTCAATTCTCGCAACCTCCCCATTCTCTATCTGGAAGATGAGTATTCAGCGGGGACAATCGGCCGCCTGCGTACCAGAATTCAAGCCTTCCTCGAGATGATAGGATGAGGATGGTAAAATGGAAAATTGGTTAAGTGGTACAGTGGTGGAATAGTACAGTGGTCAATGTGGCAGCAGCACTCCATCAGGTTAGGATGAAATCATTTTGCCATCTTCCAATACATCAGGTATCTTTTTTTCCAATTTGCTCTTTAACCAGTATACCAATTCTCCATTTCTCTAATTTTCCAAATATCCACTAGTCAACCTTGATGTCCGAACGTATAACACGGAGGTCACCAGACATGGCTGAGGCACCAAAAGAAGAAAAAAAAGAATCGCGACGAAAAGCAACGAAAGCTGCAGCGCTGATCGGGCCGATGGTAAAAGAGTTTATCAAAAACACCCATCAGGCGAAGGCTGAAGGCAAAAAGCTCGCCTTTACGTTTATTTGCTGCCATTACGATGAAATCATCCGGGCCATGGACATTGTCCCTGTATGGGTCGAGAACTATGCCGGCATCTGCGGCGCAAAACGGGATGCCGAACGTTTCCTCAGCCGAGCCGAGGTCTTGGATTTTTCCCGCTCGCTATGCACCTATGCTCTGTGTGGGATTGGTTTCGATCAATGGCGGGAGGAACTGGGAGAAATGCCTCCCAATGCTCCCTGGGGAGGACAGGTCAAACCTGATTTTATGCTCTCCAGTGGACAGATTCTCTGCGACCCCCGCAATAAATGGTTTCAGGCAGCCCAGCAGTACATGCCTGAGGTCCCTATTTTCAATCTCGGGATGCCGTGGCCGCTGTTCGAGCAGGACGTGAATGTCGCGGATATCGAACCCTATTATGTCAAGTACATCTGCTCCGAGCTGAAAAGTCTGATTGGATTTCTGGAGCAGCAGACCGGAAAAAAGATGGATTATGACCGGCTGAGTGAGCTGGTAGATCTGACTGAACGCACCTGGACTCTCATCTGGGAAACGTACGAGCTGCGGCGAGCCATTCCGACGCCGATGGATACCGGCGACGCCATGAATACTATGGTCCCGATAACCTTTATGATGTCAACCCAACAGGGTTATGACTTTTTTATCGAGCTCAACAAAGAGCTTAAAGAGAAAATCGCCATCAGGGAAGGCGTTAGCTCTGATGAGAAGTATCGGCTGCTTTGGGGTGGCGGTCTCCCTTCCTGGTTCGCGCTCAACGACTTCAACTACTTTAACAGCAGGGGAGCAGTCTTCCCGGCAGAAACCACCTATCGGCTCATTGAGCCGATGTACCGCCTCAATCTGCCGAATACTCAGGATCCCATCGAGCGGATCGCCTACCGCTGGTTCCGTTACTGGACGTATTGGTTCGATAAGGCAAAAAAGCGGCCCGGCTCCGAGCCTGATGTCGAACGGCTGATCCAGTACATCGAAGACTACACCATAGACGGTGTTGTCATGCACGAAGCCTTTTCGTGCCGCACCTGGCATCTTGGTCTGATTTGGCAGTTGAATCAGCTCAATAAGATCTACAAACCGATTCCGACCCTGGTTCTTGGTGCACGAGGCAAAAACTCGGTGGAGCACCGCGAGCTCCCATCGCTGATCCTGGAAAGCGACATTATCGATATCAGCACCTACTCGGAGGTAGAAACGCGCAAACAAATCGACGCGTTCATTGAAACCCTGGATGCAGTGAAGAGGCAAGGCGCTTAACGGCGCGTTCACCGTTAACCGTTCACCGTTGACCGAAAAAGCACCAGGGTGGCTTCTCTCGTAGTCAGCTTGATGCAGCGCGGATATCCAATGACCGCGTAATTCACCCGATGTATCGAAGACCTAATCCCGTCGGTGAACGGTCAACATTTTTTCAACATGTATCTCGTATCCCCATGTCTGACTATTTCGCCGGCATTGATATCGGATCCACCATGACTAAGGTGGCCATTATCGGTGAGAAAATTATTGCGTCAATCATCGGACCTACCGGAGCAGAGCAGCGGAGACTTGCTTCCCAGGTCATGGAGAAGGCGCTGGCTCAGGCCGGTCTTTCCCTGAGTGCTCTCACAGTGGTCGTTGCCACTGGTTACGGTCGCATCAATGTTCCCTTTGCCGATAAGCAGATGACTGAAATTACCTGTCATAGCCGAGGCGTGTTCTCCTTTTTTCCGCATGCGGCCACGATTATCGATATCGGAGGCCAGGACAGCAAAGCAATCCGTATAGAAAATGGACGTCCGGTCGACTTCGCCATGAACGACAAGTGTGCTGCTGGAAGCGGTCGTTTCCTGGAGATCATTGCCGACGCTCTCAGCCTGCGTCTGGAGGAGATGGCCCATCTGGCGCTCACCAGCGTCGATCCAATAAAAATCGGTAATCTTTGCACTGTGTTCGCCGAACAAGAAGTGATCGACCGGCTCGCCGAGGGAGCCCCACTGCCCGACCTGGTCGCCGGCATCCACCAGGCCTTGGCCAGTCGCATTGCCAGTCTGGCGCGGCGCGTGAGAGTTGTCGATGATGTCGTGCTCACCGGCGGAGGCGCCAAAAATCCTGCTCTCAGCCGGGCGCTTGCGGAAGAGCTCGGACACAAGCTCCTCATCCCTTCGGAACCGTTGCTCACCGGCGCAGTTGGAGCAGCGCTACTGGGGAAGGAGATCGCTGACAAAGCCCGCCGTGCAGGCAAGCCGTTTGTATCGAAGAGGCGGGAGCTGGGGGAAGTGAAGTTGTATCAGTAGCAAATAGCGGAATGATGGAAGTCGGTTATTGCATTCTGGAGAAAGAGGCTTATCAGGCGGTGTACCCAGCGCGCCCTTCTCCGCTGGATTCCCGCCTTCGCGGGAATGACACCGTGTGGCTCCGAATTTATCGAAAGCATCAATCGAAAAGGCATCATAAGAAGTCGGCATTGAAAATAATTCGTCATTCCCGCGAAGGCGGGAATCCACAGTTTTCCATTTCCGCCATCACCCCGTTCTTCCCTGCAGTACCTGACTGATATGCAGCACAGTCACCGGCAGATGATGTCGACGACAACCATCCATGAGCTGAATCATGCACCCCGGGCAGGAGGTAGCCACTATCCGGGCTCTGGTTTTTCGAATCGCGTCTATCTTCTTCACCTGGATGGCCAAACTGATATCCCGGTGATACATACCAAAGGCTCCTCCCAGACCGCAGCAGGCATCCGCGCCTTCCATTTCCACAAACATCATTCTTTCCAACGAGGTGAGAAGTTTCCGGGGCGGCGCAGTGACCCCCTGGTGCCAGCGCAGATGGCAGGGATCGTGATACGTCACCAGATCGGGTTGTGATGCGGGTTGAGGCTGAAAGCCTTCCTGGACCAGGAATTCACTGAAATCCTGCACCTTGCGGCTGAACGTCACGGCCTGAACATGCCGAGGATCTTCCTCGCAAAACCAGGAGCCGTATTTTTTCAGAGCCGAGCTGCAGGTGGCGCACCCGGTAATTATTCGATCGAAGCTGCCGAGAGCATCCATGTTAGTCTGTGCCATAAGGCGAGCGGTTTCATCATCGCCGGAACAGTAGATTGCCAGTCCGCAGCAGGTAAGCTCAGACGAGTATATGACTTCGAATCCAGCCTGGGCCAGAGTGGCAACAATGTCTTTTCCGGCATCGGCAAAAAAGAATTCAAAAGCGCAGCCGGGAAACACTGCCACGGTTCCGCGGATCTTGACTCCCGGCGGTGGAACTGTTCTCCTCGCAATGCGTTGCCCGAGAAAGGGTTTTGAAAGGCGAGGTACTGAAAGACCCCGGGAAAAAAGCGCAGCGGCGTCGGCAAGATGACGAAGGGGCCGGCCCTCTTTGGTCGACATACCGGGAATGCGGGCCATTAAGCCGAGGAGAATCGCCATCCGGCTGCGATGTTTCAGGATCCCGCGATAGACGAAGCGCTGGATTCCAGTAAGCCCAGCTTCATGTGCCATCTGGCTGCGGGCTTGCACAGTGATATCCGCTGAAGATATTTTCGCAGGGCAGGTAGCCTGGCAGCGGCCGCAGACCAGACAATAGGAGAGGCTTTGTCGATAAGCTTCATTTCGAATGATGTCTCCCTGTGCACCGAGGAGCACCAGCACATTGCGGCCGCGGGCGACATGACTTTCAATGTGGTCGATCGCATAAACCGGACATGAGGACATGCAGAAGCCGCATTTCATGCACCGGCCAGCCTCATGTTCAGGTAAAATGGCGGTCACGCGTCCTCCCAGATCTTCCCGGGATTGAGTATCCCCTTAGGGTCGAAAACGTTCTTGATGCTGCGGAGCAGCGCAATTGCTTCTGGCTCCATCGCCTGCTTTAGGACTCGTCTTTTCTCCAGGCCAATGCCGTGCTCTCCGGAAACAACTCCACCGAGTTCAAGCGCAGCGCTGAATATTGCTTCCATAACTCTCTCCGCGACTGTGAGGTGACCGATGTTGTGTTTATCGGTAAGAATGCTCGGGTGCAGATTGCCGTCCCCGGCATGACCGATGATGACAATCGTCAGATTATGTTCCCGGCTAAGCTTCCTCACGCGATCAATCAGCTCCGGAATACGGGTAATCGGTACGGTCACGTCTTCAGCTAGAACCGTCTTGGCGTGCCCGAAGATTGCCGAAAAACCAGCCCGGCGTGCCGTCCAGAAGTTTTCAGCCTCCCGGGCGTTTTCTGCCGCACGCACGCTTACTGCCCCTGCCTGTCTGGAGAGATCTATAACCGCAGCACATTCTTTCGTTACGGTTTCCGGCAAGCCGTCGCATTCAAACAGAAGAATCGCATCAGCATTGGTCGGCAGTCCCAGCGGCATCATTTCCTCGATGCGACGAATGATCCAGTTATCCATGAGCTCGATTTTTGCTGGAATGATGCCCGATGCCAGAATGCGGTGAACCGCTTCACCTGCTTTGACAACCTGATCGAACACAGCCAGCACAGTCTGCCGCATCGCCGGCTGCGGCAGCAAACGCATGGTTACCTGGGTAATCACTGCCAGAGTGCCTTCCGATCCACAGAGAAGCTGAGGCAGATCGTAGCCGGTGACATTCTTCATGGTCCTGCCACCCAGATCGAGAATCGCACCCGACGGAAGCACTGCCCGCATTCCCAGCAGATAGTGCTTGAACACACCATATTTTACTGCGTAGGGCCCGCCGGCATTTTCAGATACGCAGCCGCCGATCGTTGCCGCCAGAAAGCTTTGCGGATCAGGAGGGAAAAAAAGGCGCCTTCGGCTGAGCGCCAGATTCAGATCGTTCAGCACGACTCCTGCCTCTACGGTTGCGGTAAGATTAGCGGCATCGATTTCGAGAATCCGGTTCATGCGCGTGGTGCAGAGCACGATTCCGCCGGCCGTGGGAATTGACCCGCCACTGACATTGGTTCCGGCTCCTCGTGCAGTAACGGCAATTGCCTGCGCATTGGCTAAAGCGAGAATAGCCGAAACATGCTCCGCGGTGGTAGGGAAAACAACAACTTCCGGCATTCCCTGCCAGTTGGTGGTTCCGTCGAAGGAATAAGCAGCCAGATCGAGGCCGGAAGCCAGCATTCCTTCGCTGCCAACGATATTCTGAAGAGCGCCGAGAACATCCGTGGGGAGTGCCATAGTGCAGATTCCTGTCAGATAAGAGCGATACTTCACATGCAGCTGCATGGGCCGAGATTCATTATTTAATACAATCGTGCTCCGATTTCAACTTCAGACCGAAAAATCGAAAAAATAGCTCTTGCAAAATATTTTCATTTGATAAAATATTTGTCATCTGCTTGCACCTCACTTGTAGAAATACCGTGAATCACGCGTGCTAAATGAGAATCTCAGGATATGATTTCGAGTAGGATGAGGAAAAACAGTATCTCTCACCGCCGACACGTTTCGTACTGCTCGGACCCTCCATGAGATGTTCCTCGATGGTCGATACAGGCTATCCCTCGCCACAGCATTCATTCGGGCGACAGGGTTTCTTCACCAAAGCACACGCTGTGCAGCGCATGAAATTCACTTGCAGACGCTTCAAGATTTGGTATTAATAATAATGGCAGCAGACTGCAGCCACGTATTATCACCTGAAGGAGGTACTTCATGAGGAATTTTTTCATGGGCCTGGTTATCGTCTGTACATTCGTGGTATTCGGCACGTGGATATTTGCAGCAATGCCTGGACCTGATGCCAATGCCCTCTGGGCCTACATTACCAAAGATTTCCCTTATACTCAGTGGGCTCAATGGACGGACTACCAAGGCATGCAACCTGGCCGTGCCCCTCATGGAGTGTATAACCGAGTGTATGTCAATGACAGGCTACAAGATTCCTCACAGGTTCCCGTTCAGTATGGATCAATCGAAGTCAAGGAAAATTACGGCGAAGACAAGGAACTGAAATCAATCACCGTGATGTATAAGATTGAGAGCTACAATCCGCAGGACGGCGATTGGTTCTGGGCCGTGTACGCGCCTAACGGCAAGACGCTGGAAGCGGGGAAGATTGCGAGCTGCATCGGCTGCCACGGCACCAGAGCAAAGAACGATTTTATTATTGTCCACGATCTTCCCTGACCGGGTGCTGAACAAGGCGCATTTTCACCGCTCGCGATAGGAAACGAAGCATACCAAGGGCGACCACCAGGTCGCCCTTTCTCTTTTGGATAACCGCACCTCGATTTCCGGACCGGTCTCAGAACCGGCGCTCAAAGCCCTGTCGTCCTGAAATCTGCCCTGTAACCTGTGCTGAACGTGTTTGAGTAGATGTTTCAGAACTTGCAGAGTCCTCTATCAGCACAGAATCACCGTGTCGCTTCAATCAACTCGAATCGCCACGTGCATGATTCTGTGGTGATGTCCCCCTTTCCTAGTATTGTGAGCCTGTCCGACAACTGGCACAGCTCGAATCTGTCATCCTGAGTGAAACGAAGGATCTCACACATTCACTATTATAGGAATCGAGATTCTTCGGCTTGCGCCTCAGAATGACAGTATCGGACGGACTCTTGAGGGGGATTTGCCACAAGAGCTCCAACATTCACCCCGACCCTCCTATACTGTGTCGTAAGGGCATTGCGAAGGAGTGAAACGACTGAAGCAATCTCGCACGCCATTGATTCTCAGATTGCCGCGCTCTCCCGCCTACAGCGGGATCGCCCGCAATGACAGAAAAGGAGGTGCGACACCCTCGTGAGCAACGAGGGGGCAAGAAGGACTTCGCTCTTACAATCAATGCGCTTTGTTTCTTCTTCGCTCAACCTGGGCCCGAAGGCGCCCAGAGGCTTTCGCCTACTCCTTACTGCTTTCATCGTCCCTGCGCGAGAACAAGAGTCGGCAATGAGGGTATATACCCCAACATCCAACTCATCACTTCTTACTGATCTTGGCTGTTTTTGGTTTGCATTCTAGATCAAATGTAGTATGATGCCAACTTTTGGTGCACAGTTTTCGATAGTATGAAGCGGAGTACGCTCATTTTTTGCCGCGGAGGATCCTAACGTATGAGAAAAGTCGCAGTAATCGCCGGAGCGATGAACAAGTGGGGCGAACGACAAGCAACCTTTCGCGATATGATTGCAGAAGCCGGAAAGCTGTGTTTCGACAGCTGTGAAGGCCTCAGACCCAAAGATGTTGACGGTCTTCTGCTTTCGACTGCTTTTGTAGAGAAAAACCAGTTTCAGACCCATGGCGCTCCTCTGGCTGCAGAACTGCTCGGCATCAAGCCCACTAACCTTATTGGAAAAGTTGAGCTTCTGTGCGCCAGCGGCACCACTGCCATTCATCTGGCTTACACACATATCGCGTGCGGCTATTCAGATGTGGTTATGGTGGTCGGCGTCGATAAGCTTTTTCTTCCCGATAAGCGGGAGACCATCTGGAATCTGCAGGCTTCATGTGATCGTGATTTTGATTGCATCCATGGGTTGGGTGTTCCACCGCCTCTGTTTGCCATGATGGCCAAAAAGCACATGAAAGCCTACGGAACCACCGAGAAGCAGATGGCCGCAGTAGCGGTAAAGAATCATCGAAACGGCTCCAAAAATAAGTATGCTCAGTTTCAAAACGTTATCACGATGGAGGAAGCGCTTAATGCTCGCGTGATTGTGAACCCTCTCAGGCTGTATGATTGCTGCCCGGTAACCGACGGAGCAGCTGCAGTAGTGCTGGCCTGTGAGGAGCGCGCCAAGGAATTCACCCGGGATCCCGTC
>JAGOGO010000071.1 GCA_017996625.1 Deltaproteobacteria bacterium | reverse complement strand
GTAATGATGATCCGTTGCGGGTCAATACGTACACCATAGTGTTGACGATAGTGGTCAGCCAGTGCTTCTCGCAGCTCGATGAGGCCCTGACTGGGTGTGTATCTGGTCTTCCCCCCCTGTAGTGCCCTGATTCCAGCCTGCTTTATGCATTCGGGGGTCTCAAAATCAGGTTCGCCCACTTCCAGGTGGATGACCTGACTTCCTTTACGTTCCAGCTCGTGTGCCCGTTCAAGAATGTCCATTACCAGGAACGAAGGAATCTCGAGAGATCTTTTTGAAATCATGGTCAATCACCTCACTGCAATGTGTCTGGCTCATGCGCGCAATCGATACGATTCATTCATGCGACCAGAGGAGAATCAAAGCATTTCGATTCCGCCTCTCATGTATCTCAAATGGCAACAGGCGTCAATGACTAATTCAAGAACCAGGAGCTCATCTGAGACCCCTTACCGTGTGGGGCATTTTTTACGGCCACAGCAATGCACTGATAGCGGAAAAGACGAGATAGCGGCTGTAACAACACCAAGTGAAATAAGTCATTGATATTAAAAAGTTCCTTAGCACCGATGACCGGACGACTGCTCAAAACCAGCCTCATGGATTGAGGTCAGGTAATGTACCCTCTCCCTGCGTGAACATTATTGACACGAGTATCAATCAATTGAATCTTTTGTATCCACCGGCTATAATGCTATGAATATGGATCTATGCGGCACCACTCTGCTATCGGCCTGACATTTTGGATAGTAAAGAAATGTTTGTTCTAAGCGCTGGCAGTACTGAGGCGCCGATGCCGGGCTCGATTAATTCTATCATGAGAAAGGAGTCTCACGCATATGAAGAGAGTATGGCAAGGTCATTGCTGGTATCCGACTGTAAGAGCACTCGTTCTTTGTCTTCTGGCCGGCCTCTTGGCTGTCCCCACACCCATGGTCGGGGCCGAGGATGCTGTCGCGGAAAGCGCGCCTCAGCCTTTCGCAGGCTATCCAAACTTTGTCGATCTGGCCAAGAATCTTAAACCTGCAATAGTCAATATTCGAACCGAGAAAATGGTTACCGATGAGGACCGGTTCTCTCGGTTTCGCTTTGGACCTCAGGGTCCTTCTCCTTGGGATGACTTTGGAGAAGATTTTTTTGATCGCTTTTTCGGCGCCCCGCCAGAGGGAGGAGAGCACAAAGAGAAAAGCTTGGGGTCGGGGTTTATTCTGAGCGGGGACGGCTTCATTCTGACCAACAATCATGTTGTAGAAGGAGCGGATAAAATTAAGGTTCTGCTTTCCGACGGACGTGAACTTGATGGAAAGGTAATTGGTAAGGACCCCAAAATCGATATTGCACTCATAAAGGTTGAGACGTCGGATCAGCTTCCTAGTGCGGCACGTGGGGATTCGGATGCGCTCGAAGTGGGAGAATGGGTAATGGCCATCGGAAATCCTTTTGGTCTCGACCATACCGTCACCGTAGGCGTTATCAGCGCTAAAGGACGGTATATCGGCGCCGGCCCCTATGATGACTTCATCCAGACTGATGCTTCGATCAATCCCGGCAACAGCGGAGGGCCTCTCATCAATACCCGCGGTGAAGTTGTGGGTATTAACTCGGCAATTGTAGCTCAGGCTCAGGGAATCGGCTTTGCAATTCCCATTAACATGGTGAATGAGATTCTGCCGCAGCTGAAGGAAAAAGGTCGTGTTATCCGCGGATGGCTGGGCGTATACGTGCAGAAGGTTACCCAGGAGCTGGCGGAATCGTTTGGTTTGGAAGAATCCAGGGGGGCGCTTATCGGCCAGGTGGTCGAAGACGGGCCTGCTGGCAAGGCAGGAATCAAGAAAGGAGACATTATTCTCAAGTTTGGTGATAAAGAGATTAAAGACATGCAAGAACTGCCGCGCCTGGTGGCTATCACGCCAGTCGGAAAAGAGGTTCCCCTTGAAGTCTTCCGGGATGGGAAAAAAATGACTTTCAAGGTGAAGGTTGGTGAGCTGCCGGAAGAGGAGACCGGAACTCCGAAGAAAGCGCAGGAGCAGAACTACGGTATGACAGTCCAGGAACTTACTCCCGAGCTTGCGAATCGATTGGGTTATAACGAAGAAAAGGGTGTGGTCGTAAGCGCTGTCGAATCGGGCGGTGCGGCTGAAGAGGCGGGAATCCGTCGTGGTGATATCATTAAAGAGGTGAATCAGCGAAGGATCACCTCAATGCAGCAGTTTAGCGAAGCTGTCCGGAAAGCTCCGGCAGGAGAAAACGTACTGTTGTTTATCAAAAGAGGTGACGATACGCTCTATGTGGTACTGAAGCCGGAAAAGAAAAAATAGGCTTCTATGGTATTGGCGTGTGTAAGTATACCTGGATTAGATACTTGAGTCATGCGGACATGTGGTCGACCGGAAGCAGGAAAGAAAATAGGACCTGACCGTTGACAGCGATGATGAAAACAGTTTAGCGATGGTACGAACAAGGAGGGTGTAATGAGCGAGATTATTGATATAACTGCGCGAGAGATACTTGACTCCCGTGGAAATCCTACGATAGAAGTCGACGTGATTTTGGAAAGCGGTGCCTTCGGACGAGCTCAGGTCCCTTCGGGTGCTTCGACCGGTGAGCGGGAAGCTTTAGAATTGAGAGATGAAGATGCCAGCCGTTATCTGGGCAAAGGGGTTACGAAGGCGGTAGATAATGTTAACCAGATTATTGCTCCGGAAATCCTTGGCTGTCTGGCACTTGAACAGGCCTACATTGATGAAAAGATGATCGAGCTCGATGGCACCGAGAACAAGGAGAAACTGGGTGCCAATGCCATCTTGGGTGTCTCGCTCGGTGTAGCCAAAGCTGCTGCCGATGATTTGGGTATTCCACTCTACAGATATCTTGGCGGAGTGAATGCCCGGGTTTTGCCCGTGCCGATGATGAACATCCTCAACGGCGGCGCCCATGCCGACAACAACGTGGATATTCAGGAATTCATGATTCTTTCAGTGAACGCGGAAAACTTTGCTCAGGCGCTTCGCATGGGCGCAGAGGTGTTCCATAACCTGAAGAAGGTTTTAAAAGCAAAAGGATACAACACCGCAGTGGGTGATGAAGGGGGATTTGCTCCCAACCTAAAGTCAAATACCGAAGCCATTGAGCTCATTCTTGAAGGAATCACCAGGGCCGGATACCAACCGGGAAAAGATATTTTCCTGGGCATCGATGCTGCAGCCAGCGAATTTTATCGTGACGGAGTTTACCATCTCGAAGCAGAAGCTGCTCCGCAGAAGACTTCCGAAGAGCTGGTTGACTTCTATAGTCACTGGGTTGACCAGTATCCGGTCATCAGTATTGAGGACGGCATGGCCGAAGGTGACTGGAAAGGATGGAAGCTCCTTACCGACCGCCTGGGAAAGAACACCCAGATCGTGGGCGATGATCTGTTTGTCACCAACACCAAAATCATCAAGCGGGGTATTGCCGAAGGTATCACCAATTCGGTTTTGATCAAGCTCAATCAAATTGGATCCCTTACGGAAACGCTCGCAGCAATCGAGATGACCAAGAAGGCCGGGTATACTGCCGTGGTTTCTCACCGGTCCGGCGAAACCGAAGACACTACGATTGCCGACCTCGTGGTCGGATGCAACACTGGGCAAATTAAGACGGGGTCTACGTCCCGAACTGATCGGGTCGCCAAATACAACCAGTTGATCCGTATCGAAGAGGAGCTTGGCGAGACCGCCCGATATGCAGGGCCGGAAGCATTCTACAATCTGAGACGATAACGGGCACATGGCGAAGGAGCACGGAATGCGAGCCGCTCTGGCCTCCTCATGTTGTTGCAGGAACATGCCGAGCAGTGCGGCTGCATGATCCTCCGGGCCTGCCTTTCTTCCGGGGAGAAGAGAAGATTGTGAGCTGTGAACGCGAAAGGCGTCAGATGGTCGAAGACCAGCTTATGCAACGAGGCATTAGTGACGAGCGGGTCCTTGATGCCATGAAAAAAGTTCCTCGTCATCGCTTCGTTCCAAGCAGCCTGGAGCCGTATGCGTATGATGACGGCCCGCTTTCGATCGGGGAGGGCCAGACGATTTCTCAGCCGTACATGGTAGCGCTGATGACGCAGGAATTGAGGCTGAAGGAGAACGAAATTGTTCTAGAAATTGGAACCGGCTCCGGATACCAGACCGCAATTCTTGCCGAGCTGTCTCAGGCGGTGTTTACGGTGGAACGAATTGCAGTGCTCAGTGAGCGGGCAGGGGTCGTGCTGCGGACACTAGGTTACAACAACGTACAGCTCAGAGTCGGAGACGGAACGCTCGGATGGCCGGAAAAGGCCCCCTTTGACAAAATCCTGGTCACCGCTGCAGCTCCTGATATCGTGCAGCCGTTGGTCGAACAGCTCAAGATTGGAGGAACACTGCTGGTTCCGACTGGTTCCCGATATTCTCAGATGCTTTCGCTGGTAACCCGGGAAGAGAATCGAATCGATACAAAAACCACCACGCAGTGTGTATTTGTCCCATTGATTGGAGAGTACGGTTGGCAGGAAGACTGATTAAACCTTGGTATATTCATACCATGATGCTATGTTAATGAGTATCTCATCCACGCTGAGCGCTGATGTCATGAAGGTTGATGCTGCTGTCCTTATCGGTAACAAGAAGAAAAGCCGTCCTATTTGCGGGGAAAACAAGAATTTTCTCGCTCTCAAGGGTGTCCCTCTTTTTTTCCACGTTCTGCAGGCGTTGGATCATGCCCGTACTATCGGCCGTATCGCCGTAGTCGGCGACCCGATTCGGATTCGGGAAACTATTGAAGCGCATGTCCACCGGCTGGAGCATCCGGATCGTATTCTGGTCCTCGAACAGGGGTCTACCCTTTACGACAACGGCCTCAAGGCATTTGAGAAACTTGTCGAAGCAGAGCGGGAAGCAGGCTGCGCTGGGGATTCACGATGTCGGCAGGAAGATAAGGCGGTACTCTACCTTGCTGGTGATACTCCTCTTTTGACATCCGAAGAGGTCGATGAATTCGTTGAAAAATGCGATGTGCACCGGGCAGACTATTTCCTTGGCGTGAGCGCTGAGCAGCGGCTGCGGCTTTTTTATCCTACGAAGAAAGACAAGGGGATTAAGCTTGCGTACTTCTACGTCAAGGAAAACAAGTTCCGCATCAATAATCTCCATCTTGTAAAACCGTTGAGAGTTCGGAACCGGCACTATATCCAAAAAATGTACGATTACCGTCACCAGAAAGAGTTTTTCGATTTTGTCAGGCTCCTGATTACATTTTTTCGGATCAACGTCCGCTCGAAAGGTATTCTGTATTATTTTGTTCTTCACTGGAACCTGTTCTTAGAGCGCATCGGTCTGGACCGGCTCACGGTTTTGTTTCGCTGGCTGGTGGACGTGCCCCGACTAGAGGGCGTTATCGGCGATGTACTGGGATGTCCATTTAAGATTACAGTCACTGATCTGGTTGGCGGAGTGCTGGATGTGGATACGGAGAAACATTACGAAGCATTCACCGCTATGTTCGATCGCTGGCGTGAGTATCAGGACCATCTTATTCATAATCATTCTTCACCACTGCAAGAGCAGTAAGGACGCCATACAGGAATACGATGCATTATGAGTTGTTCGCTTATCGCAACCTTTATTGCGACGCTGCTGGGTTTTTGGCTTCTAAGCTGTCGTGACGTTTTTGCCTGGGGGGCTGGCATTCATATTGCCCAGGGTGACTATGTGCTGAATCATCTGGGCCTGGTTCTACCCGTGATCGCGGATCTCCTCAGCAAGTACTCTCGGGATTTTCTTTATGGCTGCATCAGCGCAGATATTGTGATCGGGAAGGGATCGCGGCGACGAGTTGATCACTGTCACAACTGGTCGGTTGGACAGCAGTTGCTGTCCGTTGCCCAGGAACCATGCCAGAAGGCATTCACCTATGGGTATCTTGCGCACCTGGCTTCCGACATCATCGCACACAATTTTTTTATTCCCAATCAGCTGTATCGCACCTCGTCAACCCGCAAATTCGGTCACGTGTACTGGGAATGCCGTTCCGATCTGTTTACCGAACGGAAGCATTGGAGACTTGCCCGCGCTGTATTGACTCAAAACAGCACCCGCAATGATGATATGATGGCAGCTATAGTACCTACTCGACTTCTTTCCTTCAGAACCAACAAGCAGATTTACATGAATACTATCCGCCTTTATGATTTGCAGCAGTGGCGGCAGGCCGTAATCCTTGTTTCTCGAAACTCACGGTGGACCCTAGCGAGGGACTATGTTGATTTTCTTAAACAGTTATCACTCGCCCTGGTGATCGATTTTCTTCAACATCCGCACAAAGCCCGCTGCCTGCAGTATGATCCCGTTGGCTCGGACAATATTCACGAGGCAAAACGGAAAAGGCGACTCGTGCGAAGGTTGAACGGCAAGAATCCCGACGACTTGTTCTTTGTCATCCCTGACGAGCTCATGGAAATCAGTTTGAACACGGAATAATCGAATCGAGCGTGTAAGAAGGAGGCTTCTATGTATGCGGAACTGCCCGACAGTCTAGTCACTGCGAATACGACCAAAATTCTTTTCCTTATTCTTGATGGTCTCGGTGGTCTTGCCATAGACGAATTCGGCGGGACTGAGCTTCAAGTGGCCTGTTGTCCTCATCTTGATAGCTTGGCAACTCAAGCTTCCTGCGGACTGATGACCCCCATCGCTCCGGGAATCACTCCAGGAAGCGGGCCAGGACACTTCGGCGTATTCGGTTACGATCCGGTCAAGACCAATATCGGGCGCGGTGTTCAAGAAGCCGCTGGCATTGGCTTCAGCCTCAAAGGCAGCGATGTTGCCGCGCGATTCAACTTTGCTACCGTGGATAGAGAAGGCAGAGTTATTGACCGGCGAGCTGGCCGTATCTCTACTGAGGAGAATATTCGCCTCTGTAATTTGATGCGACAAGCGATCCATCTCGGCGGCGTTGAGGTTTTTATCGAACCAGTCAAAGAGCACCGAGGCGTAGTTGTCTTCCGCGGCGAGGGATTGAGCGGCGAGGTTGAAGACACGGACCCGCAGAAAGAAGGACTCAAGCCGCTTGACCCAGTGGCCGCGGTGCCGGAGGCAGCAAGAACCGCGGCACTGGCTAGGGAGTTTATCGACCAAGCCCGAAGAGTGCTGGCTGATGAGCCGAGAGCGAACATGCTGCTCTTCCGAGGCTTCGCCAAGAATACCGGATTTCCGTCTATGAAGGAGCGCTTTGGCCTGAATGCCGTGGCCATTGCCACCTATCCTATGTATAAGGGCATTGCCCAGCTGTTGAGCATGAGCGTGATTCCGGATCTCAAAAACTTCGAAGAGGAAGTCGAAGCTCTCAAGAAGTATTATGACCAGTATGATTTCTTCTTTGTCCATTTCAAATATACTGATTCGCGCGGAGAAGATGGAAATTTTCCTGAGAAGGTAAAGGCGATTGAGTCGGTCGATGCACTGCTTCCGGAGATTCTGTCGCTTCCTTTCGATGTTGTGGTGGTGAGCGGCGATCATTCGACTCCGGCCAAGATGGCTAGTCACAGCTGGCACGAACTGCCGGTACTGCTGCGGGCCAGTAACTGCCGCGTGGATACGGTGACTAGGTTTGACGAACTGAGTTGTATTCACGGCTCATTGGGCAGGTTTCTATCAAAGGATCTGATGTCTCTGGCGCTGGCGCATGCAGGCCGGCTGGAGAAGTTCGGAGCCTGAGGAAATGTTCACCGTTGTCCGTTGACTGTTCACCGTACAATAAAAAAATCCAGGAAGGATCATTCGTCGGTAAACAGTAGACTTAATCAAGTCGGTTAACGGTTAACGGACAACGGTCAACAAATACCAGCGGCCAACGGTGGACGCTCAGCCGGTGAGTGGCGAGCGGACATCCTGCAATCAGCCATTCTCTTATAGAGTTTTCTTCATGTCTGGCCCTGAAAAGCGCATCGCCGAGCTTCGCGAAATCATCAATTATCACAACTATCGCTATTACGCCCTGGATGACCCGGAAATTTCCGACCAGGAGTACGATCGGCTTTTTCAGGAACTCGAATCCCTGGAAAAAGCGTATCCCCACCTGAGAACCCCTGATTCCCCAACCCAGCGCGTTGGCGCAGCACCACTGGATTTCTTTCGACCGGTGCGCCATACCGTTCCCATGCTCAGCTTGAGCAATGCCTTCAGCGATAAGGAGATCGTTGAGTTTGATCAGCGAATCAAAAAAGCTCTTAGGAACACTGCGGAGCTGACGTACGTTGCTGAACCGAAACTGGACGGTCTGGCTGTCGAGCTAGTGTATGAGGATGGCGTATTTATCCTCGGTTCAACGCGAGGCGATGGTGTTACCGGGGAAGATGTCACGCAGAATTTGCGCACCATCAGGAGCGTGCCACTCAGGTTGTTGTCGAGCGCGAAGGAAACTGTTCCTGACTATCTTGAGGTGAGGGGCGAAGCCTACATCGGCATCCAAGCATTTAGAGAATTGAATCGCCAACGGGAAGAACGAGGTGAACCGCTGTTTGCTAATCCTCGAAACGCCGCGGCTGGTTCTCTTCGACAGCTCGATTCGTCCATAACCGCACGGCGTCCCCTGGATCTTTATTGTTACGGAGTTGGTGCTGTCGAGGGTCGGCCGTTCAGCTCGCAGTGGGAGCTTCTTCAGATGTTGCCTGTTTGGGGATTCAAGGTGAACCCGCAGGTGCGTAAATGCAGAGACATTCGTGATGTCATCGAGTATTACCGAATGATGGAAGCGATGCGGGATGAACTGTCGTATGAAATTGATGGTGTAGTCATCAAGGTTGACAGTATTGAGCTGCAGCAGCGGCTGGGCACAATATCGCGAAGTCCTCGTTGGGCACTGGCAGTGAAATTTGCCGCCCGACAGGCGACGACTAGGGTGCTCGATATCATCACCCAGGTGGGCAGGACCGGTGCGATTACGCCGGTGGCAGTCATGGAGCCGGTTTCAATTTCCGGCGTAACCGTGGGGCGGGCGACACTGCATAATCAGGATGAGATCGACCGCAAAGACATCAGGATAGGTGACACAGTAGTTGTACAGCGGGCCGGAGATGTCATTCCGGAAGTCGTGTCCGTGATTCGAGAGAAACGCAATGGCGAAGAGATTCCTTACCGGATTCCGTCGGTGTGCCCTTCCTGCGGCTCCCAAGTGGTGCGGATTAATGGAGAGGCAGTGTCGCGCTGCATCAATCTGTCCTGCCCGGGCCAATTAAAGGAGCGCGTCAAACACTTTGCCTCCAAACGAGCTATGGATATTGATGGCCTGGGGGACAAGCTGGTGGAAAAGTTGATCAATGAGGGGCTCGTACGTACGGTGGCTGACCTTTACCACCTCTCTGTCAGCGACCTGATTTTCCTAGAGCGGATGGCGGAAAAATCAGCTGCCAATTGCGTAGCTGCTATTGAGAACAGCAAAGAACGAGGCCTGGAGCGGGTTATCTATGCGCTTGGTATTCGGCATGTAGGCGAGCACCTGGCGCAGGTCCTGGCAGAGCAGTACCTGACCATTGACGATCTCATGAATGCATCTGCTGCTGAGCTCATGACTATTCGCGAGATCGGACCCGAAGTGGCCAGCAGTATCGTCAGCTTCTTTGGTAACGAAAGCAACCGACAGGTGATCGATCACCTGCGGCTGAGCGGCATTCTCCTGAGCAGTCGCAGCCGAAGGAAAGGAACCGGTCTTGAGGAGAAAACGTTTGTCTTTACCGGTACGCTCAGTCGGTATACGCGAGACGAAGCTAAGCATCTGGTGGAGTCTTTGGGAGGAAAAGCGGTTTCCAGCGTGAGTCGTCAGACGGATTACCTTGTCGCCGGACTTGACCCGGGCTCTAAGATCGACAAAGCGAAGGTGCTTGGTGTGACCATTCTTACCGAGGAGGAGTTCGAAAAGCTCCTGGAAAGCCAGAAATAGTTCAAGGTTGAGCTTTAATATAAGTCATATATGTCTTATAGGACTTATACTATCGTCTGCGCATCCTGAAGCAGCTTTTCAGCCCGTGCCGCAAGCGGGGAAACTCGCGCTTTCTGTTGGTCGACTGACGCCAGAGGTTCCTGCAGAGCATGGCGTAATTCAAGGAACAGCTTGTCAAACATTTGGGTGATTTCCTGCTCCAGTCGGTGGCGGAGGTCACGGCCTGACGCTTCAAGCCTGGCGGCGAAATCGGTCAGGATCGCCGATCGCCTCCACAGAAGGGTGACGGCGACAAGGCTTGCGCCGGCTGCTGCCAGTATACCCCCGGTTATATCGAACACCATGAGATTTGTAGCGAGCGCAATAACTGCGCCCAGCGCTGCCAGCCCGCCTCCTGTCAACGTGAGAGAGCCCAGATCGGAGCCCTGAAGACCTTGTTCACCGATAATATCGGCAATCTTTAGCCTTCCTAAACGATTTTGCAGCCGTTCGAGAAGTTCCGTCCGATCGTATGCCAGAGGAAGTGCACTCGGGCCGGGTCGCTCGCTACGGACAGTTATGGCTTCATTGATCTCCACCAGCATGCTCCTCATCTCATCAGAAAGATCTCTCGATACCCGCTGAGATTCTGCCTCTATTTCCTCTTTCGCAGAGTTCTCAAACTCATCTTGGAGGTCGCGGAGCCAAGTCTTGATATCTTTGTCCCGAACAAAAGGAAGCGTCCGTCTCAGAATCGCGGCAATTCCGAGTCCCTCTTCAAAGTTTCTTTGGAGACGAACGCTCAGACGGTCGTAGGTGGCACACAGGCTATCTACGACGAGCCGCTGCAGGGAACGGGCTCTCTCGCGGCGACCGTCTACTTTGGCGAGCAACTGTTCATAAAACGCACGATCATCGGACAGGGCAGCTTCTTCGCTCTGAAGCCGAGCGAGCAAGCGACTGAGAACTCTGCGGAGCGTATCCCGACCTCCTTCCACTTTCATCTGCCATACCTCACCGCTTTCCACCGCTTCCCGAAGGAACTGGCGGAACTCGGCAAAGCCGCTGTCCGAAGCATCCTCGACTTCACGCTTTGCCGAGAGCGTGAAAACGATTGGGTTCTGGACATTTCGCTCATGAGCATACTGCTTTACCCGTTCACGGTTGGTAGCAAGTTCATGCTGAGAAGCGAGATCAGCCTGCTGGAGTACAAAGACTATTTTCCGATGCCAGTCTTTCTTGATCAGCTCAAGAAGATCCCAGGATGATCCGGTATGCGGATTCTTTGCCGGAAAGACAAAAATCACCAGGTCACTTTGTGGTATATAGGATTCGGTGATGGTTTGATGGCGTTTAATAATCGAGTTAGTCCCCGGCGTGTCAACGATGGTCACTTCTTTCAATACTTCTTTCGGAAGATGAAGACGTTCCCACTGGTCGCCAAGGCTGACTTTTGAGCGCATCTCACCGTAGACTAGTTCCTGAATTCCGGCAGTGCAGGGATCGGGAGCAACTTCACAGACTTCCTCACCGAGCAGCGCATTCACGAAACTGCTTTTCCCTGACTTGACCTCACCGACCACAACGAACAGCGCTGCAGATTGGAGATGCGTGAGCCGATCGCGCAGGCTGGCTGCTCCATCCTTGTCGCCACATGATTCCGTGAGCTGCGCTGCCTGTTCGAGAAGGCCGCGCAAGATCTCATACTGCTGTTTCAGATGGGGACTGAGGACACTGTGGAGACTCATTATGGTTTCCTCATGAGGTGATCGACTCTGCAGCTAAGCAGGAGAGCGTTGTTTGGTGATTATCGTATTAAGGTGAACAGTCAGGCTCAGGAACATATAATCCATTCATTATACAACAATAGTACTGTCAACGGCAGAAAAAAGGAACTGAATAAAAAAGACACCTCACCGGCTCTTCCGGCAAGAGGTGCCTTTTTTTCTGTAATGTCAATTACCTTGTGCATCCGGAGAAAATGTGTCCGGATAGAATTGTATACCTATTGCGCTGGTACTGAAGCTTCCGGACTTGTCGTAGTCCCTTGAATTTGCTTCTGTTGAGTGACGGTAGTTCCGTCGGGAGCAGTGGTTACCGCATCTTTAGTCCAGGTTCTCGTCGTCGGATCCCAGGTGCCAGCTGCGCTGCGGGTGCTTGTTTGACCATCAGGTCCGGTAGCCATCGATTTGCGCGCATACCCATCTTCGGTCTTCGTGCCCTCAGAGTAGGTGGTTACAGCTTTGCCGTCAGGTCCGGTCACGGTCGTGCCCTTGTAGAGGGTTTTTGTTTCTGGATCCCAGGTGCCGGCAGCGCTGCGGGTCATGGTTTCACCATTGGGGCCGGTGCTGACCGAGTTGCGGACAGTCCCTGTATCTGTTTTTGTGGCCTCAGAATAGGTGCTGACAGACTTGCCGTCTGCTCCGGTTACGGTAGCGCCTTTATGCATTGTTTTTGTCTCCGGATCATAGGTGCCGGTAGCGCTACGAGTAACGGTCTCTCCACTGGGGCCGGTGATAGTCGAGTTTCGCACATACCCTTCATCGGTTTTTACGACCTCGGAATCACGGCTTATCTGTCTGCCTTGAGCACCAGCGGTCGTGGCGTTCTTTTTCCAGGTTTTTGTTTCCGGATCCCACACACCCGAAGTATCACGGGTAGCGGTGGTGCCATTCGGACGAGTAACCGTTGATCTACGGGCTCGTGTCCTGCCTTCTGCAAAAACGTCAGCGAAAGAAGTAATAACAAGAAGTGCAATAACCATGCTGGCAATACCGATGCGAACAAAAGTCGATTTCATAAATACCTCCTGATGTAATAAGTTACTAGTTGAATCTTATCGATACTACCGCCGTATCAGAACCTACGGGATTGTGCGCTGATTCGCTCACAGCGGTGGGTATCACACACCCAGCTGCTGCTTTATCGTTTGAAACGAAATACTATCATACTAGGAACCAAGATCGGAATCAAGGGGATCTTCCCTTCATGATGCATTCACCTTTCGGGATAGCGTAACGTCTTGAAATCATGGGCCGGAAAACGTGCCTCAAAAATACACGGGAACGTATGCTTTCTTTATCCCTCTGTCGCGGTGGAGGATATTCTGGTTACATGAAATTTTTATCTGAGCTACTCTGAACTACCTCGTTGACCGGTCATTCTGGTTGTGGTAAACACTGGGCGGAATGGTCAGGCTGACTCTTTTAAAGAAAAAATGAGGAGGGTCTGCTGGTTCTGGAGTTCTGAAACCGCTTGGTATGGAACGCTGTCGGAGGAAATCCGGATGGAACTCTTTCTTCTTTTTATTCTTATCGTATGCTTCGTCAGTTATCGAGAGATTGCCGAGGCATCCGATTCACCAAAACTGTTTGAGTGGTACAAAGAGATTGATGGTGCCGACGCACTTCCGAATGCCTATTATGTGGAAGAAGCCTGTGTGTATTGGGCGGGCCTGATTCGGATCCTTCCCGGTAGTCCAGGCCCGTACTGCATCAGAGGTCAATACCCGAAGGCACGATTTTTTTCTCTAGGAACTTACCATAACGATATACCTGTCGATGTACTCTATGACTTTCAGATCATGCCAGACAAAGGATCTCTGAACCCCTTCAGCAGCAGAAATCAATATCCTGCTGATGGGAAGAATCTCTTCTATACAGTGACACTCGTCGAGGTCTCTGGCATTGAGGATATACCCAGAAATAATAAACCATCCAATGTCCTCTACGT
>JAGOGO010000247.1 GCA_017996625.1 Deltaproteobacteria bacterium | reverse complement strand
GATGCGGCGTTAAGCTTGTCAGCTCGGCTCGGACAAGCAGACTTCACCAGGGGGTCAGTTGCAGGTGTATATCTCGATGGGTCACCTGAGTACATTGCCGCCATGCTTGCTGTCCTTGCATCAGGAGGCATTTTCCTGCCTCTGAATACCAGTTTTCCTTCTGACCGCTTAAAGAGCATTCTCGACAAGACCACCCCCGAAATCCTTATCACCTCTGAATCCCGTGCAGAGGATCTTTCTGCCAAGCTGTTTAGCGATAGGCATTCCAGTTTTATCAGGTTATCCGATGCACTCAGCCAGGACTTCCACCATTCCTGTCTCACCATGGCCAGCTTACAGCACAGCACTTCGAACCGCATTAAACCAGCAGTATCCCCCCCGACCGGAAGTTCTGAACCGGATCAGGGCTGTTATATCATGTGTACGTCAGGATCTACCGGTGAGCCCAAGGCAATTCTGGGCAGCGACGCCGGCTTGAGGCACTTTATCCAGTGGGAGATCACCGAATTCGATCTCGATAATTCGGTACGCGTCAGCCAGCTGGCGCCCGTGAGCTTCGACGTCAGCCTCCGTGATCTTTTTGTACCGCTTCTGTGCGGTGGTACTGCGGTGATACCGCACGAGGATGTAACACGCAACCCCAACTCTCTTCTGGACTGGATGGAGCGCACTGGCATTACCCTGTCTCACATGGTTCCGACCCTTTTTCGCATGCTGACCCGGGAATGCAGCCGACGCGCTCTTCAGGATGGCCATAAAGGACATTTTCTGCAAAACCTGCAGCGTATTCTCATCGCCGGAGAACCTCTGTACGGTGACGACATACATCAGTGGAGAAATGTTCTGAAAAACGACATCGAGCTCGTCAATCTCTATGGACCATCAGAGACAACGCTTGCCAAGTGCTTCTACCGGATCAGCAAGGAAAGCACCCTTAGCGCTGGTGACATTGTTCCCCTCGGCAGGCCGCTTCCGGATACCGAGATTTTTGTGCTTGCTGACGGCAGACCGTGTACGATCAATGAGACCGGCGAAATCCATATCAGAACTCCCTTCATGAGCTTGGGATACATCGGTGCTCCGCAACTGAATGAGGCATCATTCGTTCCCAACCCTCTTTCCGGCAATTCTGATGACATCGTCTATAGAACCGGGGATCTCGGGCGGCTGACGGATGATGGCTGCATCCTCTTTGAAGGAAGAAAAGATACCCAAGTCAAGCTCTACGGCAACCGGATTGACCTTGGTGAGATTGAAGTGATCCTACGACACCATCCGGCTGTTCATCACGCTGCCGTAACGCTGAAGAGGAGCACCATTGGTGAGATGAGGCTCATCGGCTACATTGTTCCGGAATCCAGTTCGCCGCCGACGACGGAATCGCTCCATCAGTTTGCAAGGAAGCATCTTCCCCCCTATATGGTTCCCGCTTTGTACGTCATCCTGGATTCGCTTCCGCTCACACACAACAATAAACTCGATCGCAGCGCTCTTCCTGATCCTGACGGAAGGAGGCCGGTGCTCGAGCAAGCTTTCGTTCCTCCGTCTACTGACCTGGAAAAGACTGTCAGCGAGATATGGTCTCACATTCTGGGCATCGCCGGGATCGGGATTCTCGATAATTTTTTCGATGTCGGAGGAACATCGGTGCTCGCCGTGCGAACCATAGATCTTTTGCACGAGCGTCTTCATGTTCAGGTTCCCATTATCAGATTTTTCGAGTATCCGAACATAAAGATGCTGTGCGGGTATCTGACGAACCAGCACCGGAATACTACTTCATCAATCGGCCAAATCGAGATGAGGGCTGAAAAGTACCGAGAGAGAACACGTCATGTGTCTCCAAGAATAAGGCGTGATTATGGAAAGTCATCCTAAAACAGAGCCGCTCGAAGGCATAGCCATCATTGGAATGGCCGGTCGCTTTCCCGGTGCGTCTACTGTGGAAGCGCTGTGGAAAAACCTGTGCGAAGGCAAGGAGAATATTACCTGGTTCGACGCAGGTCAACTGCATGCATCGGTAGACGATACGCTACGGTCCGACCCGCTCTATATCCGCGCTCGCGGGATTATTGATGGTGTCGATTCCTTTGATGAGCACTTCTTTCGCATTAGTCCTCGCGAAGCCGAAATGATGGATCCGCAGCACCGTCTCTTTCTCGAGCTGGCATGGGAGGCCCTTGAAAACGCAGCGTACAATCCCGAGTCTTACGATGGATTGATCGGCGTCTATGGTGGGTCGGGAACCAATACCTATCTGATCAGAAACCTTCTGCCCCAGCACGATCGTATCAGGGCATTTGGAGAACATCAGACCTTCATAGTCAATGCACCCGATTATCTGACCAGCCGCGTCGCGTATAAGTTCAATCTTAAAGGGCCGGCGGTAAGTGTCTACACCGGATGCTCGCTCTCTCTGGTTGCAGTATGCCTGGCCTTTGATGCTCTGAGCAGTTATCAGTGCGATATCGCACTCGCCGGCGGGGTCTACGTTCACTGTCCTCAGGAAAGCGGTTACCTCTTTCAGGAAGGTGAGATTTTTTCACGTGACGGCCACTGTCGGCCTTTTGATGCTGGTGCGCGTGGAACCGTCTTCAGCAACGGAGGCGGTATTGTCGTTCTCAAGCGCTATCAGGAGGCTCTGGAAGACGGCGACTGCATTTATGCGGTCATCCGCGGGGCAACATTAAACAATGACGGCTCAGATAAAGTGAGCTTTTTAGCGCCAAGCATTTCGGGCCAGGCTGACCTGATAGCAACCGCGCATGCCAATGCGGGCATCGATCCGGAGACAATTTCGTATGTGGAAGCGCATGGTACCGGCACACCTATGGGAGACCCAATCGAAATCGAAGCGCTCACGCAAGCATTCCGGCTGAAAACGGATAAAAGTAATTTCTGCGCGATAGGATCAATCAAAGGTAATATCGGCCATCTTGATGCTGCTGCCGGTGTCGCCGGCT
>JAGOGO010000246.1 GCA_017996625.1 Deltaproteobacteria bacterium | reverse complement strand
CTCAGCAGCTGCTATCTGGTCGGCGATAAAGTATCGGATCTGGAAGCTGCCCGCGCTGCCGGCGTGAAGGCGGTACTGGTTCTTACCGGATTCGGGGTTCAGACTCGCACTCTCCTGGAGCGGGGGGCCATCGGAGGCATTTCCGCTCCGGTGATGCCGGATCTGCTTACCGCAGTGCAATGGATTGTCCGCGATCGTGAGACCCATGAAGATCCTCATCGTTAAATTGAGCTCACTGGGAGATGTTATTCACGTTCTCCCGGTTCTTGCTCCCTTGCGACAGCGCTTTTCCGATGTCCGGATAACCTGGCTGGTGGAAGAGGATGCGGCTCAGCTGCTCACCGATCACCCGCTTATTGATCGGGTGCTGGTTATCCCCAAGAAACGATGGCTCAACGATCTGAGCAGGGCATCACGATTGATCACCTGTCTTGGAGAGGTTAGCAGGTTTATTCGAGAACTTCGAACCGAACGCTACGACCTGGTGCTGGATTTCCAAGGGCTGCTGAAGAGCAGTGTTCTTGCTTGCCTGGCCAGGTCTGGCCGAAAACGGGGATTCTATCCCGGGCGGGAGTGGAGTCACATTTTCTTGAACGAAAAGGTGCCGTATCCTTCGGTGACACTGCACAGCGTCGACCGGTATCTTGCTCTTATCGAATCTCTGGGGTGTTCCTATCGGATTCCCCAATGGACGATTCCTATTCGGCAGTTTCATCGGGACCGGGTCACTGTGTTTCTGGAGGCAAACGGCATTACGCGGCACCGGCCTCTCATCCTGCTGCACCCGGGAACACGCTGGGAAAGCAAGAGCTGGCCGGAACTGTCATGGGCGGAGTTGGGAGTATTGCTCAACCAGGAAAATTGCCAGCTGGTATTGACCGGAAGCAATGGAGATCGAGCACTCATGCAGCGCATCAAAGCTGCCCGCAGGTTTACGGCAGTAGATGCTTCCGGCCTGTGGAGTCTTACCGAGCTGGCATTTCTGCAAAGCCAAGCTGACGTCATGGTGACACCTGATTCAGGTCCTATGCACCTGGCAGCTGCGGTCGGTACTCCGGTGGTTGCCCTCTTTGGCCCTACTGATCCGGCTCGCACCGGGCCTTACGGGACGGCTGGTCACCGGGTGCTGGTAAAACCGGTGGCATGTCGACCTTGCTTCAGGCGAACCTGCGCAAGCTGTGAATGCCTTACGACCCTCACGCCTGAGGAGGTTTGTGGTGCTGTACGTGACGTACTGTCAGAAGCGAATGAGCAATGACTGACGGCTCGTCAAAAGCGCAGCCCGCCTTCTGCGGGAACGGGTTCTGGATCTTTTTACGTCGCCGTATCATTTTTAACCCCTTTCGAGGTCACTCATTACTATGGCAATTAAGAAAGAGCTTTTGCAAATACTAGCCTGCCCGAAATGCGTGCGTGAACCTGGATGTAGTGGGAAACTGGAATACCAGGCCGACCGCAATGTTTTGGTTTGTCATCACTGCAAGCTGATGTATCCCATCAAGGATGACATACCGGTTATGCTCATTGACAAGGCGCTTCCGCTTGAGGAGTGATACAACCGTTTCAACGGTTTCATTCGTTTAAATCGTTTCATCCGTTCCTGCAAGTTAATCCGTTGAAACGGTTGAAACTGCTTTAACCAACGTATATCCCAGCAAAGGGAAGAACATTATGACGCAGCAAAAAGCAACGAACATTTTTTGGCATCAGGGTGCAATTAGCCGGGAAGATCGCGAACGAATGAATGGCCACCGGGGTATTACGATCTGGTTTACCGGCTTGTCAGCATCAGGCAAGTCAACACTGGCGGTGGCTTTGGAAGAGGCACTCTACGAGCGCGGAGCACGCACGTTCATCCTCGACGGTGACAACGTGCGCCACGGATTGAACAAGAATCTTGGGTTTTCTCCGGAAGACCGAAAAGAGAATATCCGCCGTCTCGGTGAGGTGGCAAGACTTTTTAACGAAGCGGGTATTATAACCCTTACCGCATTCATTTCTCCGTACCGCGAAGATCGTCAGTCAGCACGGGATCTCGCTGCCGATGGTTCATTTGTTGAAGTGTTTGTCGATTGTCCGGTTGATGTCTGTGAGCAACGCGATCCCAAAGGCGCTTACAAGAAGGCGCGTGAAGGAATAATTAAAGAGTTCACTGGAATCAGTGCGCCCTATGAAGAGCCTGAACGTCCGGAAATTCACCTGCGCACCGACCAGCTTTCCGTGGATCAGTCAGTGCAGACCGTTCTGGATTATCTGGAAGCAAGGAACTATATACCGGCGTAGCTCTGGGAACTGAAGTCCCCGGCTGCATTCAGGCACTCGCTCTGTGAGGTATATGTAAAGATGCGCCCGAAGGGACAGCATGAGTGTGGCCCGGCCTTTTAAGACCGGGACAAGGAACGCGGCACCCATTGCACCGTCGCGTAGCGGGGGAGGCAAAGTGTGGGCCTATCCTCTGTGTGTCTCAGGGTTTTACGTGGCTGGCGGGCTTGTATAAGTCAGAAATACCAGTACGTCATTCCTGCGGAGGCAGGAATCCAGGTAACCCTTTTGTGGACTCCCGCCTTCGCGGGAGTGACGGTTCTTGATCTGCTAAATAGCTGCGCTATTATTCACCTGGCCAGGAATTCAACAATAGCGGGGAGAATCTCGCCGCTGCTGCCGCAGTAATAATAGCCCGAGGCTGAATCCCGGGCCATGTAGCTGAAAGGGTTGGGTTCGGGATTGATGTCGACGAAGCCCGACCCTTTTTGCGCAACGATGACGCCTACCTGCATCGGAAGGTTGGTCGCTCCGGAGGTCCCTGCCACGAGAAGAAGATCGGTCTCGCGGGCTCGCTGAATCGAGCTGTTGAAGCGGAAGTGATGTTCGTTATAGTACTCGTCGAACCAGAGGACATGTGGCCGGCTCACTGCGCCACAGCGTGGGCAGACCAGCTTTCGTTTATCCTCCTCAGTGAGTAATGTTTCTTTATCCTTAGGAG
>JAGOGO010000245.1 GCA_017996625.1 Deltaproteobacteria bacterium | reverse complement strand
CGGATGCTGGAGCTTAAAGAAGAGGCGGAGCAGAAGCTGGCCAGCTTCCAAGGCGAGCTGAAAGGAACCATCTCCGTCGGAGCGAGCACAATCCCAGGTGAATTTATTCTGCCCGGCCTGCTTCCGCTCTTCCGGAAAGCATTTCCTCACATCCACCTGGACGTGATGATCAGCGATACCAGAGGCATCGTCGATCATCTCCTGGCGCATCGCATCGAGCTTGGCCTGGTGGGAGCTCAACAAGAAAGTGACAAGCTCGAGTTTCATCGGTTTGCCGGTGATGAGCTGATCGTGGCGCTGCCGATGAATTCCCCCTGGGCCAAACACCCAGTCATTTCCCTGGAGGAGCTGCGGCAGATTCCCCTGGTGCTTCGCGAAGAAGGAAGCGGGACTCTCCTGGCTTTGGAAAAAGCTCTGAAAAGGAAAACTCTGGACAGCTCGATGCTCACGGTGATCGCCAGACTGGGCAGCACTACCGCCGTGCTTCAAGCGATCAAGCATGGTGCGGCCGGTTCCATTCTCTCCCGCCGGGCAGTCCAGGAAGAACTGGAACGGGGGGCGATCAGAGCCATTCTCGTGAAAGGTCTCCGCATGAGACGTGAGTTTTATGTTGTTGTGCGCCGGGGCAGATCGCGATCGCCTCTGTGCGCTGCGTTCTTCACGTTCCTTCTCTCGCAGGCGCACCCGCATGCCTGAGTTCCTGTCCCGCAGCACTCAGTCCTCTTCTTCTACTACCACAACGTGGATTCCTCCTTGCGGTTCGCCGTCGTCCCAGGACGGGTCCTCAGCTGCTTTCACATGACTTACCACGAAGTAGTTCCCTGCCTGAGGGAAGAGAATCGAAGCAGAGTTCTTTGTGCTCCAGTCCTGAACAACGATCTAGGGGTTGGTTTCGAATTCCGGTGTACCGTATCCAGCTTTGGAAAAGAACTGATACTGAAGCGTTGCGTTCGCAGGACCAACGGCATCCACGAGAATATCGAGTGCTTGTCCCGCCTGAAGATTATCGAGCAGTGAGGAGCGAATATTTAGGATCTGGACGGCGCTCACCCGGGAGCGGTCAAGCACCACGACCGAACTGGCCAGAGAGTCGAGCTGATCGCCATTTGGATTTCTCAAATCAGCGCGAATGGTGTAAACACCGTCATTGAGCGGGTTAACCAATGTGTTCACTTTCCAGTTTACCGGACCTCCAAAGGGAATGCAGTTGGATTTTGGCGTTGCCGTCACTGTTATGCTGATCACCGAGCTGGTAACCGAAGATGTACGGGAGATCGTATAGCAGGCACTGGGTACCTGCCCTTTGACTTCGATCACAATGGAATCTTCATGATCTGGTTTATCCGGAACCATGACAATACTTTCGATCCAGCTGCGTGGCGCGCCGGCTCCGGCAGGGCCAGACAGACAGAGAATCAGGGTGATCAGACAGAAGATCATCAGGATATCTTTCAGGATATTCACTCTCACCTCCGCAGGAATAAAGATTCGGCTATGCTCTCTGAGCATGCTGGGTGTTTGGTCTCACCAGGATGCCATCGTTATCGCTCCCAGCAAAGCAGGCAGGAAATAGGGCCCGGCCCAAACAGAAACAATCAGGCTGGCCTCAAGATGCTAATTTTATTAGAGCAAGTTCTGAACGACGTGTCAAGAACGCTCATCGGAGGGTGCGTTTAAAGCGATGGTCTGGATCATGTTTTTTTCAGAAGGAAAGGAGTGACCAGTGCAGACCGGATGTGGCGAGAGAATAGCGGGAGTTGATTCTCCTGGGGATTAGCGATATGGTGAACACAGTGTACTGGCTGGACAGATGGATAGTACACATCTGATCTGCAAAACAAAGGATGATGCTATGTGCGAATTCTGTCTCAAGCACGGCGAAGGCCGCCGGTGGTATTTGGAGGCAAGCAATTATTCGGAAGATTTGTTGAATGATCTGAGTCGGCAAAAGTTCATTAAACATTTTTTTACTGCTCTTAAAGACGATGCCGCTTCCTTTCAAAAACAGCTTGCAGCCTTTGATCAGGCGCCAGACATGGTCAAACGGGCTTTTCGTTGGAAGACGGTGCGTAGGATGAAGAAGATTCACTATGGTCAAATAGTCCCTATCGAGGATATCGAGACTATCTTCGGTTTTGTGAATTCAATTATCCGGGTTTCTTGTTTGTGTCGCTCCATTACTACCGGCAAAGAAAAACGGTACTGCTATGGAATCAGCATGGGACCGGGTGGAGGCGCATTCAGGAAGGTTGTCGACGGCCTGGATCTTAGTTTTGTTTCCGGGCCTAATGCCATGGGGATGGAAGCTCTAAGCAAAGAAGAAGCGCTTGCTCAGTTCCGGGAGTATGAGAAAGAAGGTCTCTGTCATAGTGTCTGGACATTCCAGACACCCTTTATTGGCGGTATCTGTAATTGTGACCGCCCCGACTGCTTGGCAATGCAGCTGACCGTCACCCATGGATTGCCGATGATGTTTCGAGCAGAATACGTTGCCCAGATTCGTCCTGAGTCTTGTACCGGCTGCCGCCGTTGTATGCAGGTATGCCAATTCGGTGCTCTTGGCTACAGCGCTGGTGAAAAGCGAGTTGATATCGATCCTCGCAAATGTTACGGATGTGGGATATGCCGTGCGGTTTGCGGCAGTGAAGCAATTTATCTGGTGGATCGTGTTAAGGTACCAGCAGCCGCACACATCTGGTGAAAACAGTGCGGCCAGGCTCATACGGTGAAATGTTCACTTGAAAGTCGAAGTGCGAATCGATCACAGAAGTATGATTCCTGAAATAGTGCATACAGTTCGAAAAGTTATGCCTGTGGCCAGCAAAGAATGGTCTTAGTACCGGCGATTGCCGCCACTCCGCCCTCCACCGAAGCCGCTCCGGCCCGGTCCCCGGCTGCCCATCGTCCTTCCCTGATCTTTTTTCGGTTTTGCCTCGTTAACGATGATGGTCTTTCCGCACAGCTCTCCGCCATTAAACCGCTTGATAGCTTCCTGAGCCTGCTCGGCAGTTTCCATTTCGACAAAGCCGAACCCTTT
>JAGOGO010000244.1 GCA_017996625.1 Deltaproteobacteria bacterium | reverse complement strand
AAGCAGTAGTGATTAGATAGCTAGTAGCTACATTAGCTATTTCCTCCTCCTACTCTCCTCTCCAAAAGGCCGGACAAACTGATTTGTCCGGTCTTTTTTTTTGCTCTTCTCGCCGATTGACTCCAGCAGCCGATTTTTTGTACAATACCCTTAGATTTCACCAGAAAGGAGCCAGGTTATGAACGAAGAGAACCGCTTGAACAGTCTGGAGGTTGCTTTAAATAATGAGTTAAAAGAACGCGCATTTTATCTCAACCATAGCCAAAGAACTTCTAATCCGGTCGGCAAGGCAATGTTTCAGCAAATTGCCGATGAAGAGCTGGAACACTATGAGCGATTAAAACAACTCCATGATCTCTGGCAACAGCAGAAGAAGTGGCCGGAGACGGTGCCGCTGCAGGTAAAAAACACGAACGTCAAGGATGTGCTTAAGAATATACTTAAACAGTCCGATTCCATGCCCAAGGGCGAAGATGATGATCTTCAGGCTATCCAAACCGCTATTGAATTCGAGGCCCGGGGGGCTGCCTTTTATGCGGAATTGCGTGACAGTGTTGCCGATCCTCAAGAAAAGCAGTTCTTCAATCTCCTCGCGACCATTGAAAATGAGCATTATCTGTCACTTAAGGATACCGAAGAATTCCTTACCGATCCCGTCTCGTGGTATCGAATAAAAGAACGCCATCACCTCGATGGCGGATGATTGCTGCCCGGTTAAAGGTTCAAGAATGCTAATTTGGGATGGGGGATGTGCAATCTGCGATGTGAGATAGGGGACAGGCGATGTGGGATATGCGATATGAGAACTGGTTCTCTACTCTTTATCGCACATCTCGCAACCCATATCCTATTTCACACGACGCACAGCCCATAACGCACATCACC
Source organism: Deltaproteobacteria bacterium (assembly GCA_017996625.1). GTDB lineage: Bacteria > Desulfobacterota > WTBG01 > JAGOGO01 > JAGOGO01 > JAGOGO01. The sequence continues at coordinate 2,167 of JAGOGO010000244.1, read as the reverse complement.
TTTGAACCTGCAACCACGGAAGCCTTTTTTCATCACCAGCGAGTGGCAACGTTCCAGCAGAAAGGGGAACATACATGGTTGACAAATCAAAGTTGGGAGCTCTTGCTGCAAAGATAACCCGCATCGTTCCCGGAATTGATTCCTATCAGGAAAAAGAGTGCCTGCGGAACATAGACAAACAGCTGCGCAACCAGCTCGCTGACCTGCTCACTCGTGCACGCGACCACATCGAAGAAGTTGAAAGGCGCTACGCCCGACAGGGTAATCTGGAGCCGCTCGATGACCTGGATCGTCTGACTCGTACTATGCAAAGGCTGTCGGACACGATTCGACATGCCGCCTACGGCTGGTCGCCTGTTTTCGATGAGGCTTCCGTAGACAAGCAGCGTCTTGAGCAAATCCACTCCTTTGACCAGTCCCTGGAAGACACAATCATTGCAGTGCATGCAGAGGTGGAAAAGCTTTCAGCAGCATCCACCGGCGATCTCGATGCTGCGATACGGCACGTCGAACGCTCCTTGAGCTCTCTGGAAGAGATGGTGGAGGAGCGCGATCGCATTATGAGAGCACGATAGATGGCCATGTGTTCTGTGCCTTGAGCACAGCCATATTTGATGAACGTGAATAGCATCGCACTCGTTGTTTTGCGCTAAGCGATTCCACCTTTGTAACCATCTTAACACTAACGGGGTAGACAATGGCCTTGCTCGATATTTTGGAATGGTACGATGAAAGCGGCAAAGAGATATTGCACCGTCTTCCTGAACAAGGATCAGCTGATATCGCGTTCGGCTCACAGCTCATAGTGCAGGAAAACCAGGCTGCAGTGTTTTTTCGTGATGGCAAGGCCTATGATGTTCTGGGACCGGGGCGACATACGCTCTCCAGCTTGAACATCCCGGTTCTCACCAAAGCCCTCAGCCTTCCTTTCGAATACAAGAGCCCGTTCCGGGTATCAGTCTATTGTATCTCCACCAAGATTTTTACTGATCTCAAGTGGGGCACCCGGGAACCAGTCACCTTCAAGGACTCCGAGTTGGGGATGGTGCGGCTGCGGGCTTTCGGCAATTACACGATGCGGATCGTGCAGCCGCTGCTCTTCATCAGCACCATGGTCGGGACACAGGGCGTCTACACGACTGAGGCCATATCTGATTACCTGCGGGACGTAATTGTGTCTCGTCTCAATGACCTCATAGGCGAACGTCTTGATACCATACTCAATCTGCCGGGATATTACGACGAGCTTGCCGTAATGCTCAAAGGCCGCCTGCATGAAGACTTCACCCGTTACGGAATCGAGCTAATCGATATTTTCATCAATTCCATCACTCCCCCAGACGAAGTTCAGAGGATGATCGATGAGCGCACCAGCATGAAAGCATTGGGAGACCTTGATCGCTTTGTTACCTACAAGGCAGCAAAGGCTCTGGGAGATGCGGCCAATGCCGAAGGCGAAGGTGCAGCGGGTACTGCAGCTGGTACTGGCATGGGCCTCGGCATGGGAGCAGGGCTCGGTATGATGCTTCCTGGAATCCTGCAGAAGGCACTTCGTGAAACTGAAAGTCATCCTGCTTCGGCAGTCTGCCCCGCCTGCCATACCAGCCTTCCGTCCGATAGCCGGTTTTGTCCCCGCTGCGATCAACAGCTCAACCTCGGGAACCGATGCTCCTCCTGCAACGCTTACGTACCCGCGGGAGCCAACTTCTGTATGGCCTGTGGCGCTAAGGTACAGAAGTCGGAGAAACTCTGCTCTCAGTGTGGCTGCCGCAACCTGCCGACAGCGAAATTCTGCACCGAATGTGGGCAAAAACTATAAGTGATTGGTTAAATGGGAAATTAGCAGAACCGTGTACAGGTCAGGTCAATACTCAGGAGAGCTCAACCATTCCACCAATTATCCATTCAGCCATTTCACCATTTAACGAATCCACTATTCTCCAATTACCCTTTCATGAAGAAATCAATCCATGTTCATTCTCGCACCATGTCCTCAGTGCGGAGGCGAAATTGAATTTTTAGATGAGGCCCAGGCGACACGGTGTATATACTGCGGATCGCTCCTGCACCTCGTTGGAACCGACGAAGACAGACGCTATTATCTCGAACCCCGTGTCAAAGAAGCGGATATTGTAACTGCCCTAAGAGAAGGTTTCCGCAAGAAAGG
>JAGOGO010000070.1:7247-14165 GCA_017996625.1 Deltaproteobacteria bacterium | reverse complement strand
GGGATATGCTGGGGCATCCTCAATCTGAAATGATATCCGGCTGTGGCATTCAAGCAAGGTTTCCCGCTTCCCAAGAACTTCAGCTGCCTTTCATGGAATCATCTTCCAGTACTTCGATGTCGTCGCCTACTGCCACCTTTCCTCCGCTGAGGACTTTGAGGAATATACCTTCCCGGGGCATGATGCAATCGCCCGCCTGATAGAAAATTGCACAACGCTGGTGGCAGGTCTTGCCGATCTGAGTTACCTCACCGACTACCGATGCTCCCAGCCTCAGTCGGGATCCGACCTTCAGTTCGAGGAGGTTGATGCCTTCAGTGACGATGTTTTCACCGAAATCACCTGGTGAAAGCGTTAGCCCTTTCTGCCGCATGGCTTCGATCGACTCGGCAGCGAGCATGCTTACCTGGCGATGCCAAGGTCCGGCATGAGCGTCACCCTCGATGCCGTAGTCAGTGGTGATCGTCACTGATCCGACATCGCATTTCTGAGTTCCTTTCTTGGTGCTGGTACATACGGCAGCTATTTTACCCTTCATGCAAGCTCCTAAAACAGGATATCAAATAAAAAAGGAGCGCCGGTCTGGCGCCCCTTAACACGATCCGTAGATCAGATGACGGCCGGCTATTTTACGATCACCGGCTTTTTGCGTTCTTCGGAAGCGGATGTCTCACCGGTCTCAACCGCGCTGATGTATTCATCAATTTGTCTGCGTGCCTCGTGATCTACCATCTGTACCGGAGGGTGCTTCATACAGTAGGCGGAGATGGGCAGGAGCGCACCGGCATCACCCCGGTCGCGAGCTACCTTGCAGTACCGGATAGCGTCAATGGTGACGCCTCCGCTGTTGGGAGAGTCCTGCACCGAGAGTCGAGCCTCAAGCTCGAAAGGGATGCCGCCAAAGCCGCGCGCTTCCATACGAATGAAGCACACTTTATTGTCATTCTGCCATGGCACGTAATCCGACGGTCCGATGTGAATATCATCATCAGCTAACGGTACCTTCAGCTGCGACTGTACCGAGCGGGTTTTGGACTGCTTTTTGGTCACCAACCGCGTGCGCTCGAGCATATTGAGAAAGTCAGTATTGCCGCCGGTGTTAAGCTGATAGGTGCGCTCAAGTCGTGCGCCTCGATCCTCGAACAGGCGGGTCAGAATGCGATGGACGATGGTTGCTCCCACCTGTGACTTCACATCATCACCAATTACCGGAATGCCTCGCTTCAGGAATTTTTTTGCCCACTCGGGGTCAGAAACAATGAAGACCGGCATGCAGTTGATAAAGCTGACTCCTGTGTTGAGACAGCATCGTGCATAGTAGCGGGCTGCTTCTTCGGATCCAACGGGCAAATAATTGATCATGATGTCGGGCTGTGTGTCCCGCAGCACCTTTTCGACATCAACTGCCGGAGCATCAGCAATGCGAAAGGCCCGGTGCTCAGGATATTCCTCCATGTGGCGGGCTACTCCATCCATGACGGGCCCCATTTGCACCGTAACACCATACTGAGGGAGGTCTTTCCAGATTGTCATAATACAGTTCGGTGCAGCTCTCATCGCAACTTCCAAGGGATGACCGACTTTTCTTCTGTCAATATCGAAGGCAGCAACGACCTGGATATCTGTGGGCAAATATCCACCGAGATTCTCATGCATCAAGCCAAGAGTTTCTTCAGGTTTGTGCCGGTAATATTCGATTCCTTCCAGAAGGGCGGATGCACAATTGCCTACACCTACTATGGCGATACGTATCGGATTGCTCATAGTTTCTCTCCTTCCTATCCTGCGAGTTTTTCAGCAATGCTCACTATGAGCATGGATAAAGTCGGAACACTGCTGACTGTTTCGAGCGCCTTGGCTTTCCGAAAAGCCCATTGCCCGGACTGGATCAACGTGAAAACGCGGTGCGACGGCCAGAATTACCTGCTTTTCACGATAGGAGCATCACGCTGTCCGTCTTTCAGCGGACGCCGTTAACCTTCCTTCACAAGCACATAGAATGAGTTCTGATCCCGGACGATAAGGAAAAGAATCCCCTCCTTGGTCGAACCCTCTCCGATCGCCTTTTGATATTGTGAGAGTGTTTTTACAGGCTTTCGATTGACCTCGAGAATGACATCGCCGGGTTGCAAGCCGGCGTCTTCAGCCAGGCTTCCAGCAGCAACATCACTGATCATCAGTCCGCCGGGTATTCCTTCATAGCCCCATTGGCGGGCGGCTTCCGGGCTCAATTCCTCCACGCGAATTCCCAAGTCGGAAATCGCCTCTTCCTGGATTGCCACTGATGTCTCGGTCATCTTTTCCACGGATACGGTGAAAGTTTCTTCTTTACCGGCACGCATAACTGTCAGCTCTACAGTGCTTCCAATCGGCGCGGAACTTATGATCTGAGGAAGATCATTTATTCTCTCAATTTTCTTCTTATCAACGCTGACGATAATATCGCCGGATTTGATACCTGCATCATCAGCCGGCCCGCCGGGTACCACAGCTGCTACCAACACTCCCTCAGATGCTTTTACCGAAAAGCGCTCAGCCAATTCGGGTGTTAACTCCTGGATCGAAACTCCGATCCAGCCCCGGGTGACTTCTCCTTTGTCCTTAAGCTGATCGAAAACCGACTTTGCCATATTGATAGGAACCGCAAAGCCGATACCGATATTGCCACCAGTAGTGGTGAAAATAGCGGAATTGATGCCCACCACTTCTCCCTGAGTATTAAAGAGAGGGCCGCCGCTGTTGCCGGGATTGATAGACGCATCAGTCTGGATAAAATCTTCGTACGGCCCGGCGCCAATAGCACGGCCTTTAGCGCTCACGATTCCGGCAGTAACCGTATGATCCAGTCCGAAGGGATTTCCAATAGCAATAACCCAGTCGCCAACCCGAAGAGCGTCAGAATCTCCTATCTTCAGAGGCGGGGGGAGTTTGCTCCCGGACTTGACTTTGATGAGAGCGAGATCGGTCTTCTTGTCAACGCCAACCACTGTTGCATCGTCGAACGTTTCTCCCGTGGACAGACGGATACTGATCTCGTCTGCAGCTTCGACCACGTGGGCATTAGTGGCAATGAAGCCGTCATCAGCAATAATGAATCCGGAGCCAAGGCTTTGTTCCTTGCGCTTCCGAGGTCTTGAATTAAAAAACCGGTCCCAGAAGTCTTCACCAAAGAACTCCCGGAACGGCGAGTACAAGTCCTCAGGAACACGGTCCGATTTCAGTGTCTTGGTGGTGCTGATGTTGACTACCGCCGGGCTCACGGCCTGAGCCAGTTCGGCGAAGGAAGGAAGTGCTCCTTGCGGCAGGGAAGGCGGTTGAATCTTTGGAGGCTCCTGCGGACGAAGCGTCTGGTTTGGACGGATCTCTTCAAATAAAAGACTTCCGGTAAACCCCAGGATAACTCCAAACAGAAGAACAAGTATGATGACTCTCAACCCAGCAGTACCTGAGCAGGTTTTCATGGCAGAAGGAATCAGGAAAAAATTTTCAAGTTCTCAAGCTTATACCAGGCACGTCTCCTCAGAGCAGCCTGGAGAAATGATAATCGAAAGTTAACTGAATGACAAGGGATTATTTACCTCGGCTCCCACTCCCACTCGGAGCAGAATTATGCCAGAGACATAATGAAACCGGCAGAGCGTGAAACTGTCTCAACCGCGTGATGACGGGTTTTGGATGTGATTTTCAGCGACTAACCCTTGCACCGTCTCACTCCGAATACCCGTTAGTCTGACAGCGACTTCCCTGTTCATCAGATCATCCGGACCGGGAGCGAGCACCGGGATATAGGTTCGAGAAAAGCCCCGCAGGAATCCGGTAGCCCGATCTCTGGAGCTCTCGAAAAGTACCGGCACTGTTGTATCCAGGAATCGACCGTAATAGCATGCTCTTTTCATTCTACCGACGGCTCGAAGCTGTTGGGCTCTCGTTTTGACGATGCTTCCATGAAGTCTTCCCGGCAGTGCAGCAGCCGGCGTGCCCTTGCGGGGAGAGAAGGGGAAAACATGCAGGTAGGTGAGTGAAAGAGATTCGACGAGCCTGATGGTTTCGGTGAATTGCTCCTCGGTTTCGCCGGGAAAGCCGACCATCACGTCAGCGCCGAGCGCCAGATCAGGAATCAAACTGACAAGGCTAGTCACCAGTTTTGCGTATTCCTTGGCCCGATAGGGACGGTTCATAGCCTGAAGAATAGCATCTGAACCACTTTGCAGCGGCAGATGAAGGTGATGACAGATACGAGACGATGAGGCGATCACTTGCATTAAACGCTCATCGATTTCATTGGGCTCAAGGGAGCTGAGCCGGAGCCGGAAAGGCGGCAGGTCTGACCCTTCGATGCGTTTGAGAAGGTCATACAAGGTTGTGGCCGGGTGAAGGTCTCTTCCATAGGATCCTAAGTGAATTCCGGTCAGTACTGCCTCTCGGAATCCGGCAGCAGCAATGCTGGCGAGGCTCGCCAAAACACCTTCGGGAGGGAGGCTTCGGCTGCTGCCGCGAGCGGAAGGAATGATGCAGTAGGAACAGCGGCTGTTGCAACCATCCTGAATTTTGAGAAAAAACCTTGTCCGGGATGAAACCGCATGGGCCCTGCGGCCGGAGAAGGAGCTGCAGGGTCCGCGATCAGGAACAATGCAGCCGGTGCGGTGGTGAGAGAAATTTTCCAACACCAGATCGGCGATAAACGGTTTGGCGGTGTTTCCGGCAACCAGAAAAACACCCGGCACTCTTTCGAATGCCTGAGGATCTACTTGCGCGTAACAGCCGGTAACGACAATCGCTGCTTCAGGGTAATCCCGGTGAATGCGGCGGATAAGCTGCCGCGACTGGTAGTCACTCTTGCCGGTAACCGAGCAGGTGTTGACAATGAAGATGTTTGCTTTCTGAGGAAACGGGACAATGGTACAGGACCGTTCCGCAAACTGCTCGGCTATGGCTTCGGAGTCGCAGTGGTTGACTTTGCAGCCCAAGGTGACGATAGCTATCCGCACGATACTAAAAATCCTTGAATCAAGATAAGTGTTTGTGATACTAGCAGGGGACGAGGAGATGTTGACCGTTATCCGTTCAACGTTGACCGTAAGGGCAAAAGGATAGAGGTTTTTTTATCATGAGCGATAGATCTATCCCAGTCGGTGAACGGCTAACCGTGAACGGTGAACATTTTCCAGTCCCTTCGGCACAATATTTAGATCATTGCCTGCCGAAGATGTATAATGAACCTTTGCATGGTTCAGCACAAGTGCACCTGTGCTGAAGCCGGAAAGAGACCACCATGGTTTGCATACGACCCTTTACTGGCTGGCTTTATAACCGGGACACGATTGATACTCTGGAGCTGGTTGTCGCCCCTCCTTATGATGTTATCACTCCGGCGCAACAGGAACAGTATTACCAGCGGCATCCATACAATGTTATCCGTTTGATTCTCGGCAAGGAAGAACCTGGAGACAACGATCAGGCTAACAAATATACACGAGCAGCTGCCTACTTATCAAGCTGGCAAAAAGAAGGCATCCTGAAGCAGGTTCCGAAACCCGCTCTTTACTTTTATGCGCAGGATTATGTTTTGCCAAATGAGGGATCTCGCCGCCGCAAGGGGTTCATCAGCTTGATTCGCCTAGAAGACTTCAGCGCCAAAGCGGTGCTTCCGCATGAAAAGACACTGAGCAAGCCCAAGGTAGATCGTCTCAATCTGACGCTCGCATGCCGGGCCAACTTTAATCCAGTCTTTTCTCTCTATGCTGATCCCAGTTGCACGGTGGAAAGCCACATGGATGCGATTTCCACGACTCCGGCGTATGTGGACGTGACCGATGACAACGGAGTCCGTCATCAGCTCTGGGCAGTGAATGATCCGGCAGTTATCAACGATGTGGTGACAACACTTGCGGATAAACAGGTGCTGATTGCCGACGGCCATCACCGCTATGAGACCGCTCTCAACTACCGCAATCTGATGCGGCAGCAGTATCCGAACGCCACCGGCAACGAAGCATTCAACTATACCATGATGTATTTTTCCAACATGAACGATGTCGGACTGGTCATTTTGCCGACACATCGCATCGTAAAAAATCTCAGCTTCAGCCTCTCCGATTTTCTCGCCAAGGCGAGCCGTTTTTTTGATGTGGAGTCAATACCCGCCGGCCGGGAAAACGACGATCAGGTGCGTCGCACGGTCATGTCTACTATGGGACAGGAATCCGCCGGCCGATTTGTCTTTGCTCTGTACGTTAAACAGGATGAGCGCTACCATGTTTTCCGCCTGAAGCGGTACGATCTCCTCGATGCGGAGATCGTCGGTACTGCTTCTCCAGCTTTGCGTCATCTGGATACCTACATTGTGGAGTCACTCCTCTTTCAGAAGTTTCTTGGCATCAGTGCGAGCGATGCCAACCGTGAAGACCACATGGCTTTTGCTCATGCTGACGAGGAAGCAGTCGCTCTGGTCAAGAACGGCGGCTACGAGGCAGCTTTTCTGGTTAATACCACCCGCATAGAGCAGGTGCAGGATATTGTGACCCAGGGAGAAATCATGCCTCAGAAGTCAACGTATTTTTATCCGAAGCTATACAGCGGCCTCGTTATTAGAACGATTGATCCGGAAACGATCATTTCTTAGGCGGTTCAAATCCCGCGGAACCGCGGGATTTGAACCGCTTGAACGGCTTGAACTGATGGAATAGATGGAACAGTTGGTCTACGCTGATGAAACACTGGACACGATGTTTCAGGGCAGGGTACAGGTTATTCAGAAGAAGAGCGGCTACCGATTTTCGATCGATGCGGTCCTTTTGGCCAGGCTGGCTGGTATCGACCCCGCTGATCGGGTCATTGATCTCGGGACTGGATGCGGCATCATCCCGCTGATTCTGGCCCGCAGTGGCGCTGGCCGGAATATTCTTGGCATCGAAATCC
>JAGOGO010000070.1:0-7147 GCA_017996625.1 Deltaproteobacteria bacterium | reverse complement strand
CTTTTGGCCAGGCTGGCTGGTATCGACCCCGCTGATCGGGTCATTGATCTCGGGACTGGATGCGGCATCATCCCGCTGATTCTGGCCCGCAGTGGCGCTGGCCGGAATATTCTTGGCATCGAAATCCAAGATGAGTTGGCAGATATTGCCCGGCGCAATGTTCTGCTCAACGACCTCTCGGACCGCATCACCATCGAGCGGTATGATGTGCGACACCTTTGCACCCTGTTGCCTGCCTCTTCGTTTGACAGTGTTATTGCAAATCCGCCATTTCGTTCGGTCTCCAGCGGCCGGATTAATCCAGAGCGCCAGAAATCGATTGCACGCCATGAGCTGATGCTTACACTTTCAGACATTGTGAAAGCTAGCCATCATGTGCTCACGACTCCAGGCCGGCTTTTCATGATCTATCCTGCCCGGCGGATGGTTGATCTGCTCTGCGAGCTGCGAGCTCAGCACATCGAGCCGAAATCAATCCGGATGATCCACGGACGTCAAAACCAAAGGGCGAAGCTGGTATTTGTTGAAGGTGTAAAAGAGGCAGGTGTTGAGCTGGAGGTGCAAGAGCCGCTCATTCTCTATGACGAGACAGGAAACTACACGGAAACTCTCCAGAAGATTTATTCGCTATTCTGATTCGACCCGTGCTTTCTCCGATACTGCAAGACCTTATACTGGCGGGCAAAGAAGCGCTTGAGCTGCTCCTTCATCTGTTCGTCGTGAATCTCTGCAGTCTGTGTGTCGATCCGCGCCCGAACATCAGAATCGATCTCGCCACGTTCCCATTCCAGAGAGGAAGCGGCAGCTTCCAGACCCTTATCGGACTGAACAAGCTCTCCGATTTGGAAGTGGATTTTTGTGACTGTAGCTGAACCGATCGCTTCGTTCACTTTCTTACGAATGTCTTCTTCTAGGTACCTGAGTTGCTGCATCCATGCCGGACTGTCCACTACGACCGAGAGGATCCCCTCGCGAAAGTTTTTCGGCTGACAATGACGGGCGATGCGGCTGCCCACCATTGTCTCCCATCCTTCCAAGGAGTGATAGAGATGAACCTTCGAGTCCAGGTTCTGTTGGCGGAGGATGCCCTGCAAAATCATCTTGATTGAGTCCATGGTCATAACCGTTTCAACTGTTTCAACCGTTCCAGCAGTTCCAGCGGTTGAAACGGATCTAACGGCTGGAACGGTTGAGACGGTTTATTCCTTGAACACCGCTCCCGTGCTTGCCGAAGTAACCAATCGGGCGTAGCGGGACACATACCCTTCAGTAACACGCGGCTCCGGAGCTTTCCAGGCTGCTTTTCGTCGGGCGATAGTCTGGTCATCGACCTTCAGGTCGAGGCGCTTTCCCGGTATGTCGACGGAGATTATATCGCCTTCTTCCACTAGTCCGATCAGTCCGCCTTCGGCAGCTTCGGGAGAGATATGGCCGATAGCAGCACCACGGGTTCCACCGCTGAAGCGTCCGTCAGTGATGAGCGCTACATCTTTGTCAAGTCCCATGCCGGCAATGGCCGACGTAGGGGTGAGCATCTCGCGCATGCCTGGTCCGCCCTTCGGGCCTTCGTAGCGGATTACGACGACATCCCCAGGGTAAATACGTCCACCGAGGATCGCATCGACTGCTTCTTCTTCAGAATTGAAGACCCGGGCTTTTCCCTCACTTCGAAGCATTTCATCCGCAACCGCGGACTGTTTTACAACAGCTCCCTGAGGAGCGAGATTGCCACGCAGGATGGCGATTCCACCCTGGGTATGATACGGCTGCTCTACTGATTTAATGACCTCAGGATTTTTTACGGTCGCGTGCGCCAAATTTTCGCCCATAGTAGTGCCGTTCACCGTAAGCGTGTTAAGATTAATGAGATTCTTCTTGGCCAATTCGGCCATCACGGCTGGAATACCGCCAGCTTCGTCGAGATCCTGGAGATGATGAGGACCGGCCGGACTCAGGTAACAGATATGGGGAGTCTTGACGCTAATCTCGTTCAGCACATCGAGGTTGAGGTCAATGCCGGCTTCGTGCGCAATTGCAGGAACGTGGAGGATGGTGTTGGTTGAACAGCCAAGGGCCATATCAACTGTGAGTGCGTTGCGAAAAGCGTCCAGGGTGGCGATATCCCGCGGTCGAATCCCCTTGAGCACCAGATCCATTACTCGCGCTCCGGCGGTCTTGGCAAGGCGGAGCCGAGCGGCATAGACGGCAGGAATGGTCCCATTGCCGGGCAACCCGAGGCCTAAAGCTTCGGTCAAGCAGTTCATCGAATTTGCGGTGAACATGCCCGAACAGGATCCACATCCTGGACAAGCGCATTCCTCAAGGCTTCGAAGCTCGGTTTCAGTAAGCGCGTTCGCTTTGACTTTTCCTACACCTTCGAATACCGTGATCAGATCCACGTCTTGCCCTTCATAGCGGCCTGCGAGCATCGGTCCGCCGCTTACTACAACGGAAGGTATGTTGAGCCGAAGGGCTGCCATGAGCATGCCCGGAACGATCTTGTCACAATTGGGGATCAACACCAACCCATCGAACGGATGCGCACGAGCCATAATCTCTACTGAATCGGCAATCAGCTCACGGCTGGGAAGTGAGTAGCGCATGCCCTCATGATTCATGGCAATGCCATCGCATACGCCGATAGTGGAAAATTCAATGGGTGTCCCGCCAGCGAGACGGACGCCGGCTTTCACCGCCTGGGCAATCGAGTTCAAGTGAAGGTGACCGGGAATGATTTCATTAGCTGAATTGACAACCCCGATCATCGGCTGACCAATTTCCTGGTCGGTATATCCCATGGCTTTGAATAAGGCGCGATGGGGTGCTTTTTCCAGTCCTGACTTCATTCGATCACTTCTCATGAAAACCTCCTTGCTGTTTTCGGAATAGAGCGACACGATCATAATGAATGAGCACGGCTCATTATGAAATTATGAAAAAAATAATGCAAGTAGAATACGGACGTTCCAACGGTTCGATCCGTTCAATGTCTTCGCGTCCTGACCACCCGCTCAATACCTGCCAGGTCTTTCACTGTCTCGGGCGCCTGATAGAATCCTGCGTCCACAATAAGCTTCTGAACGATCTCGCTTTGATCGTAGCCGACTTCAAGTACCAAGACACCGCCGGCACTCAGATAGGTGTGAGCCTGGTCAATAATACGTCGGTAGAAAACCAGTCCATCCGGACCGCCGTCAAAAGCTCCGTGCGGTTCATAGTCGCGCAACCCGGCCGGAAGGAGTGGAATGTGGGATGAGGGTATATAGGGCGGATTAGAAACGATCAGGTCGAACCAGGCCGGACGATCGGCAACAGGTTGGAAAAGATCACCTTCGACAAAAGTAATGTTCACCTGGTGAACGGCAGCATTCTGACGGGCAAAGGCAAGAGCCTGTGGAGACCGATCCGTCGCAAAAACCGTAGCCCCCGGCAGCTCTCGAGCGATGACAACAGCGAGACAACCGCTGCCGGTCCCGAGATCGAGCACCCGTGGTGATGATCCGGGAGGGAAGGAAGCGAGCGCTGCTTCGACCACGGTTTCGGTTTCAGGCCGAGGAACCATAACCCCGGGTCCGACAGTGAACGTCAGTGACCAAAATTCCTTGCGGCCGAGAATGTAGGAGACGGGTTCGCCTTTGATTCGACGATCAGCCAGTTCACGTAATTCTTCACGACGTGAGGGCGGAACGATATCATAGAGATTACGATAGAGGCCGGCCTTATCGAGACCAAGTACGTGGGCGAGAAGCACTTCGGCATCCAGTCGAGGTGTCTCCGGAGAGGAGGAGGCAAGATAGTCAGTTGTTTCGTTGAGACAGGCTAAAACTGTATGCGGGTTTCGGTAAACGAGGCTAAGTTCCAACTGCTTCTGCTCTTAAGGCTTCGTTCTGAAAGTAGGTCCTTAGAGGTTCGATCAGCTGCTCGAGATTTCCTTCGAGAACATCTTCGAGCCGATACACAGTGAGGCCGATCCGGTGATCGGTGATGCGTCCTTGGGGAAAGTTATACGTTCGAATGCGTTCGCTGCGATCTCCCGAACCTACCTGACTTTTTCGTGTCTGCGAGATCTCAGCATGCTGCTCTTCGATCGCAAGATCGAGAAGGCGAGCGCGCAGCACTTTCATGGCTTTAGCCTTGTTTTTGTGCTGAGATTTTTCGTCCTGACAGGAGACAACCATCCCGGTTGGCAGATGGGTCAGCCGAACTGCCGAATCCGTCTTGTTTACGTGCTGACCTCCGGGCCCTGATGAACGGAAATAGTCAATCCGAAGATCGTTGGGATCGATGGTTACGTCCACTTCTTCTGCTTCCGGCAAAACCGCGACAGTGACTGCCGAGGTGTGAATCCGGCCCTGAGACTCGGTGCTGGGTACGCGCTGGACGCGATGGACGCCGCTTTCGTACTTGAGTTGACTATACACCTGGTTGCCTTCAATGAGAGCAATGATTTCCTTAATGCCGCCGAGTCCGGTGGGATGGTGACTGAGAATCTCCGTTCTCCATCCTTTTATTTCCGCATAGCGGGTATACATGCGAAAAAGATCAGCGGCAAAAAGAGCAGCTTCTTCCCCGCCCGTTCCGGCTCTAATTTCAACGATGATGTTTTTTTTGTCGAGCGGATCCTGAGGCATCATCATCATCTTCAACTCCTGCTCGATGTCCTGAAGTCTTTCCTTCAGAGAGGCTATTTCTTCCTGGGCAAGGTCATGAATCTCAGGATCATCATCCAGCAGGAGCTGTTTGTTTTTCTCGAGTTCCTCGGTTAGGTGCTTGTAGGACCGGAATGTATCCACGAGGCGGGAGAGCTCAGCATACTCTTGAGAAACCTTGCGATATTCTTCTTTATCTCCAAGAACTTCAGGGTCGCTCAGGCGTTTTGCCAGGCTCTCGTAGTGAGTTTCGAGTGATTCCAGTTTCTGGAACATGTAATATCAATAATTAGTCAGGTGAAGCTTATTGGGCCGGCTCTGTTTTCTTCGACTTGCCCTTGTACGTGCTGGGCATCGATTTCTTGCCGTACTTTTGCTGAAATTTTTCCACGCGGCCGGCTGAGTCGATAAATTTCTGCTGGCCGGTGTAGAAACTGTGGCAGGCGGAGCAAACTTCCACCTTAATATCCTCTACTGTTGAGCGCGTCTGGATAACATTCCCGCAGGCGCAGCTAATAGTAGTCTCAACGTATTTAGGATGAATTCCTTCTTTCATGCTGACCTCCGCAAAAAAGAAAGCACGCACTGAGCGTGCCTTTTTCTTTTAAGAAATTAAGACCTGTCGAATTTTCCGCTGTCCTAATGATTCATTGAGTCGAGAAACTCGACATTTGTCTTGGTTTCGCTCATCTTTTCGAGAATAAATTCCATTGTATCAATAGGACTCAAAGGTTGCAAGACTTTTCGCAAGATCCACACCCGGTTGAGGTCTTTCTTTGAGAGCAGAAGCTCTTCTTTTCTCGTACCGGATCGATTGATGTCGATGGCCGGGAAGATGCGGCGATCACTCAACTTACGATCCAGATAGATTTCCATGTTGCCGGTGCCTTTAAATTCCTCGAAGATAACTTCATCCATCCTGCTGCCGGTGTCGATCAGAGCAGTAGCGAGAATGGTGAGGCTGCCCCCTTCTTCAATGTTGCGGGCAGCACCGAAAAATCGCTTCGGCCGGTGCAGCGCATTGGAGTCAACACCACCGGAGAGCACCTTGCCGCTGGGTGGAACGACTGTATTGTAAGCGCGGGCGAGCCGGGTAATGCTGTCGAGCAGGATGACGACATCACGCTTGTTCTCGACAAGTCGTTTCGCCTTCTCGATAACCATTTCCGCAACCTGTACATGTCGCGTGGCCGGTTCATCAAAGGTTGAACTGATAACTTCGCCCTTGACTGAACGCTGCATGTCGGTCACTTCTTCCGGTCGCTCATCAATAAGGAGCACGATCAGGACAATTTCCTTGTGGTTTTTCGCGATGCTGTTGGCTATCTTCTGAAGGATAACCGTCTTCCCGGCACGAGGCGGCGACACAATCAAGCCACGCTGTCCTTTGCCGATCGGGGTGAGCAGGTCCATGATCCGCATCGTGAAGTCCTCGGCTTCAGTCTCGAGCACGATGTGTTCTTGCGGATAAAGAGGGGTAAGATTGTCGAACAGAATCTTATCGCGGGAAACTTCAGGGTCATCGTAATTGATTGCCTCAACTTTGAGAAGAGCGAAATACCGTTCCGAGTCTTTCGGGGGCCGGATCTGTCCGGATACCGTATCACCCGTGCGCAGGTTGAAGCGGCGAATCTGAGAAGGGGAAACATAGATGTCATCGGGGCCGGGAAGATAATTGTAGTCAGGCGCTCGCAAAAATCCGAAGCCATCGGACAAGGTTTCGAGAACGCCTTCTCCATAAATGGAACCGTTTTTTTCGATTTCCGCCTGGAGCAGAGAGAATATGAGTTCTTGTTTTCGCATGCCGCTGGCGCCTTCCAGGCCAAGGTGTTTCGCCATTGTAGTCAATTCGCTAATTTTTTTTGCCTTGAGTTCTTTCAGGTTCATGATGTTTGCACTTTTCCAGTTGTTAGAGTAGTTGATTGTACGCTGGCCATTGCCTGCAGTCACGCGGCAGGTTCTGCAAGGCCTCGTATCGTATCGCATTCACGGAGGAACCGTATGGCCCATAGAGGACGGAATGTACAAGTATTGGTTATTTGAATCTGAGAGTAGTTACTGGATTTGAAAACTCAGCGAGCTAAGCCTAAGTAAGGGAAAGGAAACTTATCACAAAGCAATTCCGATTCGTCTCTTTACACCGATACGGACCTTTTTGACACCGCCATCTCTTTACAGATCATTGTTCAAAAAATAAACTTTTCTGGATCACCCTGAAAAGGTAGGTTCTTATCGTATGAAAGCTGTCACCTGAAATAACATGGGCGGGCTTACTTGTTATATTATTTCGGTCACCTACTATTTGTCAAGCAAAATCTGTATCTACTATAGTTCAAGGTTCAAAATTCAAGATTCAAGGTTTGACGGACTCGTAAAAAGCGCCAGTAAGCCGCGTGGCGGCAACCTATGAGCAACGAAGTGATGCCCACTTCGTTGGAAGTCAAAAACCCGTCACTCCCGCGCAGGCGGGAGTCCATAACCACGCAGCATGCCTGGAT
>JAGOGO010000243.1 GCA_017996625.1 Deltaproteobacteria bacterium | reverse complement strand
ATGCACTGCGGGCGGTGCCATCCGCCGGAGCGCTCTATCCTCTGGAAGTGTATGCAGTGGTTAACCGTGTAGAGGGGGTGGAGCAGGGGATCTACCATTATATTCCCGATGACCACAGTCTTGAACTCCAGGAGACCGGAAATTTCAGCCGGCAACTTTGTCGGGCTGGTTTGGGGCAGGACGTCCTGGAATCTTCAGGGGTAACGTTTGTTCTCTCCGCAGTCTTTGAACGAACAAAGAAAAAATACGGCGAGCGCGGTATGCGTTACATATATATGGAAGCCGGTCATGCAAGTCAAAATATTGCACTCGAGGCTGTTTCTCTCGGATTAGGATCAGTCAGTATTGGCGCATTCTATGATGATCAGGTAAATGCTCTGATCGGGGCAGACGGAATCCGGGAAGCTGTTCTGTACTTGCATGCGGTAGGAGCGCAATAGTCGCGGCATTGTCAAAAGCTCAGCTGCTGTGTTGCCTTCGGTCGCTCCTCCTTGCAGCGTATTAGCTATACGCCTCAGTCGTCGCTCCCTTGGCGTCTTGCATCTGGAGCTTTTTACTGCGCCGCGCATCGCGAGCGATTCAAAGTCCAAAGTTCAAGATCTGGATGTGAGATGTGGGATATGCGATGTGAGATATGAGAACTAGTTTAGCACTAAAGCTTTATCTCACATTTTCTGACCCACATCACAAGACGCAGATCGCACATCATTGTCGTTATGCGAGATCGTTAACCTCAAGCTTTTACTATACCGATACAGAACGCTAATCGATACAGAATGGATCAGAAACGATTGCTCAAAAATGTTTCCGTCGTTCTCTGCCGCCCCCGGTTTCCAGAAAACATCGGAGCTGCGGCCCGGGCGTGCCGCAATATGGGTATGGGAGGGCTTGTTGTCGTTTCACCCGAATGTCTGGATGAGGAGCGAATGCTCAGAATGGCAACGCACAAGGCGGCAGGCTTGATCAAAACCATGCAGGTACATGATGATCTCGGCAAGGCTCTGGCACCTTTTGGGTATATAGCGGGTACAACTGCACGGGTGGGCACTATAAGGAGAGCCTTTCTAAGTCCCCGGGAGTCGGCTTTGGAAGTGCTGCAGCATGCTCCGCACAATGCCGTTGCTCTCCTTTTTGGTTCGGAGGACCGAGGTCTGACCAATGATGAGATCAGGTTTTGTCATCAGCTGGTGAAGATCCCTACTGCTGATTTTTCTTCCCTTAACCTCGCCCAGGCAGTGATGGTCATGTGCTACGAAATATTCTGCGCCAGTTTTGACCCGCCGGAACGGAGAAGCTCTCAGCTTGCCAGCTCCGAAGAGCTGGAGTTGATGTATGCGAGGGTCAGGGACATTCTTGTTATGATCAGCTTTATCCAACCGGAAAATCCGGAACACTGGATGATGAACATTCGACGGTTCTGTTCGCGCCTGGGACTACAGACGAGCGACGTCAATCTCATTATGGGAATATGCCGGCAGGTTGACTGGTACTCGCGGCATTGTTATGCAAAGGGCAAGGAAGAACGGGAAAATGGAATAATGGAATAATGGAATAATGGAATAATGGTTGTCTCCTTTGGTGTCCTGATCTTTAAAACAATACCCATCATTGCACCATTCCACTATTCCATTGTTCCAGCTTGTAGGGTGCGCTGTGCGCACCATTACTGTCCTATTTCAGTCTCGTATTGTGATCACCATATCCTCGTTAAAACCTATGAGCACTAGTCCTCACATCGTCAGCGTCGGCAGTATTTCAACAGCGTCCCTTCTGATTGATGGTTTAAAGGATTGTGGTCCTTACCTTACCGCCGTTGTTCCGACTACCGACACCGGCAGCAGTACGGGTCTCATTCGGGAACGGTTTGGCATGCCGGCGCCAGGAGATGTTCGGGCAGTGCTCTCGGCATTTGCAGCGGTAGAGGATGGTCAGTGTCGACTGCTCAGAGACCTGTTTGAGTACCGGCTTCCCGTCGATCGCGTGCCGGAAATGAACAGTATGGCTCTGGGCAATCTGATACTGGCTGGTCTCGCTCAGATGACCGGTGACTTCTCACAGGCGGTGAAAGAGGCAGCAAAACTTCTGAGAACGCGCGGAACCGTGCTGCCGGTGACCGCTGAAAGTGCACAGCTGAAGGCCATTCTGGAAGATGGACAAGAGGTTATTGGCGAACACCTGGTGCGGCGAGTGGGCAAGCCGCGCATTCGGAGCGTTTCCCTCGATCGAGATGACATTGCTCTTGGCCGGGGAATTGCGGAAGCGGTAGCGGCAGCAGATCTGATCGTGATCGGGCCTGGCTGCCTGATTACCTCCCTTGTCGCCTGTCTGGTTGTGCCTGGTCTGGTAGAATCCATCAACACGGCAAAAGCGCCGGCCGTATACTGTTGCAATACGACCACAACACCGGGACAGACCGATGGGATGACAGTGGCCGATCATGTCGCTACCATTGCCTGCTATCTCGGCGCCGTATCGCCGGACTATGTGCTGATTAACAATCGCCCGCCTGTTTCTCAAGCGGTAGATGCATACCGCGATGATGGGATCCAGGTCCTTATGCCCTCAGCCGAAGAGATAAAGTCAATAGCATCACAAGGATCCAGCACCATAGTTGCTGACCTCATTGAAGAACAGTGGACCGGCAAGCGAAAGCTCCACAAGCTCGATTCCGTTCGACATGACCCGATTAAGGTAGGAAAGGTACTGATGAAGATCTTGCATGAAGAGATCGGGCCAGGAGCATAGAAGGAAGAGGCAAGAAGCAAGAGGATCTCATCTTTGCTACGATGTCGGATTCTGCCACTGCAGCGTCACCTAGAACGGAACGTACCCTGCAGTTCTGGATTCCCGCCTTCGCGGGAATGACGAACTACGGGATGCCGATCTTTCGAACTCCACCAGAATTAATGCCCTTTTGATAAATTCGGAACAGTCGTCTTAGGGAGTGTATGACAATAGGTCATGGAGCCAAATTCTGATAAAGCGCAGGAGCATGACACTCTCGAAGCTTTCGGCCAACTTCTCGTAGCGAGTGGCAATGGAGCGCCACTCCTTCAGGCGGCTAA
>JAGOGO010000242.1 GCA_017996625.1 Deltaproteobacteria bacterium | reverse complement strand
TCACCCCTCACGGTATTCGGCGCACCTCACGTTTTCTGGGCCTTCAGACCGAGTCTTCAGCCCGATTCGAAAAAGGCGTCGATCCTGAGGCTGTAATCCCTGCTCTCAATCATGCGGCTCAGCTCATTGCTGAATTGGCGGGAGGAATCGTTGCCCGCGGAGTGTTAGATGTGTATCCGCAAGCTATCCCGGACCCTCCGGCGATTGAGCTCAAGCTCGATAAGGTTCCGGTCGTGCTCGGCGTGAACATTGCTCCCGACCAGATGATCGGCTGCTTGAAGCGGCTCCATATCTCCGTTACTCGCCACGATCAGACTATCCTGGCTACCGCGCCTTCCTGGAGAGGAGATCTGAAAGAGGATGTTGATCTAATCGAGGAAATCGCCCGCCTTCACGGCTATGAAAATATTCCTGTTACGCTGCCGGAAATGGATGCATTCCAGTACCAGGAACGCCGTCTATTCGACAAACAGCAGAAGCTTCGTCTGCTCCTGACTAACAGTGGATTCTTCGAGGTAATTACGTACAGCTTCATTTCGCCAAAGAATGTAGAAGCATTGATGCTGCCTGACCATCACCTCCTTGGTCATTCGTTGTCCATAGCCAACCCGCTTTCCCAGGACCAATCGGTCATGCGCACCACGCTGCTTCCCGGGCTCTTGCTCACAGCCCGCAACAACTGCAATCGCGGCACTATGGATCTTAAGCTGTTTGAGATCGGAACGGTATTCCACCCAAAGGCTGAAGGTTCACTGCCTGATGAACGGCTGATGCTCTCAGCCCTGTTGTGCGGCCGACGCAGCCCGGAATCCTGGAACACCCGGGATGAAGATGTTGATTTTTACGATATAAAGGGTGTACTGGAAAACATTTTTCACCATTTTGCCTTGGACAAGGTCAGGTTTGTCGCCAGTAGCTCGATGCCGATGCTGCATCCGGGAATTGCAGCTTCCATCGAGATCCAAGGGGAACCGGTCGGAATAATCGGTGAAGTGCATCCGCACGTCGCTGATAACTTTGAAATTCCTAAAAAAATTGTTGTATTTGAGGTTGACTTTGGAAAAATAATGAATTATTGTACTGTTCAGGAAAAGCATTTAAAACCATTGCCGAAATTCCCAGCTGTCTATCGGGATATTGCTCTGATAGCTGACACGACTCTGGAGAGCCAGACTGTCCAGGATGCCATCACGGGAGCACATGCTCGGTATCTTGAGGAAGTGCGAGTTTTCGACCTGTACCAGGGAGAAAACATACCTTCAGGTAAGAAAAGCCTTGCCTTCCGACTTAAGTTTCAGGCTCCCGATCGAAGTCTCACTGATGAAGAAGTCAATAGATATCATAACCATATTGTAGACCATCTCATGAACAGTCTCACTTTGGAATTAAGAACCTGAAAAGGGAGAGAAATCTATGACTAAAGCGGATATCGTCGAGAATATTTATGAGAAAGTCGGCCTCTCTAAAGAGGAATCATCACGTATTGTCGAGCTGGTTCTGGAGCTGATGAAAGAAACGCTGGTTACAGGAGAG
Organism: Deltaproteobacteria bacterium; assembly: GCA_017996625.1. Classification (GTDB taxonomy): domain Bacteria; phylum Desulfobacterota; class WTBG01; order JAGOGO01; family JAGOGO01; genus JAGOGO01. The sequence goes on along the minus strand of JAGOGO010000242.1, from coordinate 1,558 downwards.
CGAATCAAGATTTCTGGGTTTGGGAATTTCGTGGTCAGAAAAAAACGAGCCCGCCGCGGACGCAACCCTCAGACTGGCGATGAGATAGAAATCTCCGCGAGACGGGTTCTCACCTTCAAATCGAGTCCCATCTTGAAAAAGGTACTGAATGAACAATAATCGAACGTTGCCTTTCGATCTTCATGATCGACAAGGGAACGACGAGAAATCGATCCCCGATAAGCTGTACTTCCGCATCAGCGAAGTAAGCAGGATTACCGGCCTAGAGCCATATGTGCTTCGATACTGGGAAACCGAGTTCAAGCTTATCCGACCGGTCCGAACTCAATCCCGACATCGACTCTACAAGCGGCGCGACCTCCATATAATTCTTGAAATCAAACGACTTCTTTATGAAGAGCAGTACACGATTGCGGGCGCAAAAAAAAGGCTCGATGAGATTATTCGCGAAGAAAAAAGAGACGATACAGACGTTGCCGGAATCGATGTAAAGACAGCTCTTCTCAGCACCCTTGAAGAACTGCGAGCGTTGCGCCGTCTGCTCGAGTAGCGGGACAGCAGCGGATCACGAGCACCGAAATCCACAGCATGTATTTCATCCGTCTTTCAGACCTTCCTGTACGTCATCTTAACAGCAAACCGCATAGGCTTCCAACTGACATCCTGGCCGATCATGAACGGCCATTCTCTGCATGGGTGCGCCGTCCTTTCGTGCGAATTTTTCCGCCATCAATCACCTGATATCGTTTGCGTGCCTGCTGAGCTCGATACTCGCGCAGCTGCCGGACAGTGAGGCACCTTAAGGAATAATAGTTAAGGTACAAAAAGCCTGCCACCAAACTGCCCAACGGTGCCAAAGACGCTATTCCCTTTTCTGTATACTGCAAAGAAAAATATAAGACCAGAGCTCCATACAGCGCCAGTACCACCTTCATGCTGGTTTCGAATCGAAACGATGAGAACAGAGTTCTTTTGGGGAAATAAAGGGCATAGCCGAGAAGCAGACCAAGGAGAGCGCCGGAAGAGCCCATCGAACTAAACTGCGAAGAAGGCGCAAGCAACACCATACACACACCCGCACCTACCCCACATGCCGCAAAGTACTTGAGAAAAACCCAGCTTCCCCACTCCAGCTCCAGCTCTCTGCCAAAAAAATAAAGACCACCAGTAATCAGAAGAAGATGAAGGACATCACCATGGAGAAAGAGATAGGAGCCGAGCCGCCAAAAATGAAAATGATTCAAGACCTCATAAGGGTTGAGGGCGAAGAGGGCCTGTAATGAACTTCCCCAAAACTGCTTGGCCGCAAACACCACCGCCAGGGTAATGACGAGTGTACTCACTACCGGAATACGGTCTGCCGGCCTCATGGGGTGGATCTGATGAGAGACATGCGCTTTCATGGCATCCCAACCCTGACGGCATGGTGGCATTCCCGCCTCTCGGCGGGAGTCCATAAGCACGTAGAATTCCTGGCTCCCGCTCCCCGCCTCCGCGGGGTCTGTTATGCACCGAAGGACAAGCTTCGCGGGGATGACGAACTATCGCTGAGACTGAC